>CAMDQN010000195.1 GCA_945905925.1 Singulisphaera sp. GP187
CTTGCCCGGCGCGGACGCACTCAAGTTCCAGATTGACGCCAACACCGGCGTACTCACTTTCATCGCCGCGCCCGACTTTGAAACACCCACGGATGTCGGCACCGACAACGTTTACAACGTGACCGTCCGCGTTTCCGATGGAACCTTGAACACCGATCAGACACTCGCCGTTACCGTCACTGCGGTCAACGACAACAACCCGGTCATCACGAGCAACGGCGGCGGTTCACCGGTCAACCAGAACGTCGCGGAAAACACGACTGCGGTAACCACCGTGACCGCGACCGACGCGGACGCGGGCAGCACGCTCACTTACAGCATCATCGGTGGCGACGAAGGCGACAAGTTCCAGATTGACGCCAACACCGGCGTACTCACTTTCCTCGTCGCGCCCGACTTTGAAACACCCACCGATGACAATACCGACAACGGTTACACCGTGATCGTTCGCGTTTCCGATGGAACCTTGAGCACCGATCAGGAGGTCCGCGTTTTCGTCACCGCGGTCAACGAAAACCCAGTGGTGACCACGTCCACGGACAACATCTCGTACTTTGTTGACGCCCCGCCCGTGATTATCGACGCGGCTATCACCGTCACGGACCCAGACATCGGCGATACGATGGTCGGTGCCACGGTGTCGAGTCCTGACTACGCCAACGGCGACCAACTGGACTTCAGCGGAGAATTCGCAGGCTTCATCAGCGTCACGGGAACGTTTGACGCGGGGACCGGTGTGCTGACATTCACCGGTAGTGCTACCCCTGCGGATTACCAAACCCTTCTGCGATCCGTGAGGTTCGCGACAAACGTTCCCGCTGGAGTCACCCACTCGTTCACCTTCACCGTGGACGACGGGAACGACACCGGTTCGGCCAGCAGGAATGTTACTGTCATCTTCATCCAGTGATGTCGGGGGCAGGCAAACGAAACTGCGGACCCGGAGGAACCTTCCTCCGGGCCGCGAACGCATGCGGAAAACGTGTAGCGGTTGGTCGACGCGACCTTGTTTTCAGCCCTCGGAGAGGGCGAGAGATGTTAGTGCGTTTTCAGGAAATATGTAGCACCTCAACGAGCCGCGACCGCAAGGGAGCGGAGACGTTACCCACTCCCTTGCGGTCGCGGCTCGTTAGCCGCACGCTACACCATTTCTGAACGCGCTCTAGTACTACTCCGTTACTCTTTGCGCGGGTGCAATTGCTGTGATCGGCAGTGGGCACAATCCGGCTTGGCTATCGGCAACAGCAGGTGTTGCAACGCGCGCCGGATCCCCGGTAGCGTCAGCACCGGCTCGGCGCCCCCTTTTTTGCCCGCGTCGGGCGGGCTGCTTTCTTCTGCTCCCGTTCGACCGTCAGCCGGCGACGCTCCAGCAACAAGAACCCGTAGGCCAACAGGGCCATCGCCGCGTGGTGGTGGAACCCGCGCCAACTCCGCCCCTCGAAGTGGTCCAGGCCCAACTCTTCCTTCAGTTGCTGGTACCCTTGTTCCACCGGCCAGCGGCTCTTCCACAGGCGCACCGCCGCCAACCGACTCGTGCCCGAAGGCAGGTTCGAGAACGCGAACTTCAGCGGGCCATCCCCGCCCTGCTTCTCGATCAACAGCCACAACGGCGCCGCGTGGGCACACGCGCCCGTCGCCCACCCCTGAGCCGGCCACACCCGCACCCACGCGAAGTGCCCCGACAACGTCCCCTTGGTTCCTTCCCGCCAACCCACCCGGTGACGCTCGACTCGCCCGGCCAACACGCTCAACGCCACCGGGCGAGGACTGCTCGCGGCCAACCGCGGCTGTTTGCGGGGGCGACCTCGACGGCCCGAGTTGCCGGCGTCTGGGCGATCCCACGTGGGCTTTTCCGTGAACACGACGAAGTCCGCCGTCACCCCCACGATGTACTTCAACGCCCGTTGCTCCAACCCCGCCCGGAACACGCCGGAGACGCCATACCCGGCATCGGCCACCACACGGCGGCCCGGTAGGCCCTCGGCACGCACCCGGTCGAGCAACTCCAGAGCGATCTCGTGTTTGGTTCGAGCGATCCGTTGATCCTTGGGCACGCCGGCTTTGTCCAGGCGTTTGGTGTCGGTGAGCCAGGAGTCGGGCAGGTAGAGTTGCAGGTCCAGTGGGTAATGACCTTTGGGGCTGACGTAGTGGACGGAGACGGCGACCTGGCAGTTGGCCTTCTTGCCCAGAGCGCCGCAGTATTGCCGCTGAACGCCAACGGAGTGCGTGCCCTGCTTGGGGAACGAGACGTCGTCGAACAAGAAGATCCCATCGGGGCTGGCGAAGGTCTGGGCGAGGTGGGCGCGGTAACGCTTGAGAACGGCCTTCTCATCCCAGGGGCTTTGGTTGACGAACTGTTGGAGTGCCTGCTCGGGATCGGTGCTGGCGAGTCCGTCGGGCAGCGTGATGCGGCGTGAGAGCGGCTCGATGGACTTGCGTTCGCCGTCCAGGAGTAAGCCCTCGAGGTACACGCCGGCCCAGCGAGCGGGCTTGGATTGGGGGAACTCGTCAGCGAATAGCGCGGCGTAGTCGCGGAGGCGGTCGAGGACAGCGGAATCGAGACTTGGGGTATAGGTCTTCATGCAAAGTGAGAGGGCCGAATCGCTTGAGACGATTCAGCCCTCTAACGGAGTAGTACTAGAGTTTGCCCTTGAAGAACACCGCGCCCAGCGGCGGCAGGTTCAGCAACACGGAATACTTCTGACCGTGCATCGGCGCGAACTCGGCGTACACGCCGCCGGCGTTACCGACGTTGCTCCCGCCGTACACGCCCGCATCAGTGTTCAGCACCTCGGTCCAGGCGCCCGGACCGGGCACGCCCAGACGGTAGTCGTGACGCGGAACCGGCGTGAAGTTGAACACCATCACCACGACGTCGTCGCCCTTGCTCTTGCGCATGCAACTGATGACGCTGTTGGCCGCGTCCGAACAGTCGATCCAGTCGAACCCGCCCGGTTGGTTATCGAGTTCGTGCAGCGCCGGTTCGGAGGCGTACAGTTTGTTCAGGTCACGTACCACTGACTGCACGCCTTTGTGCGGCGTGTGCTGGAGCAAGTGCCAGTCGATGCTCTGGTCGTGTCGCCACTCCTGGCGCTGCGCAATCTCGCAGCCCATGAACAGTAGTTTCTTGCCGGTCATGCCCCACTGGTACGCGAACATCAGCCGCATCCCGGCGAACTTCTGCCACTCGTCGCCGGCCATCTTATCCCACAGCGGACCCTTCCCCTGCACAACTTCGTCGTGCGACAGCGGCATCACGAAGTTCTCGTTGTAGGCGTACAGCATGCGGAACGTGAGGTCGTTCTGGTGGTGCTTCCGGTGGATCGGGTCGAGCGCGAAATACTTCAGCGTGTCGTGCATCCAGCCCATGTCCCACTTGTAACCGAAGCCTAAGCCCCCGACGTAGGTGGGACGCGACACCAGGTTGAACGCGGTCGATTCCTCGGCGAAAGTCTGCACGTCGGGGAAGTTCTTGTACACCTCCTCGTTGAAGCGCCGCAGCAACGAAATGGCGTCGATGTTCTCCTTGCCGCCATACTGGTTGGGAATCCACTCGCCGGCTTTACGCGAGTAGTCCAGGTACAGCATCGATGCCACGGCGTCGACGCGCAGCCCGTCGATGTGGTACTTGTCGAGCCAGAACATCGCGCTTGAGAGAAGGAAGCTGCGGACCTCGTGACGGCTGTAGTTGAAGACGAAGCTGCCCCAGTCCGGGTGGAACCCTTGGCGGCTATCCGCGTGTTCGTAGAGGCATGTGCCGTCGAACTTCGCCAGCGACCACGCGTCTGTGGCGAAGTGGCTCGGCACCCAGTCGAGGATCACGCCGACGCCGTGCTGGTGCAGAACGTCGATCATGTACATCAGGTCTTGCGGCGTGCCGTAGCGGCTGGTCGCGGCGAAGTACCCGGTCGTCTGGTAGCCCCACGACGCGAAGAACGGGTGCTCCGTGAGCGGCAGCAGTTCGACGTGCGTGAAGCCCATGTCCTTGCAGTACGCGGCGAGCTTCGGACCCACGTCACGGTAGTTCAGCGAGTGGTACGGCGGGTCGGCTTCGCGCACCCACGAGCCGAGGTGAACCTCGTAGATGCTCACCGGCTTGTCGTGCGAGCTTTTCTCTCTGCGATTGGCCATCCAGTCGGAATCGTTCCACTGGTAAGACAAATCCCAGGTGACCGCGGCCGATTTCGGCGGGATCTCGCACGTGAACGCGAACGGGTCGGTCTTCTCGGCGATGAACCCGCCGGGCGCCGCGATGTGGTACTTGTAGCACGTGCCCTGTTTCGCCCCCGCGATGAACCCGCCCCACACGCCCGATGAACCGATCGCGCGCAGCGGGTTTGCACCCTTGTCCCACCCGTTGAAGTCGCCGGTGACCGCGACGTAGTCCGCGTTGGGCGCCCACACCGCGAAGTGGTATCCGTCCACGCCATCGACGGTCGCGGGGTGCGAGCCGAGTTTGTCGTGGAGTTTGAGGTGACTGCCCTCGTTGAAGAGGTACATGTCCTGCGGGCCGAACCAGCCGTACTCGCCGGGCGCGGATGGGTTGGGCGTCGTCGGGTCCGAGCCGAACGGCAGGAACTGGGGCTTATCGGCGGCGTTGCTCATGGTTCGCCCTGTCGGCGTGGCGCGACTCGGAGAAGATAAGGAAGGAGTACCGATTTCGCGGCCCAACCGCCAGACACGCGGGCGTGCTTACGAACAAGAAGTGGAATGAAGGGCAACGATTGTGCCGGATCGCGGGCGAGAAGAGTATTCACACCCCCACGCCAGCGCCGTGGACGAGTTGCTCCCAGATGTCTTCCAGCACCGCGAGTACGTCGTCTGGGAGCGGCAGTTCCGAGTAGGCCGTGCGCGTGTAGAGGTTCGCGAGGCGCGCGAACGCGTCCGCGTAATCGGGAAACGCGTCGCCTACTCTGCGTGCGAACTCCAGCGCGGTTTCGGCCGGTTCGCGGCCCGCATCGCGGTCCCAGGCCCACGCGTCGAACGCCTCGAATGTGTACGCGATCAACTCTTCCGGCTCGCGCTGGTCCGCGGTGCCGTCGCTGAACGGATTCGAGTACGCGCTAAAGGGCGGAGGGCGCAGCGGCGCGAGCGGCTTCGCGTCGGCCGCCGCTTCCTGGCGGGCGAGGCTCGTTCCGCCGAACAGGTTCGCCCACCATGCGCGGATGCCTTCGAGCCAGCGCCGCGCCCAGTCCGTAAAGGGCGCGAGGTACTTCAGCACGCCGAAGAACAGCGCGAAGATGACAATCACCGCGACGACGGCGAACACGATCCACTTCAGCACGCCCGCGATCTTTGCCAGCGCGCCGCCGAGTTGCGGGTTTGACTCCGAACTTGCGTCGCGCGAACTGCCGTCGCCCTTATCGTTCTCGTCGTCTTGTTCGTCGCCGCTCGCGCTCCCTTTCGGGTCGCGGCTACCCTGATCCTTCTTGGAGTCGTTCTCGCCGCCTTGTCCTTTGCCCTTGTCGTCGCCACTCTGCCCTTTGCCGTCCTTCTTCCCGCCGCTGCCCTTCTCGCCTTTGTTTCCGCCACTGGGGTTGCCGCCTTTGCCGCTCGCGCCGCCATCGCCGGCTTTCGTCTTGTTGCCGCCGCGACCCTCGCCTTCGCCCGCGGAGTCGCCAAGTTGAGCGTGCTTCGAGGCGTTGCGCTTCGGCCCACCCGCTCGCTCGATGCCGAACCACGGCACCTCGGAGTGCGGTCGCGGGAGGAACGCACCGACTACCAGGAACACGACGATCAGCATTCCGCCCAGGCCGAGCCAGCTCGCGGTCATCGCACCGGGAACTTTCGCCTTGCGCTGGCGCAGGTAGCGCCGCACGCCGAGCAGACTCGTGGTGACGAGCAGTCCGAGCGCGCTCGCGATGTACACCGTCATTTGAAGGAACGTGGCGTGACGGCGCTTGTCGTCGTCGGGAGCGATGAGCGACTGCCCGAGCGCGAACAGCGGCAGTGCCGCGAGCGCGAAGTACAGCACCCACACACCGGGTGTGTGACCGCCTTTGCGCTGCACCTCTTTGTGCGCCTTGTACTTCTCGATCCAGTCCCACAACCGCGAATCGTGCTGGGCGGTCTTGGATTTTTTCTTTTTCCGCTTCGGCTTCCCGCTCGCCTTCGGTTCGCGGCTAACGGGGTTGCCCGACTCCTGCTTGCGGTCCTCTGTGCTGTCAGCCTCAAGGCCCGCCGCCGAGAGCAGCCCGCGCCCGCTCGATTCGGCTTTCTCGTCGATGTGCGTGCAGTCCCACGTGAGCTTGTGCGCGCTCCACCACACGAGCGAGAGCAGCCCGAGGTTGACGAGCCAGCCCCACGACTTCAGCCACCCACTGGGGTACTCGACGTAGCTGAGCAGCGCGAGATAGGTGACGATCGCCAGAACGATGCCGTAGAGTTTGGCGCGGCCGGCATCGATCTGGATGGAGATGCGCGCGACGAGGACCGCGGCGAACACGAAGAAGAACAGCGTGTAGAGGAGCCGCTCCGAGTATCGCCCCGCATACAGCACTTCGACGAGGAAGAAAACGAGGCTGCCGACCATGAGCATGACCAGCGCCGGGCTGAGCGCGGTCACGGCATAGTCGGCAACGGACGGTGGTTCGCGCTCAGAAGCCATGCGTCCTCAAGATCGTTTAGCGTCGACCCCGAAGGGGTCACACTCCTGATAACGACACCCGCATCCTACGGTTTCATCGGGTCGAGGATCGGCGGTGAGGGCGGCGCGGGCGGCTTCCGCGGCCAGCCGAACGGGTACACCTCCGATGGCGACCACCCGTAGGGGATGATGATGTTCGGCCGCCCGGTTCCGGGCCAGAAATCGTATCCCTCGACGGGCGCCGCCGGCTTCGCCTTACGCTTCTCCAACGACTTGATGTGCGCCTCGAACTCCGGCGTTGTCGCGATCTCCGTCGCAATCGCCTGGAGGATCGGCAGAGTGAACGTGCCGGGGTATTTCTCCCCGATCCGCTTCAGTTCGGTCTGTGTCGCGAACCGGCCCAGGAGTGCGACGAACAAGTAGTCGATCTTGTCTTTCGCTGGCTTCGCCGACTTCGCCAGGTCTTCGATCAGTTTGTCCAGCGGGTCGGCCACCACACCCGGACCCTTCGGCGTGACGACCGCCTTCGGCTTCGGCTTGAGTGCTTCGTCCTGCGGGAAGTTCAGTTCGGAGCCGCCTTTGGCGTCAAACGGCACCGCGCCGAACGCGACCAATTTGCGTTCCTTGCGGTCCGTCCCATCGCGACAGAGCGCGACGAGGAATTTCGAGTCGGGACTGAATCGCGCCTGCACGAAGTCGAGTTCCTTCGTGGGGAACTCGGAGCGCGAGATCGCCTTGCCGGTCTTCGCGTCCCACACCACGAGTTCCGCCGGACCGTTGGAGGTTCGCACCGCCGAGCGCCCGCGGTCGAAGTTCGACTGTTCGGTGCCGCTCACGGTCGCGATCAGTTTCCCGTCCGGCGAGAACGCCGCCCACGTGACCATCGCTTTGTGGCCGTCCAGCGTGAGCAACACCTTCCCGGTGGTCGTGTCGATTACACGCGGACTGTTCCCGGCGAGGCGAACCAGAACCGCCTTCCCGTCGGCACTGAGGTCGAACACGTTGTCGCCCGCGTCGATCTTCACATCCGGCGTGGTCTTGCCGGTCAGCGGGTCCGTGTAACGCACGGTCGCGTGCGTGGGCGTGTCGCCGCCGTGCAGCTCGTAGCGTTCCATGAAGAACCCGGTGCCGCGATGCCACAGCCACACGTTCGACTTGTCGTACTGGTACGAATCGGCGATCCGGGCGATATCCTTCCGCGCGACCGGATCCCAGTGAACGATGGTGTAACTCTTCGTCCACGGTGGCTTGATGCTGGACCCTGAGTCGTAGCTCTGATAAAGGATGGTCCCGTCTGGGCGGAACATCGCCTGCCAGATGCGCTCGTTGCCCTCAGGGACGAACGAGAAGAGCTTCTTGCCGTCGGCCGCGTCGTAGAGGATCAGCCCGTTCTGCCACTCGCCCGCGACGATGGTGCGGCCGTTCGGCGAGAACGCGGCCGAGTGAATCGTGCCGTTGTCGATCTGCCACGCCATCTTGTTGGTGGTGCGGTCGAAGCAGCCGAACTTGCGGCCGTCGGAATAGAGGAGCCGCTTCCCATCGGGGCTGATGTCGTAAAGGTACGCGACGGTGCTCGCGACCCACACCGGTTTGCCAGCCCACGGATCGCCCGACGCGGGTTCGGCCCCGCGCGCTGCGCCCGCGAGCAACACCACGATCGCGACACTAGCGGTTCGCATGACGTAACTCCTCTTGCTCTTCCCCCGCCGTTTAGCTGAGGGGCTTGCGCTGTGGACTTGTAACTCAGCCGCCCTCGGCTGAGTTCGCGTCTTTCTCCCCGATGAGTTCGCGTAGCTTTTTGGCGATGGGTGAGAGCTTCATGGTTCCGAAGGAACCTTCCTGGCGTTGAGCCTTTGCCAACA
>CAMDQN010000196.1 GCA_945905925.1 Singulisphaera sp. GP187
TAAAAGGTAAAAAGTAAAAAGTAAAAGAAGACCGTCGCACTGTGTGCGTCGAGTAGTGAGGTGGTGCGTTCATCTGTTGACCTCGGCCAGAAGTCGGGTTCGTGTCTGTCATTTTACTTCTTACCTTTTACCTTTTACCTTTCTTATTCTCTTTATCTGCCGCGGAGCCAGCCGACGAGAAACAGCGACAGCGCCGGTACCAGGAACCACGGATAGCGTTCCTTCGGCTGCGGAACCTGATCTTCGCCCACGATCGTGCGCGTCGTCTGCCCCTCGATGCGGTTGTGAAAGAACTCGCCGAGTTGCGGCGAGCCGGTGCGTGCGGCGCGGTACTCGCCGTTCGTGCCCGCGGCGATCTTGCCCAACAGTCCTTCTTGCAACTGTGTACTGAACGGCTCGGCCTCCTCGTCGTCGAGTTCGGGCGCGGTCGATTTGGTCGGGTGGCCGACACCGACGACATAAACCGGGATGTTCGCGGTCCGCGCGGCGTTCACGCCACTGACCCATTCCTTGTCACCCTCTTTCGGATCGTCGCCGTCGGAGATGAGGAAGATGTCCTGCGACCCGGTGAACCGCGAATCGTGCGCCTCGACGGCAGCGACGAGCGCGGAACCGATGCGCGTGCCGGAGGTGATGTTCGGGTCCGCGCCCGGTTTGCACTCCGGCGGCGGGTACTTGCCGTTGATGTCCTCCAGAATCGCCCTGGCGTGCCGGTAGTCCGTCGTGAGCGGGCAGATCACTTTCGGCCTCGACGCGAAGACCACCACGCCGACGCGGTGCCCGCCACGCCGCGCGATCGCGCCGAGCAAATCGAGCGCGCCGGCGCGTGCCCCTTCCCACCGGGATTTCGCCTTCGGGTCGGTCATATCTTCAGCGAGCATCGAGCGACTCAGGTCGATCACAATGATCACGTCGCGACCCACGGCGACGCCGGGTTCGTCGCTCTTGCCCCATCGCGGTCCGGCGATGCCGAGAACGAGAAACAGCCACGCGAGCGGGTAGGCCAGACCCAACCACCGGTGAGACGGTCGCGGGTGCGTGAGTTGCCCGGCGACAGCCGCGGGGCGCCCGATGGCCGCGACCGCGTGCTTGCGCCGTCGCGCCGCGAACCGGTTCAGCAAGGCGAGCATCGGCAGTAGGAGCAAGAGCCACAGCGCGTCGGACCGGGCCAACCGCACGGCCGCGAGGAACTCGCGCCCGTCGGTCAGCAACCCAGAGAGGCCGGAAGATGTGGCGAAGACAGAAAACACGATTCACCGCAGAGAACGCAGAGGACGCAGAGAAGGCCAAGAGAGTTGAAAACCAGAACTCTCGTTTCTCTGTATTCTCCGCGTCCTCTGCGTTCTCTGCGGCGAATACTCTTCTCTTCGATTCACGTGACGGCGCGCCAGAGGGTGCGGTCGAGCGAGTGGGCCAGCAGAACTAAGACGAGCGAGGCGACCGCGAACCACGCGTAATACTCGAAGTACCGGCGGTAGATCGCGGCCTTCTCCGGTCCCTTTTCTAGCGTGCTGATCTCGCGGTACGCGGCGAGCAGTTCGGTTCCGTTAGTCGCGTGGAACGTCTTGCCGTTCGTCATCTCGGCCACGTCCTTCATCGCCTTGCGCCCGGCGTTGCGCTGCGCGATCATCTCCGGCGTCGCGCCCTGCGGCAGTTCGCCGCCCGCGTCGATGGTGTAAACCTTGATGTTCAGGTTTGCGGCCAGTTGCGCGGCCTCGCGCGGCCTCAGCGTGCGGTCGATGCCCGGGCGCTTCGCGTCCGGCACGTCTTCCTTGAAAACGTTGTGTTCGCCATCGCTCAGGAGGATCAGCACGCGGGCCTTCTTCGGGTCGTCCACCGCGTCGAGGCGGATGATTGCTTCGGCGAGAGAGTCGCCGATGTTCGTGCCCGCGTCGATGCCGCTTCGCGGCTGAAGGCCGTCCGCGACCTTGAAGAGTACGGAGTGGTTGAGCGTGAGCGGGCACACGGTCTGCGGCACCGCGGCGAACGCGACCAGACCGACCGAATCGCCCGGTCGCGAATCGAACTTCGTGCCGTCCGGGGCTTCGCCGCCCGCGAGGAACAGCTTCAGCGTCCGCCGGGCCGCTTCCATGCGCGACACAGGCGGGCTATCGGGGTTCCACGTGACATCTGCGGTGCCCATGCTACCGCTCACGTCGAGCGCCATCACGAGCGCGATGCCCTCGGCCGGGAGTTGCGTCTTAAGGTCCGGCGTGCGCGGCCCCGCGCACGCGACGATGAGGCACAGGCACGCCAGCCCGCGGAGCGCCGGTCCGGCCCAACCGGCCAACGACGCTTTCCGTCCAGTGCGCGTTCCGAAACTGTTCACGTCACTGAAGCGTAACGCCGGCCGCGAGCGCCGACGCCACCACCACGCGACGACCATCGCCAGCGGCGCGAGCCACAGGAAGTCGGGGTTCGTGAACGAGAGCATAAACTCCAGCATGCGCGAATGCGCGCGAGGAGACAAGGACTCTTCGTTTAGCTGCGACCCGCAGGGATCGCGCCAGCGCGATCCAATCTGCTACTCTCTCCTCTGGGAGAGTGCGCATGTCAGCCTTCGATTACGACGCGATCATCGCCGGGGCGGGCGCGGCCGGGTTGGTCGCGGCCATCCACGCGGCCGAGCGCGGGCGCAAGGTGCTGCTTCTGGAGAAGGGCAAGAAGCCGGGCGTGAAAATCCTCATGTCCGGCGGTACGCGGTGCAACATCACGCACGACTGCGACTCGCGCGGCATCGTGCAAGCGTTCGGCGCGAACGGGAAGTTCCTCCATTCGGCGCTCGCGGCTCTCGGACCGCGCGAAACGGTCGCGCTCTTCAACGCCGAAGGCGTCGCGACGAAAGTGGAAGACACCGGCAAGGTGTTCCCGGTCAGCGACCGCGCCCTTGACGTGCTGGACGCGCTGCTCAAGCGGCTTACTCGGAGCGGGGCGACGCTCAGTCTCACCGAACTGGTGACGGACGTGGCCGCGTGCCCCGAAGGCGGGTTTCGCGTTCACACGCCGACGCGCACGCTGACCGCGGAACGCGTGCTGCTTACCACGGGCGGCAAGTCCTACCCCGGTTGCGGCACCACCGGCGACGGCTACGCGCTCGCCACCAAATTCGGCCACACGATCCGTCCCACAAGCCCGGCGCTCGTGCCGCTCACTGTGCAGCCGACGTGGATCAGCGAGCTTCGCGGGATCACGCTACCCGACGTGAACCTCAAGGTGTTTCCACCCGAAGGCAAAGCATTAACACACCGGCGCGGGTCGATGCTGTTTGCGCACTTCGGCTTAACCGGACCGGCCCCGCTCGATGTGAGCCGCGCCGTCAGCGGGCACGCAAAGCCGTCGTCCCTGCTCCTCGAAGCTGACTTCCTGCCGAACGAATACGAGCAAGCGTTCGACGCGTTCCTCCAAGCGGAATCGCAGGCGTCCGGTAAGAAGCAACTCGCGGTGGTGCTCGCAGACAAGCTCCCGCGGCGCCTTGCGGATCAGTTGCTCGCGCTGTGCGGAATGACGGTGGATCGGAAGGCCGCGGCGCTCGCGAAACCGGACCGACTCGCGCTCGTCGCCGCGACGAAACGCCTGCGGTTACCGCTTCGCGGCACGCTCGGTTTCGAGAAGGCCGAAGTAACCGCCGGCGGCGTGAATCTCGACGAGGTGGACTCACGCACGATGCAGAGCAAGTGCGCGCCGGGGTTGTACTTCGCTGGCGAGGTGCTGGATCTCGATGGGTGGATCGGCGGGTACAACTTCCAGTCCGCGTGGAGTACCGGCTGGCTCGCGGGGAACTTCTTGTAGGGTGGGACAAGGCTTTGCGCAGGCCCACCAGCGCTGAGCTACAACAGTGACCTTCACGTTCTGGCATCGCCGTGGTGGGCCTGCGCAAAGCCTTGTCCCACCCTACGAAGCGGCTTCGAGCATCTGGATGATCTCTTCGAGCCGGAGTTTGATGTCGTTGAACTTCTCGCCGACAGCCTCGCGCATCATCGAGAGCACGCCGTCCATCAGGTCGTCACGCTTCTTCGACGGGGCGAACCCCATGTCGCGGTACATTTTCTTCGCGTGCCGTAACGGAGTGGTCCGCTCGTCCGGGTTCGCCAGGTTCGGGTCCGCGCCGAACGCGAGCAACCGGCGCACCTCCTCGGTTTCCATCTGATCGACCGAGATCCACAGCGGCGGGTACTCGTCGGGACCGAGCGCGTTGATGTCCGCACCCACTGCGATCAGTTCTCTCGCACGCGTCTCGTCGTTGGTGAGAATCGCTTCGAGCAACAGGTCGTGCGGGGTGGGCACGTACTCCTCCTGCTCCACGTCCGGCTCGTCGGATTCGAGCAGGTCGTACAACCCGTCCCACGAGGTCCAACTCGCGGTCCGTGTGTCCGCAGAGTAGACGATCAAGAGCCCGTGCTCGTCTTGCCAGTCGGATTCGATCAGGAACGTGAGGTGCGCAAACCCGCCGCGGGCCTCACGCGTAATGTCCAGGCGCGTGACCGCGAACCGGCCTTCGAGGTCCGCAGCGATTGCGGCCGGTTTCACGCCAGCGATCTGTCGCCAGTGTTCCTGACCGAACGCGCTCTGAAACGCTTCCCACACCTCCGCGAGAACGGCGGCGTAGACGGCCGGTTCGTTCTCCAGAAGGAACCGGAACGCGGCCTCCTGTGCGGGCGACGGTTCGAGTCCGCTCGGACCGGCGACGCGAACCGGGAACCGGCCCTTTGCGAGCAGCGCCGCGTTCTTCGCGCGCCGCGCGGCGCGCCGTTGTTCGCGATCCGCGTCCTTCGGATCGACTTCCTCTGCCTCTTCTTCCGCAGCCGTGCGATCGACTTCCGCGAACGCCTTGTCCATTCGGTCGCCGAACCGCTCGCGCATCTGGGCCTTGATGTTCTCCAGCGCCGCGTTCATGTCGGCGGCCATTCGCGCCGCATCTTCCTCGGTCAGTGGCGCCGGCTCCGGCATCATCCCGACGGTCGCGAATTGCGGGAGCGCCGCGGATCCAGCCCACGACTCGTCGGCCTCCTTGAACCGCAACTTACCGAACAATTCGTGCGTCATGAGAACTCCGTCCGCGGGCGGCTGATCACTTACGGTATCAGAGTATCGTTTCCGGGGTCGCGTCGCGACCTGGGCCGGACCGGAACTTCGGGCCGCGTTTCGTATAGACTCCGCTCGCGCGGGCAGGTTGTGTAGTAGAGTTGCCCGGAACGGGCAGAACCGGCATCGGCGGGAGAACACAACCGTGGACGCGCGAATCTCGACCCACAACGCGGCGCTGGCCGAACCTGCGAAACTTATCGTGAGCCTGAAAGGGCACACCGCCGAAATCATTTCCCTCGCGTTCTCGCCGGATCGCTGCCTGCTCGCCTCCGCGAGCAGCGACGAATCGGTGCGAGTCTGGGATATCGCAAGCAGCAAACCCGGCGAACGGTCCGTGTTGCGCAAAGCCGGCGACCGGTTCCACGCGGTCGCGTTTGGACCGAACAGCCGAATGCTGGCTGTCGGTTCCGGTTCCCTGAGCGGTTCCGTCTGGCTCTACGACGTGACCGATGCGACACCGCAGGAAGCCGGAATACTGCGCGGCGCTCGGGGGTCGATCAATGCGCTGAGTTACTCGGCGGACGGCAAACAAGTGGCGGGCGCGGGCGAAGACCGCACCGTGCGCATCTGGGAACCGGTTCGCGGATTGGTGAGCGACTCCCGAGCGCAGTTGTTAGGCCACACGCAACTGGTTCGCGCGGTCGCGTTCAGCCCCGACGGGTCGGGGGCGGCGTCTGCGGCGCGCGACGCGACGGTTCGATTGTGGACGCTGGGTCGGATCCGTTCCACCGAACGCGCCGTGTTGTCGCACGCGAGCGAGGTGAACGCTCTGACCTACGCGCCCGACGGCAAGACACTGGCGACCGCGGGGCAAGACGGGCTGATTCGGCTCTGGGACGTGACCGCGATCAAACCGGCCGTGCGAACCGAACTGAAGGGCCACACCGGTGCGGTTCGTTCTCTATTGATCGCGCCGAAAACCGACACACTTGTGAGCATCGGCGACGACCTTCGCGTTCGCAACTGGGACTTCCGCATGGGCAAGCAAACGCGCGAATGGGAAGTCTCGGGGAAGCCCGCGACGCGGCTCGTTTTCACCCCGGACGGGCGCTACATGGCGAAGGGCACCGCCGACGGCACGGTGGAGTTGTTCCGCGTTGCGGAGAAGCGATCGTAGACTGATCTTCGACGATGCTCGCGAGTGGTGAAAAATGCCGCTGTGATCTTCGCGTCATGCCGGAGGTGCGCGGTCCGTGGCTAAAGACCCGCTCGATCTGTCGCGCTGTGCGAAACTGCTCTCCGCGCCAGAGCGGTAGTGCTCGCTTCGCTCGTGTGGTCGCCGCGCGTCTCGTCAGCGAGCGGTTGTCTTTCTCCCCTTCCCCAAAGGGAAGGGGTTGGGGGTAGGTTGCTTCGCTTTCACACCTGCACGGTTTCGCCGCGGTCGGGAACCCCCACGTCGGCGAACCCGATCCCCTTCAGCCCTTCGGCCAATTTCGCAGCGCGCTCCGGTTCGCCATGAACCAGTCGCACGCGAGCCGTTTTGCCCGCGAGCGGCCCAAGCATCCGCAACATGTCGCCGTGGTCGGCGTGACTGGACAGCCCATTTAGCACCACGACTTCCGCTTTCACCGGGCACGGACGGCCCAACACCCGCACTTCCGGGCGCCCTTCCACCAGGCGCCGACCGAGCGTGTCCTTTGCCTGAAATCCGGCGATGAGGATCGTGTTTCGCGCGTCGCCAAGACCGTGCTTCAGGTGGTGAAGAACGCGCCCGGCCTCGCACATGCCGCTGGCCGAGACGACGACGCACGGCCCATCGCGCCGGTTCAACTTCACGCTCTCGTTGGGCGACTCGACGTACCTCACGTGCTTCTCCCCGAACACGTCCGGTTCGGCTTTCAGGAGCGCGAGCATGTCCTCGTCGAAACACTCCGTGTGCGCGTTGAACACTTCTGTCGCGCGGTTCGCCATCGGGCTATCCACGAAAACCGGAATGTCGCGAAGCTTTCCCGCCGAGATGAGTTGGTGCAGGAAGTAGACCACCGTTTGCGTGCGGCCAACCGCGAACGCCGGGATGATCACGCGACCGCCGCGCTCCGCGGTTCGCCGCACCACGTCGCCCAACTTGTCGGCGGTTTCGTCGACCGGTTCGTGCGTGTGCCCGCCATAGGTACTCTCACTGATGAGCAGGTCGCACGCCGGAATTGGTTCCGGGTCGCGCAAGATTGGTAGCCCCGGTCGGCCCACGTCACCGGTGAACGTGATGCGTTTCTCGCCGCTGGGCGTGTCGAGCCGGAGGTGGACCGTTGCGGAACCGAGCAGGTGCCCCGCGTCCGCGAACGTGACTTCCATCCCCTTGCCGATGCTGAATGGCTCGCCGTACCTCACCGCTTGCATCTTGGTGAGCGTGCGGAACACGTCGCGGGCGTCGAACAGCGGCAGGATCTTTGGCTCGCCCCTCGTGAGCTTGCGATTCAGATAGTTCGCGTCTTCCTGTTGAATCTTGGCCGCGTCGCCGAGCATCACGGCAGCGAGCGCGCGTGTCGCTGGCGTACAGTAGATCGGACCCGCGAACCCGCGGCGCACGAGGTTTGGCAGGTTGCCGCAGTGATCGACGTGCGCGTGACTGAGAACGACCGCGTCGATGTCACGTGTGCGGAACGGAAAGTCGCGGTTGCGGAGATGGGCCTCGGACCGCTTACCCTGGAACAACCCGCAGTCGAGCAGGACGGTTTTGCCCGCGGTCGTGAGTTGGTGCATCGACCCAGTCACGAATGGCACTTCCGTGCGGAGAGACTATCACCCAGAAGGTTTTGCGTCAGGTGCCCTGTTTTCTGTCGCAGCGACCAACGCGGCTCGTCCGGTCGCACGTGGCCGCGTCATCAGAGGGTAGATCTTCGGCCGCCGTTTGACTTCTCGT
>CAMDQN010000197.1 GCA_945905925.1 Singulisphaera sp. GP187
AGCCGCCTCGTACGGACCGATCGGTTGACCCTCCTTGCGATTCTCCGCGTGCCACAGTCCAAGTGCGAAGGCGAGTTCAAACTCCGTCGGGTGTTTCGCGCGAGCCGCCGACAGCAGCGGGACCGGGTCCAATGTGCTGCGTTGCATCAGCTCCGCCAGTACGCTCAAAGCCGCGGGCGACGTGGTGCCGGGGTCGGCGTCGGCGGCCAGTTTCGCCACCACTACCTTGTCCTCCCACGCGGCCGGGTCGCGGAGACGATCGGTCCACGCTCCCGGGTCAGCCTTGCGGGCGATCTCCAAAAGGCGGTCCCTCAACGTCGCGTCCGGTTCGTAGAGCGCCCAGTCGTCCACCGCTGCCACAATTTCGGCTTTCACGCCGCTCGCCGCGATCCGCTTCGCCGCCTCAGCCGGAGCCAGAGTTTGCAGATCGAGTGAGCGATCCACGAATGTCGCACGGTACTCCGGTGACACGATCTTCTCGTTGAAGTGACCCTTCCCACCCTCTTCCGCGATCCAGATCCACTTGCGAAAGCGAATGCCGTCCAGTTTCACCACGAAGGCGAGATCGGCCTGAGCCTGTTTCACCCCGGCAAGCAGGCCCGGCGCGCCGCCTTCGGCGAGTTTCACCGCCTGCGCGAGCGCCGCTTCTGCCTGTTGAAACTTGTACTGACGGCGCAGATCGCCCGCGAGTTCCAGGTTGGCCGCGATGCCTTGCCGCGCCTGCTCCGCCTTGAGCCGCTGTTCCGTGTCGCGTTCACCCGCCAACCGTGCCTCGGTCGCCTTACCGACTGCATCCGTGCGCTGGCGTTCCGCCTCGGCTCGCTCGTCTTTGAGTTTCCGCTCGCTGGCCTGCCGATCCGTGTACCACGCGAACCCACCGCCCACCGCCAGCAGCAGCGCCACCGACACGGCCAGCGCCAGTTGCACCTTGCGGCGCTTGCGATGTTCGCGCGTCTCGGCTTCGACCTTAGCCTGTTCGCCCTCGACCCGCACGCGATCCAGTACCGCTCGCCGGGCGCGTTCCTCGGCATCGGCGCGGAAGCCCGCCACCGCCGCCGCCAGTTCGTTCGCGTCCTCCAACCGGTCGGCGGGTTCGACCGACAGGCACCGCTTGCACAGCGCCACCAGCTCCGGTTCCGCGCCGCACGCGTCCAGTCGGGCGAGGGCACCGTCCAGTTGCCCGCGAACCGCCATCAGACGCACCGCTTCGGTACTGTCGCCCACATACGGTGGCTCCCCGGTCAGGATGATGCACAACACCGCGCCCAGGCCGAACACGTCGCTGCGGGCGTCGATCTTCGCGATCTCGCCCCTGGCCTGTTCCGGTGGCATGAACGCGGGCGTGCCCAGCACGCTTCCGGTCTGCGTCGCCAAATCCGGGTCGCGAATCGCTCCGATCGCCGTGGTCGCCGGTTCATCGGTCACCGCGATCGTATGGACCGCCGGCGCGTCGGTGAGCGACTTCGAGAGGCCCCAGTCCATGACCTGCACTACTCCGAACGCACCGACCATGATGTTCGCCGGCTTCAGGTCGCGGTGAATGACGTTGTGCGCGTGTGCGTACCCGACCGTCTGACAAATCTGCTCGAAAACCGCGACGAACCGCCCGCGATTGTCGGCGGCTCTCCGCTCCTTCAGCAACTCGTCGAGCGTGCGGCCCTTGATGAGCTTCATCACGAAAAACAAACGCCCGTCGCCAAGCGTGCCGACTTGGTGAATAGGCGGAATGCCAGGGTGCTGAAGTTGCGAGGTGATCCGCGATTCTTCGACGAACCGCTGTGCCGCCAAGCCGTCGGCCAGGTAGCGGTCCCGAAGAACCTTCACCGCCACGTCGCGGTTGAGGGCGATATCGTGGGCGCGGTAGACGATGGCCATACCGCCGCGACCGACCTCCGTGAGTCCGACGAAACCCGGCACAACGGGCAGCTCGCCTGGCGGAAACACGTGCATCGGCACTGACATGTCGAATGGTGTACGATTGTCGTTATGTTCGTTCATCGGGCGACTCCTTGATCTCGCCGGATGATACACCCCCGTTCGCGTCAAGTCAAAGTAACGCTGTTGAGAAACTCGGCGTTCGTCTTGTGCTTGCTCAGTTGTTTCAACAGCAGTTCCATCGCCTCCACCGGGTTCATGTCCGCCAGGATGCGGTGCATGATGTGAACCAACCGCAGTTCGTCTTCGCCGCGAAGCAACTCTTCCTTACGCGTGCCGCTCGCGTTCACGTCAATCGCCGGGTACACGCGGCGCTCCACCATCCGGCGTTCCAGGTGCAACTCCATGTTGCCCGTGCCCTTGAACTCCTCGAAGATGACCTCGTCCATCTTCGAGCCGGTGTCCACCAACGCGGTCGCGAGGATGGTCAACGAACCGCCTTCCTCGATGTTGCGGGCCGCGCCGAAGAACCGCTTCGGCTTGTACAGCGCGGTCGCGTCCAGACCGCCGGAAAGCAGCTTGCCGCTGCCCGGCGACACCGTGTTGTAAGCTCGCGCGAGCCGCGTGATCGAGTCAAGAAGGATGACGACATCGGTGCCGTACTCGACCAACCGCTTCGCCTTCTCGATGACCATTTCACTTACCTGAACGTGGCGTTCCGGCGCCTCGTCGAAGGTACTCGACACCACCTCCACTCGCGGTCCCTTCACGGTGCGCGACATGTCCGTCACTTCTTCCGGGCGTTCGTCGATCAAGAGCACGATGACGTAGCACTCCGGGTGGTTCGCGATGATCGAGTTCGCCAACTTCTGGAGGAGCACCGTCTTGCCGGTGCGCGGCGGCGCTACGATTAAGCCCCGCTGCCCCTTCCCGATGGGCGTGATGAGGTCGATGACCCGAGTGTTGAGTTCGTCGGCAGTCGTTTCGAGTTTGAGCCGGCGCTCCGGGTGCAGCGGCGTCAGGTCGTCGAACACCACTTTCTGCGTGAGCAGGTCCGGCTCGAAGTAGTTGATCGCCTCGACGCGAAGCAGCGCGAAGTATCGCTCGTTCTCCTTCGGCGGGCGAGTCTGGCCCGCGACCACGGCCCCGGTGCGCAACCCGAACCTGCGGATCTGCGACGGCGAGATATAGATGTCGTCCGGGCACGGCAGGTAGTTGTAATCGGGGCTACGGAGGAACCCGAACCCGTCGGGAAGTACTTCGAGCGTGCCCTCACCGAACATTAAGCCGTTGGCGGTGCTCAGTTCGCGCAGGATGCGGTACACCAGGTCTTGCTTCTTCAGGCCGGCGTATTCTTCGCGCGGGATGCGTGCGTCTTTCGCGGCCTTCTGCAACTGCACGATGGTCATGTGCTGCAGTTCGGTGATGTACGTGTTGCCGCGTTTGATCTCCTCGTAGCGCGAGTTGGTTTCGGCGTCGAAGCCTTGTTCGTTCGGGTCGATGCGAACGGGTGCCGGCGTCCCGCGCGGCGCGGGCGGTATCTCGGCGCGCGGAGCCTCGGCACGAGGTACTTCGCGCGGCGCCGGTGGTGTCGCGCGAGGCGCCGGCGTTTCGGCGCGCGGAGCCTCGCGTGGTTCCTGGGTGCGTTCGGGGCGTGGCACCTCGCGCGGTTCGGCGCGGCGCGTCTCGCGGATCTCCGGCACGGGTGTTGGTGGCGGAGGAGTCACGACCGGCGCCGCGGGTTCGGGCTTCGCGGGCACTTCGTCCACGATGCCGGTGGCGAACCCGTCGTCGTCCGCGACGGGTGCGGGGACCACCGGTTGCTCTGCGGGGGGCGCATCAGGCTTGCGGGCACGACCGCGACCGGCCGAGCGCGCGGACTTGACGATATCGGACTTGGGATCAGACATGGTAAACCCTTCACCGGCGGGCACTGGAAGACAATTGAGTGAGTGAGGAACCGTCGCGGGCGGGAAACGCGGTCGCGCTCCTTGAACGCCAGCGACAACTCAGGCGAGATTCAGACCCCCACTCACGAACCAACCACATCAACCGTGGACATACCGACCACACGTCAGGAACTTACAGCACGTGTGCCGCAGATCACAGCGAGCACGCGATCGACCTCTTCTTGTAACTCTGGCGGTCCGGCGTCGTTGACGACGACCGCGTTGGCCCGCGATTTCTTCTCCGCGGCGGGGAGCTGTGCCGCTTCGCGAGCGGTCAGTTCGGCTTCATTCCACCCGCTCCGGGTCGCGAGTCGGGCGAGTCGCGTTTCGCGCGGCGCATCGACATAGACGAGCGAATCGACCAACTCACCCCACCCCGCTTCGAGAAGCACCGCCGCGTCCAGGACGACGAACGTCGCGTCCGGACTCGCTTGCGCCCTCGCGATCTCATCGTGCGTGCGCCCCTTAATATAAGGGAACACCGTCGCTTCGAGCGCGTTCCGCTTTGCGCGGTCGGCGAACACGATTCGCCCGATGGCGCGGCGGTCGAGTGAACCATCTTCTTTGCGAATCCCCTCGCCCCACAGTTTCACAATCGCCGCGACGATCTCGGGTTGACGCAGCGCCTCGTGTCCGAGTGCGTCGGCGTCGATCACGTGTGCGCCACGCGCCGCGAAGCAGTTCGCCGCAGTGCTTTTCCCGGCGCCGATCGCACCGATCAAGCCAATCACCGGCTTGGGACCGTGTTTGAAGCGGGAGGCGCTCCGCTCCGCGTCGCGGCTAAACATCTTCCACTTCCAGCCAATTCGGGCCGGCGGCCACATCCACCCGTAATGGCACGTCTAGCTTCATTGCGCCGGTCATCTCCTCGCGAACCAGTTTTGCGAGCGATTTCACCTCATTCGGCGGCGATTCAAATACCAGTTCGTCGTGAACGGTGAGCAGCATTTTTGTTTGCAACTTTTGCGCCAGGAGCTGCTTTCGCACCGCGAGCATCGCCCGTTTGATCAGGTCCGCGGCCGAACCCTGAATCTCATAGTTGATCGCCTCGCGCTCGGCCTGCCCGCGACCCTGATACCGCGAGTTCGGGTTGATCGCAGTCGCGTTCAGGATGCGCTTGCGGCCCAACAGCGTGCGAACCTCACCGGTCTTGTGCGCGTGCGCCAACAACCGCTGCTGATACTCCAACACCTTCGGGTAGCGTGCGAAATAGGCGTCGATGAACTCTTCCGCTTCCTTTCGCGGGATGCTCAATCGCGTGGAAAGGCCCGTCGCGCTCATGCCGTATATGACGCCGAAGTTCACCGTCTTCGCCACCCCGCGTTGCGCCTTCGTTACTTCCGCTTCGCTCACTTTGAAGATTTGCGCCGCGACCGCGGTGTGAACGTCGCGGTCTTCCGTGAACGCGGACTTCAGTGTTTCGTCGCCGCAGAACTGCGCGAGCAACCGTAACTCGATCTGCGAATAGTCTGCCGTTACAAGCGTCCAGCCATCTCGCGGGATGAACGCTCTGCGGAGTTGCGCCCCTTGCTCCGTTCGCGTCGGGATGTTCTGCAAGTTCGGGTCGCTCGAACTCAAGCGGCCCGTCTCGGCCGACGCCTGATTGAAAGACGTGTGAACGCGACCCTCTTTATCCACGAGCGTTGGAAGCACGTCAACGTAAGTGCTCTTGAGTTTCGTCACCTTGCGGTACGCGAGCAACTTCTTGGGCAACTCATGCCCGAGGACCGCGAGCCGTTCGAGCGACTCCTGATCGGTCGAAGGCTCGTTCTTGATCCCGGTTCGCTTCTGCACGGGGAGTTTCTGCTCCTCGAATAGAATCTTTTGCAACTCCTTCAGCGAGCCGATGTTGAACTCGCGCCCGGCGAGTGCGTGAATCTCCTTCTCCAACCCCGCGAGTTCGGTGCCCATCTCCTCGCCGAGTTTCTGCAAGTACGGCACATCCACGCGGATGCCGGTGCGTTCCATCTCCGCGAGAACGCCGATCAGCGGCACTTCGAGCGTATCGTAGAGTTCGCGGAAATTCTTCGCATCGAGTTGCGGTTCAAAGATCGCAGCCAGTTGGAACGCGGTGTCGGCGTCCTCGCACGCGTAATCTCGGACTCGCGCCACCCGCACCGTATTCATCGTGGTCTGCTTCTTCCCCTTCCCGATCAGGTCCGTAATCGCGATGTTCTTGTGGTTGAGTACGTCGAGCGTGAGGTCGTCGAGTCCGTGTGCGCGTGCGCCGGGGTCGAGCAGATAGTGCGCGAGCATCGAATCGCCCGCGACGCCCGCGAGTTGCACACCACTCGCGGCGAGAACGATTAGGTCGAACTTGATGTTGTGGTTCCGCTTCGCAACCTTTGCATCCTCGAAGATCGGCTTGAGCGCCGCGAGTGTCGTGTCGGGGTTCAGTGCCGGGTCTTCCGCGGGGGCACGCACGGGAAGGTAATACGCGACTCCCTTTTCCCAGCAAAACGAGTAACCGACGATCGGGTCGTGGATTGGGTCGAGGCCGGTTGTCTCCAGATCGAAGACGAACGCCGTCTGCTGCTTCAGGTCCGCGAGGAAGCGGTCGAAATCGACGTCCGTGTCGATGGTCTCGTAGCCCGCGTAGTTCCAAACGTCGTCCGAGAGAACCGGCTCGACGGTCGGCGCGTCCGCGACCGGTGCGCCCGCTTCTGGCTCTTCCATCAACTGATCGAACAAGCCGGCCGTGACCTTCTTGGCCTTCCCCTTCGCTTTCTTCGCGGGCTTCTTGTCGTCGCCCGCATCAGGGGGCTGACGCCCCCCGCTCGCCTCGGAAGAAGGTGCGAGGCCCGCTACCGCGAGCACCTCCGCGTTCTTTTTCGCGCCGCTGCTCGCCAGTGTTTTCCGCACGCGCTCGGCGAACCCGCGGAACCCGAACTCGTGGAACAGTTCCAGCAACTTCTGGCCGTCCCAGTCGCGGCGCTTCCAACCCTCCCAGTCGAACTCAACCGGCACGTTCTTGTCGAGCGTGACGAGCTTCTTGCTCTTCGTGAGGTCACCGTTCGCAATCGCGTCCTTGAGCGCCTGTCGCGTTTTGGGACCGCCGGGAACTTGATCCGCGTTGGCAATGAGGTTGTCGAGCGTGCCGAACTGCTGAAGCCACTTCGCCGCGGTCTTCGGCCCGACACCAACCACGCCCTTGATACCGTCTACCGAGTCGCCGACGAGCGACTGGAAGTCGATCACCTGATCCGGCCTCACGCCCCAGTCCGCGATGATGCCGGCCGCGTCGAGGACTTCGTAATCCTTCCGCAAGTTCAGCATCTTCACCTTGTCGGTGACGAGCTGCCTGCAGTCCTTGTCGGAGGTACAGAGGAACACGTTCAGGCCGCGAGCCTCGGCTTGGACAGACACGGTCGCCATCACGTCGTCGGCTTCGTAGCCCGGCATGATGATGAACGGAATCCCCATCGCCTCCATCACCTGTTGAATCAGCGGCTCTTGAAGGACGAGGTCGTCGGGGGGCGGGTCGCGGTGGGCCTTATAGGTCGCGTCAATGTCAACGCGAAAGGTCGGTTTCTCGTGGTCGAGTGTGGCAATCAGGTAGCCGGCGCCGCGGTCGTACAGGTTCATGAGCGAGCGCGTGACGCCGAAGACGGCGTTCGTGGGCCGCCCGTCGGGTGCATTCATCGGCCCGACGCCGAAGTACATTTGGAAGATGAGTCCGTGGGCATCCAATAAATACAGGTTGCCCGCGGAGACCGGGTCCGACATTGGGATGGAGCCTGTGGGTAGGAAGTCACGCGGCCTGTGGGGGCAGCCGCACCTCGGAGGACCGTCAGACCTGGAACTCGCAGACGACTATGTGCTTGGTAGTGTAGCGAACGGAACCTCCCCCGGTCAAGAGTGTGTCTTGGGCGCCGAGGTTCTTGCGCGTTCCGGGCGTGGCTGGAATCGTAGGTGTTGGTGCGGATCGCAAAATCGTGTTACCCCCGTCTTCTTGGCGTTCAAGCGGTTTATCTCGTCTCGTCGATGATATTTCGTGATTTCTACCCCAGTCCCTCGGTT
>CAMDQN010000198.1 GCA_945905925.1 Singulisphaera sp. GP187
GAGACTTCTCGCTGGACGCGACAGGCGTTCGGGGTTTGATGAGGAAGTTTTGGTTGTTTCCTATGGGCGAAACGCGCAATTTGGGCGACTCGACTCAACGGCGGTTCCCGCGTCCGCGCTGAACGTCTCTCCCGGTCGCAAAACGACGAATTTTCCAGGGAAGCCAGCCCAAACTGCCTGTCGCGTCCAGCGAGAAGTCTCCAAAATACCCAGTCGCTGTCGACCATCCTTCTGGACTGCGCGAAGGAAAAGCATCCAAGCACAAAGAAAATCGCGTAGGCCCCGGAGGGGCCGTTCTTGGTCACCGAGGACCAGAACGGCCCCTCCGGGGCCTACGCGATACTCAGGTTTGTTCAGCGATTGTTGTTGATGTCGAGCATCCAGAAGTCGCGCGGGCTGCGGACCATCGAGTTGTGCGGGAACACGAGGGTGCCCTGTGCCGGGCCGTAGGCACCGGTTGGGTAGCCGGTCGGGTTGTACGCCGGTCCGTTCTGGTTGTAGCCCATCTGGGGGTAGTAGTACGACGGCGGAACCTGCGGTTGGCCGGAGTGTGACCCGCCGAGGCGGAACATTTTTCGGAGCCGCGGGTTCAGGCCGTACTTGTCCGGCGCGACGCCGTTGTATGGGTCACCCTGGCCCAGTAGAGTGTTCGGTCCGCCGAACTGCGGCGCCGACGGGCCTTGTCCGCCCTGTGGCGGCGCTACCGGCGCGCGCGGGCCGCCCCAGTCCGCCCGGGCTGCACTCGCCGCCAACCCTACCAACGCAACCGCCAATAGCAACCGCTTCATGTGCGGGTCCTCGCGATCCCGGTCCGAACTCGGGCCGGTCGATACCGCCTGTATCGGCGCGCCGGCCCCTGCGCCGCGAGTTTTCTTGGCGAATTGTTCAACGGATGGGGGCCAAGCCGTAAATGAGCAGCCCGAAGCAGCAGAGGACAACGGTCCCGCTCCCGACCGCGGCGGCCATGAGCCAACCCGTCACCGCGTTCTTGACCGTCGATTGTGTGGCGAGCGCCGCTCGCAGGTGTCGCGTTACGTCCTCAAAGAGGCGCTGATCGTCCGAGGTCCAGCGGAGCGTGACCGTGCGCCCGCCCTCGAAGGTGTCCAACTCGAAGAGCGGCGCGCCCGCGACCCAGAGTTTGCCGCGGCGCTCGACGGCGCGGCCTAGTTGCTCGAACACCTCGACGAGGATTGTCTCGAACACGGCCGGTTCGACGTTGTAAACGACCAGTGATCGGCGCCGCGCAAGCAGTGCGAGGCCGATCGCTCCCAGCACCAGAACGAGGTAAAAGAAGACGAGCAGCGACCATGTGGCTTGCTCCTGCATCCACACGGCGCGGAGCGCTTCAAAGTTGCCGCGCATCCAGAAGCGGAAGTTCGATTGGAGGAGCGAGAGTACCATCCCGCCGCCGACGAGGATGAACCCGGACAGCCCGAGTGCGAGACCTGCAAAGTCCCACGACCCCGACACGGCGGTGGGGTGGTCTCGGCGCGTAATCTGGGCGAGCCACATCAGGTACATGGCGAGCGGGATGAGGCAGAACACGCCCGCGAGGCAAACGATGAGGATAAACGGAACTGTCAAAGGACCGGTCCCCGTTGGGGCGACGAAAGTATTCGTTCATACTAGTTTGCGACACCAAAGGGGTCAATTCGCCGCGGTTCGGGCTGGGAGAAGTGTGGATTTGGACAAGAACTCGCAGCTGGCCTTTTCGGTTCGTCGGTTGGTCTGTAATATACCCTCACAAAACGCGGCGTGGAGCAGCCCGGTCAGCTCGCCAGGCTCATAACCTGGAGGTCGTAGGTTCAAATCCTACCGCCGCAACTTCTTTTCAGTAGCTGTAAGTCACACGGAATCAGGCACTTGCGAGAGATCGCAAGTGCCTTTTTCTTTGTACCTCGCGTTCCGGGTGGGCACAGGGTGGGCAGCACGGCACCCGCATTGGGGTCACGTCGCTGGACTCACCCCGGACAATACCCGCGAGGTGCTCCATGGCTTGGCTCGAAACCAAGGGCGAGATTTTTCGCATCCGGTTCCGCTTCGGCGGTACCAAGCACCTGTGCGCCCTTCACACGTCCGACGCGACTGAGGCGGGGGAGGCGCTGTCCCGGTTCGAGGCCAACCTGCGCCTGATCGGGCGGGGGATCATCGACTCTCCGCCAGCGAACGCCGATGTTGGCCTCTACATCCTCTCCGGCGGCAAACTCAGCCAGGCCCCGGCAGAGGTTCCCCGCCCGAAGCGCGTGACCCTGAAGGATCTGTTCGACGGCTACTTGGCCTCTTTCCCGAAGGAGTCGAAGGAGGAGAACACCTGGAAGACCGAGACGATCCACGTCGGCCACTTCCGGCGGCTTCTCGACCTGAGTCTGGCGCTCGCCGAGGTCACTCAGAAGACCGCTCAGGACTACGTCACCGCCCGCACCCGCGAGACCGGGCTGCGGAAGAAGAAGGTGAGCCGGAACACGGTGCAGAAGGAGCTCGGGACGCTTTCGTCGATCTGGAACAACTGGGGCATGGTTCAAGGGCTGACCGACTCCCCGCCCCCGCTCGCGAACCTGACGTTTCCGAAAGGGACGAAGAAGGAGAAGTTCCAGACCTTCGAGCAGATCGAACGGGCGATCACGAGGGGGCAGCCGACACCTGAGGCGCAGGCCGAGTTGTGGCACCGCCTGTTCCTCACGCTGGCCGAGGTCGAGGAGTTCCTGAACCACATCCGCGACGCCGACCGCCCGGCGTACGTCTACCCGATGGTGGTGTTCGCGGCGCACACCGGCGCCCGCCGCAGCGAGATCCGGCGGGCGCTCATCTCGGACTTCGACTTCGAGGCCGGGACGGTCCTGATCCGCGAGAAGAAGAAGGACCACACGGTGGAGGAGACGCACTGGGAGGTGCCGGTCTCGCCGCGCCTGGCGGTCGCGATGCGGGAGTGGTTCGGGAAGCACCCGGGCGGGCCGTACGCGGTCTGCACCCCGGCCGGCCGGGCCATCACCGACGACTACGCGACGAAGATCATAGCCGCCGCGACGCGCGGGTCGAAATGGGCGGTGGTTCCCGGCTGGCACTGTCTGCGGCACAGTTTCATCAGCAACTGTGCGGCGCGGGGCGTGGACCAGCGGCTCATCGACGACTGGGTCGGGCACACGACCGAGGAGATGCGGAAACGGTACCAGCACCTCGTGCCCGACGTCTCGAAGGCGGCGCTTCACTCGGTGTTCGGGTCGGCACTGGGCACAGCTTGATTACTCCGCCCCTCATAGCAGGAAGGAATCGCGGCCATGAAGCTGGTCATCGTCGGTGGAGTTGCCGGGGGCGCGTCCGCTGCCGCCCGCGCCCGCCGCCTGTCGGAAGACGCCGAGATCGTCGTAATCGAGCGCGGCCCGGACGTGTCGTTCGCCAACTGCGGCCTGCCCTACCACGTCGGCAACGTCATCCCCGACCGGGAGAAGTTGCTCGTTACCACCCCCGGTCGGCTCCGCGAGCGGTTCGGACTCGACGTGCGAACCATGAGCGAAGTCGAGGCCATTGACAGACAGCGAAAGGTCGTCCGGGTCCGCGACATCGCAACGGGTCGGGTGTACGACGAGGGGTACGACAAACTCATCCTGGCCCCCGGCGCGGCTCCCGTTCGCCCCCCGATTCCGGGCATCGACCTGCCGAACGTGTTCACCCTGCGCACGCTCACCGATGCCGACCGGATCAAGGCGGCCGTGGACGCCGGCGTGCGGGAAGCGGTGATCGTCGGGGCCGGGTTCATCGGCCTGGAGGTGGCTGAGAACCTTGTTCACCGTGGGGTTGCCACCACGGTCGTTCAACTCGACCGGCAGATACGCACGCCGTTCGACGCCGAGATGACGACCCCGCTCGCCGCGTGCCTCCGCGAGAACGGCGTCAGGCTCGTCTTCCGCGATACCGCCGAGGGCATCCGTGCAACACCGGGTGGGATGGAGGTTCAACTGCGGTCGGGCGCGGTGCTGCCGGCCCAGTTGGTCGTTGTTGGCGTGGGCGTTCGGCCCGAAAACCGGCTGGCGGTCGAGGCCGGTCTGGAGACGGGCCGCGCGGCGGGGTGCGGGTGGACGACCGGCTGCGGACTTCTGACCCCGACATCTTCGCGGTCGGCGACGCGGTCGAGACGACGGACACCGTGACCGGTGAGCGGACCCAGGTGCCGCTGGCCGGGCCTGCGAACCGTCAGGGCCGGATCGCCACCGACAACGCCTTCGGGCGGGACACGCGGTATCGCGGAACACAAGGTACGGCCATCGTCGGGTTCTTCGGTAAGACGGGGGCGATGACCGGGGCGTCCGAGCAGGTACTGAAACGGCCCGGAACGCCGTACCGCAAGGTCTACGTCCACCCCACCCACCACGCCGGGTACTACCCCGGCGCGGAGGGGATGACGCTGAAGTTGCTGTTCGACCCGCAGACGGGAAAGCTGCTCGGCGCGCAGGGCGTCGGTGGGGCGGGCGTGGACAAGCGGATCGACGTCTTGGCCGTGGCGATCCAGACGGGGATGACGGTCTTCGCACTGGAAGAGATGGAACTCTGCTACGCGCCGCAATACGGGTCGGCGAAAGACCCGGTGAACATGCTCGGCTTCGTGCCCGCCGGGTTGCTGCGAGGCGATCACCCGCAGGTGGACTGGGAGTCGGTCGCAGCGAGCGCCGACAAACCTCTGCTGCTCGACGTGCGGACCCCGACCGAGTACGCCGCCGGCCACATTCCCGGCGCGGTCAACGTCCCCGTGGACGAACTCCGCGCCCGGCTCATGGACGTGCCGAAGGGCCGGCCCGTCGTCGCGTACTGTCAGGTCGGGCAGCGGGGTTACCTCGCCACCCGCATCCTGATGCAGTAGGGTACACGGTGTCGAACCTGAGCGGCGGGTACAAGACCTACCTTCTGCACCAACCCGACCCGGCCTGAGAGAATCGCCATGCGCCTGGGACTGATTGTGACCGTTGGCATCGGACTCATCAGCGCGTCTGCCGTCCGGTCGGCAGACGACAAACTCGCGTACCCGCTCGTCGCCGGCTACGGCGGGGTGATCCCGCTGCCGAAGGCCGCCGAGCAACCTCGGAAGGGGGCGAAGGTCGTGTTCGACGTGACCGCCGACGCCAACAAGGGTCTGGAGCGGGCGGCCCGACTGCTGAACCTCTATGGCGCAGCGGGACTCAAGGCGGACGACGTGAAGGTCGTCGTGGTGCTGCACGGCGAGGCCACCAAAGCGGCTCTGACCGACGCAGCCTACAAGACCCGGTTCGGGGCCGAGGCGAATCCCAACCTCCCCTTGATCCGCGCGCTCAAGAAGGCCGGGGTGGAGGTGTTCGTGTGCGGTCAGGCACTCGGCTACAAGGGGTTCAAGGAGTCCGAAGTGGCCGGGGACGTTCCGGTAGCCGTCGCCGCCCTGACGGTTGTTGTCAACCGCCAGGGAGACGGGTACGCCTACGTCCCGGTGCCGTGACCAGTCGGGGCGAAGCGTCCACGTTACGGTCGCGGGCCTGGAATCGGTGCAGGCGCGGTCATTGCTTTCGTCGGGACGACCGGGACGCCGACCGACTGCGGCGCGGCGGCGTCGATTCCGCAGTGCGCCGGCTGGCCGATCGCGGCGTACAGCCGGAACTGCGAGCGGTTGAACTCGACCACTTGCTGAAGGTACTGAACCCGCGCCTGGTTGAGCGACTGCACCGCGGTGAGCGTCTCCAGCGCATCGAACTGGGGCTGTCCCTTCGGACCCGCTGGCATCGCGAACGACACGTCGCGGAACTTTCGGTACATCTCCAGCGCTTGCCGCACCGCCTCTTGCGCCGGTTCGAGCGTCTCGTACCGTGCGCCCGACATCTCGGCGGCCTCGACCACCTGCCATGAGACGAGCGCCTCGACTTCGCGGAGCCGGTACAGCGCCGCGTCATAGCCCGCCTGCCGCCCGCGGATTTGCGCCGCGTTTCCCAGGCCGAACCCCTCCAGGTTCCACACGAGCGCGACGCCCGCGTTGTACTGGCTCTGGAGCGGGCTGAAATCGTTGCCGCGCCCGCCACTCAACCCGCCGCCGATGAAGTCGGCCTGCACCTTCGGCAGCAGTGGGGCCATCTTCGACTGCTTCACGAGGGTGTTCGCGGCCGTCACACCCGCTTGCGCCGCCACGATCTCCGGGCGGGCACGAAGGGCCGTCTGGACCAACTGCTCGATGGTGTTATCGCCGGGAACAATGATGAGCGGAACGACGGCGGTCTCGTAAGGCGTGAGTTCCACGGTGGGGTCGAGCAGCAGGAGTCGCGCGAGCCGGGCCGACGCGCCCGCAGTGCGCCCGCGCAGCACAATGGCCTCTTCGCGCCGGAGATTGACCTCGGTCGCGGCACGGTTCACGTCTGCACCGGTCTTGTTGATGCCGCCCTTCGCCCCGATCTGCGCGGACTTCAGAATCTGCTCGGTGCGGTCCAGGATGTCGGCGTTAATCGTCATCGCCGCGTGCAGTTCCACGAGGTCCAGGTACGCGATCGCGACATCGAGTTGCGTGGCGTTACCGACCGCCTGGGCCTGCGAGTTCGCGGCCCGCACGCCCTGCCGGGCAACGAGCGGGAAGTACAGCGCTTCGGACAGATCGACGCGGAGCGTCGGCCCGATGCCGAGCGTGTAGTACCCGCGCGAGACGGTGAAGATGTCGCCGCGCCGGTTCTGATCGACCCCGCCGTGGTAGAAGAACGACGGGCCGAACGCGAGCGTCGGAACCCACGCGACGCGGGCGCGGTCGAACTGCGCGGTGGCCTCACGAACCCGCGCGCGGGCGACACCAACGGTCGGGTTGTTCGCGTCCGCGAGCCGCAGTGCGGTGGGCAGGTCGATGGGATAGGTGGCGCGCGTTCCGGGTGGCGCGGGGGCGGGTTGCGGTGCCGGTTGCGGTGCCGGAACTTCCGCCTGAGCGGGTCGGACGCCCGTGGGGTAGGGCTGCGGGCGCGTCTGCACGGGTTGGGGCGCGCCGGATTCGACCGGGGCGGGCCGAACGGTTGTGGCCGGAAGAGTTGGCCGCGGACGGCCCGGCGGTTGTGCGCCAAGCGGGAGCGCGACCACGAACACCAGCGCGGCGCAAGCACCTGTTCCGAGAACCGAGCGAAGTTGAACGTTCATCGCGCCTCCTTGCGCCGCGTGCCGATACCGCAAGCGTCCTGCCCCGGTGTGTCGGCACGCGAAAACCCGTCTCACCACTTGTCGAACACGGGCGCGACCTTCCGTCCTTCGCCGATTTCCAACTGGCGCGTGACCACGATCACCTCGGTACCGGTCAGTTCCCGTGTCACCTGCTTGCCGCCCGCGACCGGCAGCACCGCCGCCACCTTCGTGAGCGTCCCGTCGTTCATCTGCACGCTGACCGCGACGGCCTTCGTCACGCCGTTCTCGACGACGAGGATGTACGACTGCCCGGCGCGACTGTAGACCGTGCCCGACGGGAGCAAGAAGCTCTCGCCGAACTTCTCCAGGTCGAGCCGCATGGTCGCTGTTGTCCCCGCGACGATCTTGCGATACCGGCCCTCCGGCCAATAGTGTTCGGCACGGCATTTGTTGTCAGTGCGAAGCAGGCGTCCGCCCGCGTCGATCCTGACGGAGTTTGCTGTCGGCCGCGTGAAGGGCATGATTACAGACACAATCGCCGGAAGTGGTGTTGGTTACCGCGCAGCGTCGAAC
>CAMDQN010000199.1 GCA_945905925.1 Singulisphaera sp. GP187
GAAAGTGCCAGGTGTCCTTGAGAAATTTGGCTCTTCAAGTGCCGAGGAGTCCGAAATACCAACGGTGGCAAGTCGCTTCAAGACAAGGAGTTATTACAATCTGATAGAGTGCCAATCATCATCGCGCGCAAACCGTGTCGTACACCCTCAATTCGCGCGCTGCGGAAATTGGCCTTGTATCGTCTCTTTCGAGCCCGCTACACTTCTCCCTTCACCGCTTGGGCAGGATGCCCCAGGCACGCCGGTCACGGAGGATTTGCCGCAGATGCCCCCTCGCAACAAAGAAAAAGAACCCATCATCGTCCCGACCACGCGCCCGCTGATCGCGGTGAACGCCGACCTCGTCACCCCAAAGAACGGCACCGCGTTCGCGAAGATCAACGTCGGCTACCTCGATGCGATCATCGGAGCCGGTGCGCTGCCGCTGCTCCTTCCGCCACTCCGCAAAGACAACTTGGCCGACATCGACATGCTGCTCGATCAGTGCGCGGGCATCATCCTGACCGGCGGCGCCGACATGGACCCGCGGCGCAACGGCCAACCGCTCACGGCAGTCGTCAACCCGATGCCGGCGCGCCGCGAAGACGCGGACCGCTATCTGCTCGCCAAGATCTTCGAGAACAAGATTCCGGTGCTCGGCATTGGCGTCGGGATGCAGCAGTTGAACGTGTTCGCGGGCGGCACGCTGCACATGCATCTTCCGGCCGACAACCCGAAGGCGCTGCCGCACTTCGACCAGACCGGCGCCCCGCACCGGCACATGGTTCTTATCGAAGAAAACACTCGACTCGACGACATCTACGGCACGCAAGAACTGCGCGTGAACAGTTCGCACCACCAGGCCGTGAACCAGATGGGCAAGCGGATGCGGGTCGCGGCGAAGGCTCCAGACGGCGTGATCGAAGCCATCGAATCGACGGACCCGAACTGGTTCTGCGTGGGCGTGCAGTGGCACCCGGAAGCGGACACCGCCAGCGCGCTGGACGTGCAAATCTTCGAGTGCTTCGTTCAGGCCGCGGTGAGGAACATGGACAACGCTCTCGCGACCGCCTGACCCTTCTCGTTCCAAGTTCCAAGTTCCAAGTTCCAAGTTCGAGAACGGTTTCGTTCTTCGTCCGTTCAACTTGGAACTTGGAACTTGGAACTTGGAACTTCGCAATGGTTCGCACCTTACTCGGCCTGTCGGTAAGCTCTGGGCTGGAAGGCGTGGACGCCGCCGCGGTCCGGGTCGAAGGCTTGGGCCTCGACCTCGTCTCCCGCGTCGTCGGAGTGCCCAGGGTCGCGTTCCCGCCCGTCGTGCGCGATGTCATCCGCGCGTCGGCCACTTCGCCCGTTACACTTCCACCGGAGTTCCTTCGCACGGTTGCTGACACCGCGGTGTTCGCGGCGCGCCAGGCGCTGAGCAAGGCCGCCGTGTCGCCGCGGGACACGTTCGCGCTCGGTATCCTCGAACTGGCCCGCCCCGCCGTTTTCGTTCCGATCTACTGGCCGGAGGTCGCGGAACGCGTGGCCGAGCAGACCGGCGTCACAGTGCTCCACGGATTCGCGGACCGCGACCGCGCGGTCGGCGGCACCGGTCACCCAATCACGGCGGTGTCCGACTTCCTCTTGTTCCGCGACGCAACCGAATCGCGGTTACTGGTTCACCTCGGCGCGGTTTCGACCGTGTTCTTCATCCCCGCCGGGGGGAAGGTTTCCGCCGCGTTCGGCTTCGAAGCCGGTCCAGGGAACCAACTGCTCGACGCCATCCTCTTCCACGGCACGCGTGGTAAAGAACTTCACGACCTCGGCGGCAAGCAAGCCGTTCAGGGGCGGTGCCTCGACCCGCTCCTCGCGCGCTGGCTTGAACACCCGCACCTGACGCGCACGCCGCCGAAGACCGTTCACGCGGAAGCGTTCGGGCGCAGTTTCTTGCTCGTCGCGTTCGACGCGGTCAGGCAATTGAACGCGAGTCTGGCCGACTTGCTCTGCACGGCGACGCATCTCGCGGCACGCGCGATTGGCGATGGGTGCCGCGTTCCGCTAATGAGGCCGGACGGCGCGCGGCGTGTGTTGCTCACCGGTGGCGGCGTGCGGAACGGTTTCCTGTGGCAACTCGTGGCGAAGCAGTTCAGCGGAACCGTTGAGCCCGCCGACGCGGTTGGCGTGCCGTCGATGTCGCGGAATGCGGTGGCGGCGGCGGTGCTGGCGGCGCTCGCGTGCGACGGCGTCGCGGGAAACCTCCCGGTGCTGACCGGCGCGACCGGCGGAAGGCTGTTGGGTCACATCTGCCCGGGTGACGGGCGCAACTGGGCACGCTGCGCCGCGTGGCTCGCGGACCAAACCGGCGAGTACCCCCGCGCGACCCGTGCGGCGTAACGGACTTCCTCATGCCGTCCGTCAGCCCAACAACTTCCGCGCCAGCACCACCGCTCCAACAACGGGATCGTCCACCAACCCGACCGGTCCCGGCGTGACCCCGCACGCGCGGAGTTCGTGCAGGAACCTGTCACGGTACATCGCGCTCTCAATCACCAACCCGCCGGTAAGTGCAACCGGGAGGTTGTCGCGCGGCAAGCCGCCGGCCGCGACCGCGCCGGCTGCGGTTTGCGCCAACTCGTGCGCCTCCTGCTCGAAGATCGCGACCGCGGTCGCGTCGCCCGATGCGGCGGCGCTTAACACCACCGGCGCGAGCGCGGCAATCGCGGCCTTGTCCCATTTCCCGCGATACACCGTTGGAATGAACTCACGCGGGTCGTCGGAACCCAATTCCTTCAGGTACGCGGGCAGCAGAACGGAAGGTTCGCCGACCTTGTCGGCCGCGCGGCACGCAGCACGCAAGCCAAGCAAGCCGATTCGGAACGCGCTGCCTTCGTCGCCCATCAGGTAGCCCCAGCCACCGGCGCGCGCGTCTTTCCCCTTCGCGTCGAGCGTGAACGCGATCGACCCCGTTCCGGCGACGATCGCAAGCCCCCACCCATCCGGTGTGCCGGCCGCGAAGAGCAGTGTCGCGTCGTTGGCAACGGTGATATTGTTCGCGAGTTGAACGAGATCGGCCCACCCGCGAATCACATCCGCGCCTTCGCTCCGGTCCACGCCGGCCAACCCCATCGCCGCCGCCCCGACCGGTACGCGGTTCACTTTCGCCGCTTTGAACGCGCCCGCGACCGCAGTGTTCAACTCCTGCAGCGCGGCCTCGACGCCGACCGCTTGAATGTTCGACGGCCCACCTTCGCCGCGCCCCAGTGTTGCGCCGGTGCGCGCGTCCGCGAGGACGGCGATCGTGTGCGATGCCCCGCCGTCGATACCGATGACCAGAGATTGCGAATCCGCCATGCTGGGTCCAACCTGAAAGACCAAGAGGACTAACCACAGAGACATAGAGACACAGAGAAAACAGGAGAAGAGTGTCTTTCGAACAAGTCTCTCTTCCTCGTCTTCTCTGTGCCTCTGTATCTCTGTGGTTAGTCCTTCTTATCCTGCCTCTTCGCACCCTTAACGTATTTTTCGAACCACGCGATCTGTTCGTACAGGACGTGGCCGATGGACTCGCGGGCGCTGTAGCCGTGGTCCTCGTGCGGCAGCAGCACCAACCGCACCGTGCCGCCGGTGCCGCGGACCGCCTGATACATGCGCTCGCTCTGCACCGGGAACGTGCCGGGGTTGCTGTCGGCCGCGCCGTGAATCAGCAATAGCGGTTCCTTGATCTTCTCCGCGTGGTAGAACGGCGACATCTTGCCGTAAATCTCCGGCGCTTCCCAGAACGTGCGGCGCTCATTTTGAAAGCCGAACGGCGTGAGCGTCCGGTTGTACGCGCCACTGCGAGCGATCCCCGCCTTGAACAGGTCGCCGTGCGCCAACAGGTTCGCTGTCATGAACGCGCCGTAACTGTGGCCCATCACACCGACGCGAGTTTTGTCGATGCCGAACTCGGCGGCCTTGTCGAGTGCGGCTTGCGCGTTCGAGTTGAGTTGCTCGACGAAGTTGTTGTTCGCGGTTTCCGGCGGGCCGACGATCGGCATCGACACTTCCATCACCGCGTAGCCCTGCGTGAGGAAGAACAGGTGCGAATAACCGGTCACGCTCGTGAACCGGTGCGGCGAACCGGTGATTTGCCCCGCGGTGTCCGCCGACGCGAACTCCACTGGGTACGCGTAGAACACCGCCGGAACCTTGTCGCCGTCCTTGTGACCCGATGGCAGGTGCAGCGTGAACGAGATCGTGGTTCCGTCGGCGCGCTTGGTGGTGACGAGTTGTTTCTTCGCCTTACGCAGTTCCGGCGCGGGGTCGGCGTTCTTCGTCAGTTGCTTCTCGTGCGTTCCGTCGCGGTAGAAGTAGTTCGGCGGTTCGTTCACCGACTCGCGACGCACGAGCACCTTCGTGCCGGACACGTTCAGTACGCGAACGACTTCTTCGTAGACGTTCTCGCCGCAGTGGTAGAGTCGCTCCGCTCTGCCGGTCTTCAGGTCGTACTTATCGAAGAATGGGCGGTCGCCCTTTGGTGTCGCGCCGTCGCCGCGCAGGAAGAATGTATCGCCTGCGGGGTCACCTGCGGTACGAATGACTGAGTGTCCGCTCGGAAGTTGCCGCACCACCGGGGAGCCTGGATCGCCGTAGCGGTCTTGAACCGATCGCTCGAAGAGCAACTTCGGATCAGCCGCGAAGATCGCGGTGCTCGAAGCGAGGAACGTGCGCCCCCACTTGCGGTCGCGGTCGTAGTCGCGGAGCAACATCCGGTTGCCGTTGGGGAAGAAATCGATCCCCGCGAACCGGTGTTCGACCTTCAACAACTCGCTGCCTTTGATCTCACCGCCGGCGGTCGCGGTGAAGATCGCGTCGCGGTGCGGAACCTTCTTTTTGGGGTCGCCTTCGTCCTGCGCTTCCACCCAGATGAGCGAATGCGGCAGCGTCGGAACCCACCTGATCGAACGCGGTCCGGTCGGCACGCCCTCGATGGGAATCTTGTCTTGCAGCGGCAGATCGGCGACCGTGCCGGACTTCTCGCCGTTCGCTTTGTAAACTTCGACTGCTCGCGGGAACGCCGAATACGGGTGGAGGTACGAGAACGGTTTCTGCACGCGATAGACCAGCACAAGTTGCCCGTCCGGCGACGGGTCGGAGCCAATATGAATCGCGGGCTTACCGATGTTCTGGATTGTGGGTTTGTCGTCTTCACCGCTGATGACCGCGAGTTGCGACGTGCAGTAATACTCGAACAGCGCCGCGTCGTGCGGATCCTTCAGCATGTCCTGATAGGTGCGGACGGGGGCCACCTTGCCGCCGCTTTCCTGAATCACCGGACCGCTCGGCGCGATCGGCGGGTTCGGTGCTTCGCCGCGCCCTTCGGGGATCAGTTGCACGAGCAGCGAGCGGCTATCGGGCATCCACTGTGCCGCGTCGCCAATGGCGCCATTCAATCGCACGCCTTTCACCTTCTCCAACTTCAATTCGTCGATCGCACACACCCACAGTTCGATGCCGGTGTCGGTGGTGTTGAGTACCGCGAACCGCTTGCCGTCCGGCGACCACGCCGGGAACCCGATCTTGGCTTTCTCAGGAAGGGCGATTGGCTTGGCGTCGCCACCCGTGACCAGCATGAGCGACAACCCGGTGACGCGCGGCGGCCGAGCCGGGCCGTTCGTCTTCGGGTTGATGCGCAGGCCCGCGAGCCGCAGCATCGGCGCCGCGACCTCTTCAATAGAGGGGTAGCGCGCGGTCTGAATGAGAAGGATGTGTTCACCTGTCGGGCTGACGGAGAGAGCCGGCGGCGCGGGCGCATCGAGGATGTCGATGACCGCTTGCGGCGGCTTCCGATAGCCCTCTTGCCCGAAGGCGTCCACGAAGCTGGTCAACGCGAGTACCCCGCAAAGCATCGCACGAAACATAGCTGCCCTCCCGAACGTCGTTCAGGCAGTATACTGAGGCGGAAGGGGAGAAGGGGTGAAGGGGAGAAGGGGTGAAAGGGAGATCAGACCAAAGCCAGCCAGCGCCATCTTGTCTCCCTTTCACCCCTTCTCCCCTTCTCTTCTTCCCATAACCTCTCACCCACCGTGCCCGCCATGAAACTCACCCGCCTCGTCGCCGCTCTCACGCTCCTCGCGCTGCCTTCCTTCGCCTCGGCGCAAGACAAACCCATCGTGCTCGAAGGCAACGACGGCCCCGGTAAGGGCAAACACGTTGTCCTCATCAGCGGCGATCAAGAGTACCGCTCGGAAGAGGCGATTCCGCTGCTCGCGAAGATGCTCAACAAACACCACGGGTTCAAATGCACGGTGCTCTTCACGGTGGACCTGAAGGACGGAACTGTCAACCCGAACATCAACAACATCCCCGGTCTTGAGGCGCTCAAAACCGCCGACCTGATGGTAATCTTCACGCGATTCCTCGCGTTGCCGGACGACCAACTGCAGCACATCGCGGACTACCTCGCGACCGGCAAGCCGGTCGTGGGTCTGCGCACCGCGACGCACGCCTTCAACGGCATCGCGGCGAAGAGCAAGTTCGCGAAATTCAACAACGGCAGCGGTGAGAAGGGCTTTGAAGGCGGGTTCGGAAAACAGATACTTGGCGAGAAGTGGGTGAACCACCACGGCCAGCACGGCAAGGAGGGCACGCGCGGCGTCGTCGCGAAGGGCCAGGAGAAGCACCCGATCCTGAAGGGCATCGTGGCCGGTGACATCTTTGGCACGACGGACGTGTACACCGTCACGCTCCCGCTGCCGGGCGACAGCATGCCGCTCGTGCTGGGTGAAGTGACCGAGACGCTGAAGCCCGACTCGAAGGCCGTGAGCGGGAAGAAGAACGACCCGATGATGCCGGTCGCGTGGACGAAGACGTACAAGGGGGAACTCGCGGACAGCGCGACCGGGCGCGTGTTCACGACCACGATGGGCGCGTCGCAGGATTTCGAGTTCGAGGGCACGCGCCGGATGATCGTGAACGGCTGCTTCTGGGCGGTCGGGCTGGAGAGCAAGATTCCCGACAAGACGAAGGTGGACATCGTAGGCGAGTTCAAGCCGACGCGGTTCTACTTCAAGAAGACCGAGGAGTGGGTGAAGACCCCGGTGAAGCCGGCGGACTTCTTCAAGTGAGCCCGGCAGAATGTCAAAGGTAAAAGCGCAGATAAAGCAGGTCGCTGCTTTTGTCTTCTGCCGCGCTCATACCGAATCGCGTTGAATGGTATCTGTGCTTCGCCCTCTCCCCTTGCGGGAGAGGGCGCCGGCGGGTGAGTTTCCGTGCGAGCGCGATGCGGATCACCTTGGGAGCCTTCCCGGCTTTTTCCAAGCGGTCAGCGAACGCCGCCAGCACCGCGTTCCCCTGGCGCGCCGCGTGCGCGCCCAGGTACAGCACCCGGCGCACCGCCGCGCGACCGCCCGC
>CAMDQN010000200.1 GCA_945905925.1 Singulisphaera sp. GP187
CTGGTTCTCAGTCTCGAGTCGGCCCAGAAACGGCTCGAACGTGTATTCCCAGTTCGCGTTCTGTGTGATTCCGCGGATACCTTGCCGAGCGAAGTCGGCGATTCGCTGGGCATCGGGAACGCGAACCCCGTTCCGTTTGAGCATCAAAATGATAGCCAGCCAGAACGACTGGGCTGCGTCGAGATCCCGGTGTTCACCGCGCCCAGGACTCTCCTCGACACCGGGCGGCAGGACACCCTGCTCGAGGAGATACCGTACGTCCCGGTACGGCACCTGCAACCGTTCCACCAGTTCCCCGACACGCATCGTTGCTGCCCTCCATCTCGAACATAGCCGATTGTCGGCTCTACGGCAAGCCGACAATCGGCTTAACTAGCATCCGACGGCGCTTCCCGGCTCGGCCCCTCCTCGGGGGAATGGGTTTGCCCAGGGAGCGACGTCGCTCCTGTTGCGGGGCGCCGCTGTTGTTGCTCCCACAACTCGGCCAGAATTCGGCCGAGTGCGAGCGCAAAGGCGCGTTGCTCTTCGGTGAGCGAATCGTCCGTAGCGTGCGTGCCGATCGGGCGAAGGTCACCGATCGGGTACGAATTCATGCGGTCCTCCCGTTGGATAAGGCGACGCGGCCAGCCTCGGGCGCGGAGTGGAAGGGATAATTCGCTTCCTATGTATAATGACACAAAAACAGTTGATATTTAGTTAGAATAATCTATCTGATTTATAATATATCATCCTTCTCCTACACTGGCTTCCCCGAGCACGGTCCTTGAACCGAGCAAGACTCCAAGCACAAACAAACAGTATCGTTTGCATGTGGCTCGCGCCGATTACCACGCGCTTCGTAGCCGCTGAGGACACTCCGTTTCGCGGCCACGCAGGCCACCTACGAACCGCACTTTTATCTTCCCGTCTTCGGGCAAGTACTCCATATCAGCGGCCGCAGATACCCATGTTGGTGTCGCCCGACTACGGTTGTCGTCGCGCTGGTTGGCCGAGTTGGATGCCGCCGTGGCCGATCTCGAGGCCGGCCCGCCGCCCTTCACGTCAAGTTCGATACGGCGTTGGCTGGAAGCGACGGTCGTCAGTCCGAGCAGCCACGACGGACCGGGGACGAAGACGGCAGGCGACCGAAATGCCCGAGCACGGTCTCCTTGCCCGACCAGCGCGAAACTCAGGTCGTCACCCACGACCTGACCGACGCCGGGTAGGTGTGCGGTGCTGTATCGCCACGCGGACGTGAATCGGCGAGCAAACCGCCGAGCGACTCGATTGTGACACCGTTCCGCTCTTCACACTCCGAACGGTCCGCGAGACTGACTTACGGCCGCCGATGGTGTGATCCGGATGCGGTCCCTGGATGACATCTGAATGACCGAGTTTGAGGTCGGCCCGATTCGCCAAGGGACTGCGCGCGCCGGGCCTGCTGGCGTACGTCCTCACCGCCAAGTTCGCAGACCACCCCCGCTGCACTGCCTGTCGGGCTGATCGCCCGCGGCGTAACGGTCGTCGGGAGCCCGCTGGGTGACTGGGCGCCGGTCCGCCGAGCTGCTGAAGCCGCGTTCCGGTCTGCGGGTGTTGCTCTCTCGGTGATCTGGACTGACGCCACGCTTGGCCGGTACGCGGTGCCGGGCGGGGGTACGATGCCGAGCGGGCACTTGTGGGTCGCCACCGGCGACGACACCGCCCCGTTCATGGTCTTCGACTTGATCGTCGGGTACTCGACCGAGGACGACCTCGTGCCGCACGCCCGCGGCCCGTCATCCGCTCACGTTGGAAATGCCTTTTCGATCGCGCGAATGGTGGCGAGGTGCTGCTGGTCCTCGTGGTACTGCTTCAACCGGGCCTTGAAGGACGCCGTGTTCTTCGTGCAAGCGAGGACGTGCGGCGAGCCAATTCGTTCCGTCTTGAAGTTCACGTCGCAGCCGCACTGGCGAATGATGTTCTCCAGGTGCGAGCGGCGATCCTGTACCGCCCGGAACCGATGAACCTCCTCCTTCGGGTCGCTCAGGAACCGGCGCAATTCGGCACAGTTCGCGCACTTGCAGTCGATATTCGCCTCGCGCCGGAAATCGCTCGGCGGTGCCGGCTCCTCCGCCGTCAGCGATTCCAACTGCGCACGACAGGCGGCGACCCAGCGCGACACGCCCTCGCAACGCGTCTTGAGGTGCGTCTTGAGCCACGGTTGCAAATCGGTCAGTGCCGCGATGTGCGCCGCCAGAGGGTACAGTTTCGTGGCGGCCAGCACACGGTCGATGACCTTCGTGAACAACTCGAACTGCTGGAGCGCGAGCAGCGATCGGGTCAGACCGATCAGGAGCGCCGACCGATTCACGCTGCGGAACCGCCAGTCGTGGCTCGTGGCGGCAGCCGTGTCGAGCGTTTCAAGACTCGCGACGAACGCTCCGGCGAGCCGCATTCCCAACTTGACCCGCTCCTCGTCATTCGCTTTCCGCCGCGACTTGGTGACGCACACCGCTTCCAACAGACCGAGGTTCCTTTCCAGCAAATCGACGTTTGGCCCAACGGCCTGGGTTACGGGGTCAACGGCGGTCGCCGTGAACATGCCGGTGAGTTCCTTCTCGAAGGTCGCCCAACCGTGCTTCTCGCACGCTGCCCGGACGGCTTTCCCGGGTTGGATGATCCGGCTGCCGGCTATGATGTCGCGCAGAAACACGCGGACCAGCTCCGGCTCATCGAGGGCGAGCAACGCCGCAAGCAAATCGCTCGCTTCGGTATCTCCGCAGTGAGCGCCGACGCACCGGTCGAGAACCTTGGTTGCGAACTCGACGCACTGTTCTCGGGTTACCGCGTTCTTTTTGGTGGTCTTCCGCCACCGGTCGATCAACTGTTGCAGTGACGTGATGGCGGCTTGCACCCCGCAGTCGCAAAGAACGTCGAAGTGATTCGCGTTCGGCCAGAGGACAATCGCTGCGTGCCGATACCACCGGTCCAGGGTCATGCCCGCGTTGCCCGTGTAGCCTTCGTAATCCTCCTCGGGTTTCACGCTCGTGAGCGATTCCGGCGGGACGACCTCTTCGCGCTCGACTTCCATTGATCCGAAGGCCGGACGCTGGCCGTCGGCGGCACTCCACTGTTCGGCAGTCAAAGTCGTCTCGTAGATTTCTCCCATCTCGTAATCGCCGTCCTCTCCTTCTTCGTCCTCCTCTCCTTCTTCCTCATCGTCGTGGTAATTGCGACGACCTCGTTGATCGCGTGGCTCGTACTCTTCTTCCGCCGAGCCGGATTCCCAGAGCGTCAGCAGTGCCAGATACGCCTGGCAGTTCGCGCTCGCCGCGGCCTCGTGGAGCACCCGCGCCTTGACGCGATCGACGCCCTTGAGGGCATCCCACACCAGCCCGTCCCGCGTGTATTGGTGTTCGAGCGGGACGGCCAGTTTGTACGTCGTCTCATCGGCCGACCAGCCACGCAGGATGCGGGCGACTTCCTCAATGTGGTCGGCGGTCCGCGGCGCGGAGATGGCCTTCTTCGCCTTGGCGAGCGTGAGGTTGTACACGAGACACAGCCGGTGGCCGCTCTGCAAGGGTCGGACCTCGTGTTCGCAATCCGCGTAGAACGCCACGAAGTGCGTGTGGAACGGGTTGACCTCGGCGCTGCTGAAGTCGATCGTGCGTTCTTCGCCCTCGTGGCGGATCACCAGTTCGCCGCCCGTGAACGACGACGGCAGCACGACGACGAGCGTCGCTACCATGCGGTCGAGCTTCTCGCCGTCGCGGTGCGGCAGGAAGAAACTGCCCGGTTCGTAGAGCAACAGGTTGTAGAGATGGCTTTCGAGCTTCTGCTTTTCCAGGCCCAGTTCGCGTTGAACGGTTTTGACCGCGTCGCGGAGGAACTGATGCCATTCGGGATTCGTGAGCGCGAACCGATCGGGATCGAGTTGCCACACGCGCCGGACGTTTGTATCGACGAGCGTCTCCTCTCCCTTCCCGTAAGGCGCTTGTTTGCAGTGCGCCTTCAGTTCCTTCGCCTGGTGTGCCGTGAGGGGCAGCCCGATGGGTCCGAGACCGGCGACCTCCAGACCGGGGTTCGCGGCGCGATCGCTCCCGGTCACACAGAACGAACCGGGACGGTTGATCTTCTTGATCGCAGCCTGAAGTTGTTCCGAAATGGTGTGGGCCATGGGGGCGCTCCGGGGTGCGCGGAAATCTGTTGAGAGCGTTGTATCCGGAAGCCCGCGTGTGAACATCGCTGGACCGATGCGCCGAGCGACCTCCAACAATGTTCGCTTTCCGCGCCGCGAGCGCCCGGCGCGTTTCGTGTAATCACCAGAAAGTGACACCAGACGGTTGGTAGTGGTTACCCCGTAACTGGTTGCGGCACTTCGCTCAGTTGATGGTGGTCGGCGTGGTTGTGTCCGCGACTACGCCGAAACTCATCAAACCAGTGAAGTCGGTGTGAGCCGATTGGTTCGGGACCAAGAGGTCGCAGGTTCAAATCTTGTCAGGGTGACCCGCTCCAGGCTCACCTGCGCGACGACCTTTCTGGCAGCGACCGCGCACACTTCGAACCGACACCACCCGCCGGCGGCCACTTCGATGGTCGCGTCGAACTTCCCGTCCTTGATGGTGGCGTCGAACTTCTTCCACACACCCGGTTTGCCGTCGGTGCCGAGCCGGTACTCCAGCGCGTCGGCCTTCTCGGCGCCCGCGCCGATCTTGCCGCGCACGCGAACGGTGCCGACGTTCTTCGCGTTCCGCTGCACCACCTGGTAGTCTTGCGGCGATTCGAGCACCAGCCCGACGCCGGCGTGAGCGATGACGAACTCCACCAGCCCTCGGGCCTGTATTCTCGACATCCTCTGTTGTGACACAAGTTGGTCTTGAGGAAACTCGACACAGGTGAGGAAGATAGACGCTTCACCGCCGCGTCGTCTTCGGGAGAGCAAGGATGCGTCCCACCTATTCGTTCTCCGAGACCGTGGTCGAAGCGATTGCGGGTGAGCGTTACGGTCATCCAGATCCGCGTGTTCAAGAGCGGATGGAGATTCTCTTGCTCTTGAGCCAGAGCGAGACGCACGAACGCATTGCTGAAGTGGCCAACGTGTCGCGTTCGACGGTGCAACGGACGCTGCGGATCTATGCGGCGAAGGGTCTGGACGGCGTTCGGTCGTTTGGCTGGAAGGGTCAACCCAGTGCCTGACGCCGCACGGGAAGGAGTTCTAATCGCCGCTCAACACCGGTCACGACGACGGGATGGAGTTCAACATCAACAGTCGGCAGACGAAGGACATTCTCCGCGGCGCACCGGGCTACCGGCCGACGATTAACGCGTACAGGTGGGCCGACGCGATCACCATCGCCCGCGTTGCGGACCTCGCCGGCGACAAGGCACCCGCCGATGCGTTCCGTGCAAAGGCCGCGGGGCTGAAGGAGAACCTCCAGAAGAAGCTGTGGGACCCGAAGCGGCAGTTCTTCTTCCCCATGTCCCAGCGCGACGAGGAGGCCGACGGCTTCAAGGTCAAGGCGCTCACGCTCACGCACCAGAGCGGGCGGCACGCGGGCAGCGCGTACGGTCGCGAACTCATCGGCTACGTGCCGTGGCAGTTCTCGATGCCCGACGCGAAGAAGGGGTACGAGGTCGCGTGGAAGAAGTTGACGGACAGGGACGGGTTCGCAGCCCCGTTCGGCCCGACCACGGTCGAGCGGAACGACCCGATGTTCTTGCTGAAGAAGACGTGCTGCTGGTGGAGCGGGCAGTCGTGGCCGTACGCCACCAGCCAGACGCTCAAGGCGCTCGCGAACGTCCTTCAGGAGTACGAGCAGGACGTAGTCACGAAGGCCGATTACCTGAAACTGCTCACCACGTTCGCGAAGACGCACCGCAAGGGCGGCAAGCCGTACCTGGCCGAGGCGTGCCACCCGGACACCGGCTCGTTCGAGGGGCACGACGGGTACAACCACAGCGAGCACTACTTCCACTCGTCGTTCAACGACCTCCTCATCACCGGCCTGGTCGGGCTGCGGCCGCGGGACGACGACACGCTCGAACTGAAGCCGCTCGCGCCGGCGGAGTGGGCGTACTTCGCGCTCGACAACGTGCCGTACCGCGGGCACCTCGTCGGCATCATGTGGGACCGCGACGGCACCCGGTACAAGCTCGGGAAGGGGCTGCGCGTCTTCGCGAACGGAAAAGAGATCGCCGCGTCCGAAAGGCTCGCCCCGCTGGCGGTGAAGCTGCCGTCCGTGCCGAAGCCCGCCGAGCGGGACGCCGCGGTGCCGGTCAACTTCGCGGTGAACAACGACGGGACGTACTACCCACGCGTGCTCCCGTCGTTCTCGAACCCGAGGACGCCGCCGTCGAAGCTGATCGACGGCAACTACTGGTACCACCGCGACCCGCCGAACCGCTGGACGTGCGAGGGGTCGCCCAACGCCAGCGACTCCGTGGTGATCGAGTTCGGCGCGAATCGCACCATCCACACCGCGAAGCTGTATTTCCTCGATGACGAAAAGGGCGTCGGTCCGCCCGCGAAGTTCGATCTCGAACACTGGGACGGGAAGGCGTGGCAGCCGATCCCGACACAGACCCGCGCACCTGAGAAGCCGACCGGGCACCGGGCGAACGTGATCCGGTTCCCGTCCCTCGCGACCGACAAGGTGCGGGCGGTTCTGCACCACGCAGAGGCCGGCAAGTCGGGCTTAACCGAGTTCGAGGTGTGGGGGTGACGCGAAGCTCCCGCTCGCCGACCCTGTCGTGGGCCACCGCGAATCCGGAGAAGGTGGGCGGGTTCGCCGGTATCTACCCGGTGTGCGACATCGCTAGCCCGTAAGCGTCGGCGAACGCGGCCCACTCGGTCTCCTGCATCTTGACATTCGCCTTGTCGCCCGTGTCGATGCAGTCGCCCGCGTGGATGACCCCGCGCGGGGCCAGCACCGTCCCGCCGCCCGCGGCTTCGGGAACCTTCGTGCCGGGCAGTTTGTTGAGGAGATCGACGAGCCGCGAAGTCACACTCGCGGAACGTTCGTCGAGCTTGGCGGTATCTTCCTTGTTGGCGAGGAAGTGCGTGTCGCCGACGAGGAAGAACGCGACCGGTTCGTCTTTCGGCTTCGGCTCGTCCGCCCGGAGCCACGCGGGGAGGGCCGCGCCGCCCGC
>CAMDQN010000201.1 GCA_945905925.1 Singulisphaera sp. GP187
AGAAGTCAAACGGCGGCCGAAGATCTACCCTCTGATGACGCGGCCACGTGCGACCGGACGAGCCGCGTTGGTCGCTGCGACAGAAAACAGGGCACCTGACGCAAAACCTTCTGGGTGATAGTCTCTCCGCACGGAAGTGCCATTCGTCACACCGAGCGAGTAGATGTCGGTGCGGTGATCCACCGTGCTTGCGTCTTTCGCCTGTTCGGGCGCGAGGTACGCCGCAGTCCCGGCCATCTCCGGTCCGGTACGCTCACGCGCCGACAACACGTCCGCTTTGGCCAGACCGAAGTCGATCAACTTCGCGTTGCCGTTTGGCCCGATCAGAATGTTGTCGGGCTTGATGTCGCGGTGAACGACACCCGCTTGCCACACGGCGCCGAGCGCATCGGCCATCTGCGCGACAAAAAACAAACACCACTCCGGCGGCAAGGCGCCACCTGCGTGGAGCAGTTCGCCCAGCGGCTGGCCCTCGAAGAACTCCGTGACCAGATACGGCCACCGCGAATCGAATGCGAAATCGATGAATCTGACAACCTTCGGATGCTTGACGCGCGCCAGCGCCGCTGCCTCCATACGGAGTTGCTTCATCGCAGCGTTGCGGTCGTAAACGTTCGCCCAGTTGAGGATCTTCAGCGCCACCGGGGCCGAACGCGTCTGGTCCCACCCACGGAACACATGACACGCCGCCCCTTCCCCGAGCTTCTCTTGAAGTATGAAGGGCCCAACAGTGGTGCCCACTTCGGGGGGCGGCGGCGGCGACGGCGCGAACGCCTCCCGCCGCGGGTATGGGTGCGTGCGAGTGTCGCTCGCGGCCGCCGTTTCTGTCACGAGCGTCTGCGCGAGTGGGTCGGTGCTGTTCGGAGGCGGCATTTCGCGGGGCGTTTCGGCGTTCAAAGGAGGGCGACCGGGCGCGGCGCGATTTTCGTTAATTAACGGGCGCACATCTCATGCCGGTTGCACAGCCCGACCGTCGGGCACGACCTCGGGCGTTGCGCCGCACAGGGCGCGAATGTCGCGAGAGTGCCGACTCTGCTGGCGGCACGAGACAGTGAACCCTAGCACACGCCATAGAGCGCCCCAAATTTTTCGCTCAGGTAGGAAACGAACGGCTTCGGTGAAAGCGGCATTCCGGTGGCGCGCCGGCACAGTTCGCCAGCCCGATACCGCTGCCCGTGCCGGTGGATGTTCTGGTTCAGCCAGCCCTTGAGCCGCGTGAAATCACCGGCTCGGAAGTCGTCTTCGATGCCGGTTCCGAATTCTCGCCGGACCGCATCCATCAGTTGGGCCGCATACAGGTTGCCGAGCGTGTACGTCGGGAAGTACCCGATGCCGCCAAAGCTCCAGTGGATATCCTGCAAACAGCCTCGCACGTCGTTGGGGACTTTTAGTCCGAACAGTGTCTCGAAGCGGTCGTTCCAGGCACCGGGAAGGTCGCCAGTTGCCAGATCGCCCGACAGCAGCGCCAGCTCCAACTCGAACCGTAACGCGATGTGCAAGTTGTAAGTCGCCTCGTCCGCTTCGACGCGAATGAGCGACGGCCGCACATCGTTGATCGCGAAGTAGAACGTCTCTTTCGACACGTCCGCTAGCGAGTGGAACGTCTGCTTCAATCGCGGGAAGAAGTGGTCCCAGAACGGCCGGCCGCGCCCGACTTGATTCTCCCACAACCGCGACTGCGATTCGTGAATGCCGAACGAGCACGCGACGCCGAGCGGCGTGCCGAAGTGTTCGGCCGGGAGGTTCTGTTCGTACATCGCGTGCCCGGTTTCGTGGAGTACACCGAAGAACGCTTCGTTGAAGAACCTGGGGTTGTACCTGGTAGTAATGCGACAGTCGCCGGGGCCGACCCCGGAGCAGAACGGATGCGCGGTGGTATCGAGCCGCCCCGCGTTGAAATCGAATCCGATCGCGACCGCAGCCGCCTCCGCGAACACCTTCTGCCGGTCGATCGGAAACTCGCATTCCAGCACGCTCTTATCGGGTTGCTTCGGCGACGCGACGATCTTCTTCACGAGCGGCGCGAGTTCGGCCGTCAGGCCCGCGAACAGTTCTTTTAGATCCGCGACGCTTGTTCCCGGTTCGTATTCTTCGATGAGCGCGTTGTAGCGGTGATCCTTGTACCCCACGGCGTCGGCTTCGTCGCGCTTGAGTTTCACGATCTGTTCGAGCAGCGGCCGGTAGCTCGCGTAGTCGTTCTTCTTCTTGGCCTGCTCCCACACCTGTTGCGCCTGCGTGGTGACGCGCGCGAGTTCTTCGACGAGCGATTGCGGAATCTTCGTGGCGCGGTCGTAGGCGCGGCGCAACTCGCGTGCGTTCGCGGCGGAATCGGATACGGGGTCACTCACGAGGTCCGACGCTTCCACCGCGCTGAGTAACTCCCCAACCTTCGGGTCGGTGAACTTCTGGTGCGCGAGGCTGGCGAGGAATGCCATCTGTTCGCCGCGCAGCGGCCCGCCCTTCGTGGGCATGTAGGTCTGGTGGTCCCAGCCGAGTACGGCGGCACACGAGTTGAGCACGCCGAGATCTTTGGCGCGGCGAATCAGTTCGGCATAGCTTTCAGCGGCAGTCATTCATCGGCTCCTGTACGAACCCATCACGTTCGGCTATTGTCGGTGTACGAACCGAGACGCGAAGCACAGAGGGCGGGCAATGGCCGGACGACTGGTAACGATCGCCACGTTCGGTCAGTTGACGGAGGCACATACCGCGAAGAACGCGCTGGCGGCCGTCGGTATTCAAGCGGCTCTGGACAACGAACAAACCTCGTCGCTGTTCGGGCAGGTTCTGCCGATGATCAGCATTCGATTGGTGGTGCGCGAGGAAGACGAGCTACGGGCTGTGAAGGTACTCGACGAAACGTTCGGTGGCGAATCCGTGAGCGCGGAAGAACTGACCGCTCTGGCCGAAGCCGCGCCCGCCGAAGATGCCGTGGACGCGGGGCAGCAACTCGCCCCGCCCGTTGTTGATCTGGTCGCGGATTCCATCGCGCGAGAACGGGAAGCGCGAGCAGCTTTGCTGGCCGCGTGCCTCGGGCTTGTGGTGCCGTGCGTGAACCCGTTGGCCACGCTCTTCGCCATTGTGATGATCATGCAAGCGGCGACAGGGTCCGGGAAACTGAGCGGTCGCGGGAAGCGGCACCTGTTCGCCGCGGGCATGATTGTTCTTGCACCCTGGCTGATCATTTTGGCTGTCATCCTCGTGTTTACGGTGATTCGACCGTGAGCCTCACCGCGACCGCCGCGCCACACCCGGACGACACCATCGTTGCGGTGTCGTCCGGGTGCGGTCCCGCGCCGCGCGCGATCGTTCGCGTGAGCGGGCCGAATACGCGCGCGGTGATTACGAAGATGTTCGTGGCGGAACAACCCCTCCCCCCAACCCCCTCCCCTAAGAAGGGAGGGGGAGCCGGACAGAAGGCCGAAGACGGCGCGCCGGCTTCAGTTTTAAGCCCCTCCCTTCTTAGGGGAGGGGTTGGGGAGGGGTTCTTCCGCTCGCGGCGCCTCGTCCCCTACTCGCTGCGGCTCACCGGCGTGCATTCGCCGTTGCCCGCCACGCTTTATTTCTTCGCTGGTCCCAGGTCGTACACCGGGCAAGACCTCGCGGAGTTGCACACCGTCGGTTCGCCGCCGCTCGTGGAGCGGCTCGTCGCGGATTTGCTCACGGCCGGCGCGCGACCCGCGCGACCCGGCGAATTCACGATGCGGGCGTTCCTCGCGGGCAAGAAGGATTTGCCACAAGCGGAAGCGGTGCAAGCCGTCATCGAAGCCGGCACCGATGCGGATCTCACCGCCGCGCTCGCGCAGCTCGCCGGCGGCGTGTCACAACCGCTCGCCGCACTCCGCGACGACCTCCTGAACCTCCTCGCAGACGTGGAGGCCGCACTCGACTTCGCCGACGAAGACATCGAGTTCGTCAGTCGGGCAGCGACCCTGTCCCGCCTCCAATCCGCGATCGAGCACCTCGACGCGGTGCGGCAACAACTCGACGACCGCACCGTGTCCGGGCGCCCGGTTCGCGTCGCACTCGTGGGTTTGCCGAACGCGGGGAAGAGTAGCCTGTTCAACGCGCTCGCGCGCGGCGCCGCGCTGGTTAGCCCAATCCCGGGCACGACGCGAGATTACCTCACGAAGCCGCTAACACTCGCGGGCGCGGTGGTCGAGCTGATCGATACTGCCGGCTGGCAAGATGCTTGCGACACCATCGAAGCACAGTCGCAACGATTGGGGAACGAACAAACGACACACGCTGAGGTGATCGTGTGGTGCGACGAACAGGGCGAGTTTGACGCGGGAGATGACGCGAGGTTAAAGGCCACGGGAGCCGACGTACTGAAGGTGCGGACGAAAAGCGACCTGGCGAGTGGGGGGCGTAAGCCCCCTGTTGCGGCGCTCGGCGCTTCAGTCGTTTCGCCCAACGGCCTCGATGCGATTCTCGCTGCGATCGGTGACATCGTGGTGTCCCTGATGCGCCCGCCGCTGGCGCCGAGCCAAAGCCGGTGCCGCCACCACGTCCTCGCGTGCCTGGAGCGATTGCGAGAGAGTCTTGCGCTCGCGACGAACAACGACCCGCCGGAACTGCTGGCGCTGGCGCTGCGCTGCGCACTCGACCCACTCAGTGAGATGACCGGTGCGGTCTACACCAACGACCTGCTCGACCGTATCTTCTCGCGATTCTGCATCGGCAAATAATCCGCGATGTTTGCTCTTTTAATGCTGACCGTCCCGGAATTTGGGGCGTGGTAAAGTCGTGAACGGTTGTGCAGAGGACTGTTGAATGAAAGAGGCCATGATCCACCTTTGCGTAATCCCGTCGATGACGGAGGTGGACCATGGCCCGTCGCTGTTCTACTATTTGCCTGCCCATCGGCAAAGACGACTACCTGCGACTGATCGACGCTCCCACCGCCTTCCGGCGTTGGATCGACCAAGCCTTCCGCGACTGGCCCGAGTTGTTCCCCAAAGCCTTCGGACAAGGGTACACGCTCAAGGATCGCCGATCCTCCAAACGCCTTGGCATCTGCATCCGACGCATCCAGTGCACCGCCACCAAACACGCCTTCTCCGTGCGACCCAGTTTCGCGTTCCCTTACATGACCGGCCTCACCGACGAGATCGAGGGACCACTGTTCCTCCGAGCCTTCGGTGTCCCGTTCTGGGCTTTGGCCCGTGTCTTCGGTCGCGGTCCGATGTACTGGTATCGCCGGGAGATCAGTCTGGGACGCAACAGCATCGTCGGCGTCACGCTGCGAAGGGCCGAGTTGCCCAAGCACGTGCTGGCCGACGAGCATCACCAGACACGCAACGGCGAGAAGAACTACATCGCAACCACCGTCGGGGACGGGTGCTGCCTGGGAGCGGCATTAGCCCCAACCGCCGGCGTCGATGACTTGCAACACGCATACGGAGTCTTCAAGACGGAGGCACAAGACCGCCAGAAGGATTACCAGCCCACGACGGTGAACACGGACGGTTGGGCATCGACCCGCCAGGCGTGGCTGAACTTGTTCTCGCGGGTGGTGATCCTGAGATGCTTCCTTCACGGGTGGCTGGCGATCCGCAACCGGGGCAAGTTGAGTGCGGGTTTCGAGACGCTTTCGGAGAAGGTGTGGAACGCCTACCATGCGGCGGATCGGAGGAGTTTTGCCCAGCAGTTAAGGCGGTTGTGGGAGTGGTCCCAAGAACACGTGAGCACGGCATGGGTCTTGGAGCAGGTGAAGAAACTGTGCGGGCGAGCGAGAGAATACGGCGAGGCGTACAGGCATGGCGGTGGTCATCGGACGAGCAACATGCTGGACCGTGTGATGCGTGGGATGAACCGGTACTTCGATGATGGGCAGCATTTGCACGGCAGCGAGGACGCCGTCGAGCGTCACTGCCGCGCGTGGGCGTTGTTATCCAACTTCAGACCGTGGAACCCGGCAACGGCACGAGCCAACAACGGCTGGCGGAGTCCTGCGGAGCGAGTGAACAAGCACCGATACCACGACAACTGGCTACATAACCTCCTCGTGTCTGCCTCACTTGCCGGGTTTCGCAATGACCGGCCCTCCCCATAATCCGGGACGGTCAGATTAATTCACAAACTCTCAGCAACCCCGGCAGCGACACCAGTCAGCGACAACGACAAGCCGGTGAGCAGCACGAAACAACTCACGCGACAGGGGCACCGACCGGTTCGGCGACGGTCAGGCCTGCCATTGTCACTACTTGCTCGGATCGAACGGGAACGCTGACTTGTGAGCGCATAGCCGGAGTTGACCATCCTTGCACTTGCGGAATACGAACGTCTTGTCCACCGTGACTTCCTCACCCTTGGCGTTCGTGAAGTACACATTCCCCATCGTGATGGCGATGTCGCCGTGAATCTGGATGCCATTCTCGGCAGCGTTGTTCTCGTAGCGCACCTTCGTCCACTGCTTTAGTGCAAAGCCCTTGTCCTCGGGAAAGTCCGTGTTCCCACCGATGTAGTAGGAGAGGGCGCCTTCCCTGGTGTTCCGAAAGGTATTCTTGCCGGATGCTTGAGTGGGCTTGAAGAACACCTTGCCCTCTTTGTAGTCGTACAGATCAGCGATGAGTTGGCTCGTCACGGCCTTGTAATCGCCCCCATCCTTGTGAACCTTCCCGATTTTCACCACACCATCGCACCACGCCTGTTGCGCGGCATTGACCTCAGTTTCGGTGATCGCTGCTTTCTTGACGGGTTCGTCGGCGACCGCCTGGGTGTGGAATACCAAGCATACCACCGCCGCCACGGCGACCCCGGACAATCCTCGTTCCGACCTTGAAATCACGAGTCGCATGGAATCTCCTCAGAATTTACGTCCCACTGCCGAACGACACAGCTCAGAGGTTGTGAATATTTCGCTTCTGGCGCGTCAATGTTGTGGAGGCTACCACGGCGTCGCGACCCGAGCAAGAGTTGTCCCCTGACCGTCCCGGAAGGGGGTGTACGACACGGTTTGCGCGCGATGATGATTGGCACTCTATCAGATTGTAATAACTCCTTGTCTTGAAGCGACTTGCCACCGTTGATATTTCGGACTCCTCGGCACTTGAAGAGCCAAATTTCTCAAGGACACCTGGCACTTTCGA
>CAMDQN010000202.1 GCA_945905925.1 Singulisphaera sp. GP187
GAACTACATTCCACTTTTTGTCGTCGTCGTTCCCGGCCAAACCCCCATTAGAGCACTTTCAGTTAATGCGTAGCGTCTGGTCCGAGCCGCGACCGTCAGGGCTGACAGTTCATGACATCTTTGGGCTTGACACGGGAAACCGTGGAAAACTCAGCGGTTTTCGTTTGGGTGGGATGCGGGTTGATGGCTGAAACTATTCGGTCGCCTGAGTCACAAACCATTCCCCACATTGCACTTGCTATGTCAACTCCAAAGATGTCATGAACTGTCAGCCGTCAGGGAGCGAACGTTCACACGCTCCCTGATGGTCGCGGCTCCGCTACGAACTTTCTGAAAGCGCTCTAATTCAGCCCGGCGGCGCGCTGACGCCAGCGCACGAGCTTCGCGTTGTCGGGAACCTTTGCGTCGAACGCGTTCCACGCGGTCATCGCTTCCGTCAGCGCGTCGCCCGGTTTGGCCCCTGTGCCGAGCTTTCGCAGTGCGGTCCCGGCCGCGACGGTGAGTTCGTCACGGTCGGGACCGCGAAGCCCAGACGTCGGGTTCTTCACCGCCTGTCCGACGTAGTGCCGCAGTGCCTCCTGAAGGTCTTTCGAGCGAGTCTCGTCGAATCCGTAGCCGAGCCAGAGCAAAAGCCGGTCGGGGGTCAGGTGTGTGCTCCGGGTCGGTCCGGCGCCGAGTCCCGGCGTGGCGATGAGTTCCGCGCCGCGGGCCGGGCCGCCGATCTCGGCGAGCAGGTCGAATGCGATCTCCGGGTGCTGGCTCTGCTTGCGGACGACCCCGAGCCGACCGCCGGAGAAGTGCGGGACGTAGTTCGCGCTTTGCTCCAGTCCTTCCCGGCGCGTGCCGGGCACGCCGGCGAGCGCGAATCGCGCCGGCACGGCCCCATTCTCGCGCGGGAGTCGCGCGAGTTGGTCGAGCGAAACGAGCGCGAACACCGCGCGGTTTTCCGCGAGCGCCGCGATCGGGTCGTCCGGTCCGGTGCTGGGCAGTGCTCTGACCGCATGCAGGTGCGCGAACCACTTTGCTGCCGCTTCAAAGCCGGGTGATTGGAGTCGTGGCGCCCCGGTCGCCACGACGAACTGGAACGCGAGCCGCTCTCGGTCCTTGTTCGGGTCGTCCAGATCTTTGTCGCTGAGCGCGAGCCGGTCCATCGACGACGCGACTCGGGAGAACAGATCGAACATCCGTTCGGAGTCGGCCGGGAGCGGCGGGAGACTCGGCTTCTTGTCGCGCTTTGCGAAGAACTCGGCGACCTCGGCGAACTGTTCCCACGTCGCGGGCGGGCCGGGGCGAGTGAACTCGGCGAGCCGGTCCGCCCGGTACACGAGTACGTAGCCGTCGCCGGTCAACGGAACCGCTTGCGTTAGCGCGCCCCACTCGACGAGGCGGTCGCTGTAAGCAGTCAACAACTCGAACCACCGGATCGGGTGGTCGCCGGCGCGGAACCGGGCCGGCAGTGCGGCGAGGTGCCCTGGTTCGGCCCACGCACCGAGGTGACCGGCGGGGATCACGGCGAGGTCGGTCGCGTCTTGTGGCGTCATCGCGTCGCGCGTCAGCGAAACCTTGGCCCCGGTTCGCGCTTCCCACGAACGGACCATCGGTGCGATCGCGTCGTGGAACGCGGCGTCTGGGCAACTGAGCGTGAGGTTCACTCCGTCGTGGACTTTGGTGGTTGTTGTTGGTGGCGGGTCGGCGCCGCACCCGCCGAGCGCGGAGAGGCCGGCGACGAGCGCGAGAAGGACGGCGAGTGTGGTGAGTGTGTGAAGCTTGTACCGGTTGCGCGGAATCGGGGTAACTGACTGTTGCATAGCACGCGACCCGTAACATACAATGGCGCGGCCACGGGCTTAAACAGATTAAACCCGCAACTCGCGATGGCTCGCACAATTTGAGCGTAGCCCTTCAGGGGTTCACGGCAAGTCGACACTCCACCCCGCGCAATCGTCTGGCGCTCGGTGTGACGGTTTCATTTTCCCGAGCTTCTTCACCCTGTCCGAGTTTGTCGGGCGGTCCAACGGCGAAGGCGGACACAACATGAAGGTCAGTTTGGTCGTCGCGACCGGGGCTCATGAGGGGCGCGTAATTCCTCTTGTGGGCGCACAGTTCCTGATCGGCCGGGATCCGCAGTGCCATCTCCGCCCGGCCAGCCCGGCCATCAGCAAGGTTCACTGCGAGGTGACGATTCGTGACGGCAAGGTCTACATCAAGGACCACGGCAGCACGAACGGCACGCTGGTCAACAACGAACTGATTCAGTCGGCGGAAGTTCTCATCGAGGACGGCGCGGCGCTCCAGATCGGGCCACTCGACTTCCGGGTGAAGATCGAGAAACTCGCCGCGAAGGCCGACGGTACCCCGCTGGGGGACTCCGCTGAGACCGCCGCGGCGCTCGTCGCGGTGAAGGCCGCGACCGCGGCTGCGGTGCCCTCGAAGACCCCGGTTCGCGACACCACTCCCGCACCGGTGAAGTCGGGCGCGGTGCCACAACCGGCCCCCAAAGCGACCGCCCCGACAAAACCGGGCGGCTCGAAAGAGGTTCCGGCACAGAAGTCGGCTGCCGTCAAAGATGTTCCCGCGGTGATGTCTTCAGAGACGACCGGTGACGAGGAGCACGACCGCATCGCGGCGATGCTGCTCGGCATGGACGACGACGGCAACAAGAACGTTCCCGACGGCAGCACGGTGATGGAGATGCCTTTGCCGCTCGCGGGGACCGGCGAGGCGCCGAAGGCCGACGACAAGAAGTCCGACGCACCGAAGAAGGCCCAAACCCGCGAAGAGATGAGTGACGCCGCGACCGACGTTCTCCGCAAGTACATGCGCAAGAAGTAGAGAAGGTAAAAGGCCAAAACAAAGACCGCGTCAGCGTTGCGAGCGGTTGCTTTGTCTTGGCCTTTTACTTTTCCCTTTTTCCTTTTACCGTATGCCTTTCACATTCCCCCCTGAGCGCACGCTCGCCGGTGTGCGCACCAAACTCCTCAACTGGTTTGACAAGTACCAGCGCGACCTCCCCTGGCGGCGCAACGCTGCCGGTGAACTTGCCGGCACGCGCGACGCGTACCGTGTCTGGGTCAGCGAGGTCATGCTTCAGCAAACGACCGTCGCTGCGGTGGTGCCGTATTTCGCGAGGTTCCTCGCGGCGCTGCCGGATGTTCAGACGCTCGCCGCGGCCGACGAGCAGCAGGTGCTGAAACTGTGGGAAGGGTTGGGTTACTATCGGCGCGCGCGACACCTGCACGCCGCCGCGAAGGTGCTCGTGGCGAATCACGGCGGTGAGTTACCAGATGGCCCTGAGGTGTGGGCGGAGTTGCCCGGCGTCGGGCGGTACATTCTCGGCGCGGTGCTGTCACAAGCGTTCGACCGCCCGCTGCCGATCGTCGAGGCGAACAGTTTGCGCGTCCTCGCTAGACTCTTTGGGTATCGCGGTGACCCGCGCGAGGGCGAAGGTAAGGCGTGGGTGTGGTCGGCCGCGGAAGCGGTGTTGCCACAGAATCGTGCCGGGGATTTCAATCAGTCGCTGATGGAGTTGGGTGCGCTGGTGTGTACGCCCGCAGCACCGGCGTGTGACAAGTGCCCACTTTCGGCGAACTGCATCGCGAACCGCGACAGCCTTCAGGACAAAATCCCGCCGAAGAAGAAACCGGTCGCGATCACGGAAGTGGCTGAGGTCGGGGTGGTTATTCGCAATGGCGGTAAGGTGTTGCTCTGTCAGCGCCCGGCGTCCGCAGGGCGCTGGCAGAACATGTGGGAGGTGCCGCACTCGCCACGCGCCCCGGGCGAAGACATCGGTGCCGCGACGGCGCGCGTCGCGAAGGAACTGACCGGCTTCGAAATCGAACCCGGCGCAGAGATGATGGTAATCAAACACGGCGTCACGCGGTATGCAATCACGCTCGTCTGCGTCGAAGCAACACTGGTGGGCGGCGCGTTCGCGCCGGGCGCGTATGCCACAGCGAAGTGGGTGACGCTGGTCGAACTCGCGGCGTATCCCGTTAGCGCGCCGCAGCGCAAACTGATGACGGCGCTCGCCGACCCGAATCGCCAGCCACGGTTGTTCTGAGACCCTGGTTCCGAGAGAATCTCTCGCCTCGCGCCTGCTACAATCCTCCCAGCGTGGCACAACTTCCACCTTCACACGACCCACACAATCACCATGTTCTGGCGGCTGTTCTTCACCTTCCTGTTGCTCGTGGTCGCGACCGTCGGGCTCCTGGGCCTGCTCACCTACCAGCGCGCCGAAGAGGTCTTCTACAGCCTCGTCCGCGAGGTCGCGACCGCGCTGGTTGTTATCGTGACACTCGCCGTCGTCGCGGCGTTTGCGCTCGCACGCTGGTTCGTGCGGCCTTTAGTCGAGCTTCAGGAGGGCGCTCGCAAGTTGGCGGACGGCGACCTGGGCCACAAGATTCGCGTGGCCGGGAGCACGGAGCACTCCGAACTGGCGGAGACGTTCAACGCGATGAGCGACCGGCTCGCGTCCACGTTCCGGTTGCTCGAACACGATCACGAACAACTCCGCGAGATCCTGTCGGGCATGGTCGAAGGTGTCATCGCGATCGACGACCGCCGGCGCGTGCTGTTCGCCAACGAGCGCGCCGGGCAGCTTTTGGAGTTCGACCCGCGAAAGGCGGTGAACGAGCAACTCTGCGACGTGACGCGACTCGCGGTGTTCCACACGGTCGTCGAACACGGGCTGACGGCGGCGGAACCGCACCGCGAGGAGTTCGTCGTGCCTGGCTCTGGCGGGCGACACCTCGCGGTGTACGTATCGCGCTTCCCCGGCCACGGGACGCCCGGCGCCGTGGTGGTGATCGACGACACGACGGACGTGCGTCAGGCCGAGCGGATGCGTCAGGATTTCGTGGCGAACGCGTCGCACGAACTGAAGACGCCGCTGGCGGTCATCAAGTCGAGCGTGGAGGCGCTCATCGACGGCGCCGCCGAAGACCCTGACATGTGTTCCGCGTTTTTGGAGCAGGTCGCGCGGGAAGCCGACCGATTGGCCGATCTCATCAAGGACATGTTAAGTTTGGCGAAGATCGAGTCCGGTTCGCTCGGTCTGGAGCCGCGTGCGGTGGTGTTGGATCGCGCGATTACCGATTGCGTGGAGCGGCACCACCCGCGAGCGGAAACGAAGACGCTCACGATGGTGGAGAAACCGCCGCTGGACGCGCCCGCGAGCGTGGCCGCGTGGGCCGACCCGGACGCACTGCGTCAGGTGATGGACAACCTCGTGGACAACGCGATCAAGTACACGCCGAACGGCGGGCGCATCACGGTGCGCTGGACCGCCGCCGCGGACACGGTAAGCTTCGAGGTCGAAGACACCGGCGTGGGCATTTCGGACGCGGACGTGAACCGCGTGTTCGAGCGGTTCTATCGTGTGGACAAGGCTCGCGGTCGCGCGGAGGGCAGCACCGGGTTGGGGCTGTCGATCGTGAAGCACCTGGTTCAGGCGATGCGGGGTCAGGTTCGCGTGAACAGCAAGTTTGGCAAGGGGACGACGTTCCGCGTCACACTGCCGCGAGCCGGGAGCGCGTAGTGGTTTCCGTCTACGGCGTCCCGACACACAATGCGATCGCGAGCGCCACGTCATCGAGTTGCGCCGTTGAGATTGACCCCAGAGGACGGACGAATCGGGACAGTGACACCGACTTCGTCTGGAACGCATCGGCGCCGGAGTCTTTGCTCAGCCCGTTGGTGGTGTCAGCTGAGATGAACACGAACCAGGGGAAACTCGCGTACTGCGGCTTCCAATCCGTGAGCGGCACAACGAGGCGCAGCGGCAACCGCCCGACCGCATCCACGCTAATCACCAGTGCCGGCCGCACCTTCTGAATTTCCGCTCCGACTGAAGGGTCGAAGTCCACGAGCCAGACCTCACCGCGGCTGGGCGTCGGAACTGTTGACATGCAGATCCTCCTTGCCGAAAGCCTCGAACGCGGTCAGGGCGGGATCGTTGCGGTACTCGTCGGCGGCTTGGGCAGCAGCAGCCGCCAGGATTGCGTCGCGCTCCGCTGCCGGCAACTGCCGCAGTTCGGCAGCCGTCCAGCGATGTTGGGAATCGACAGCGGAAGCCGGCATGAGTCATCTCCGTATTGCCACGGGGTGGAACGACCCACCCCACGGGCATTGTAATCTCATGAAGATCGAGCCGCTAGCTCGCGACGTGTCAACTCACAACCCGCGTGACGCTGCCGCGAGCCGGTAGCGCGTAAGGAGTGGCGTTGTTGCTATTCGGGTTCGTAGTTATCTCATGTGACCACAGTGACCGCAGAGCTTACCATCCCAGCGGTACTCGAATCCGCATTTGGGACATTTGTCGTGTGGATTGGGTGCGGACTTTTGTGGTGGTTCGTCCTTCACGAAACCCAAGGTGTAGCAAATGAGGCCAATCAAGCCTAACAGGAAGAAAACACCAATCCAAATAAGGCACTCGCATATCCACACGCGCCAACCGAGGCGTTGGGCAAGCAACTCCGCGAGGGCTTCGATCCAGATGTCGCGCCCGAAATAGAGAACAACTACGACCAACCCGACGACGATGCTTGCGAATGTTGTCAGATGGTCGCTGATGAACGCGCTCCACCCGCGGCTCTCGGTGTTGGATAATTCCTGATTCAAGAGCGCTGCTCTCGGCGGAAGGGAAGTTGGTCTGGCGTTTCCCTCCTTTGTGGGTTCTGCTTGGTGAACGTGTTTCGCCTGTCCGGGCCGGAGGCCCCATGACCGCTCTCCCCGCATTCCGTACCCCGCCCCGCATCCTCATCCCCAAGTTGGTGCGTT
>CAMDQN010000203.1 GCA_945905925.1 Singulisphaera sp. GP187
AACGCACCAACTTGGGGATGAGGATGCGGGGCGGGGTACGGAATGCGGGGAGAGCGGTCATGGGGCCTCCGGCCCGGACAGGCGAAACACGTTCACCAAGCAGAACCCACAAAGGAGGGAAACGCCAGACCAACTTCCCTTCCGCCGAGCGGAGGTGCCCAATGGCGTCTGTCCTCGAAGCTCGTTTCGACGATGCGATGATGCAAATCTACGTCCGCGCCAGGAACGAGGTCAGGTACAACGCCGCCCGCTACCTCCAAATGTTGCATGACCACCGCGGGCTTGAGACCGCTCGCATCCTCGTTCTCGCCGATCAGCCGTCCGAAGGGTACACCGCGCTCTGGGAACGGGGCCGGCTCGACTTGACCGTCGAGGCGCTTGTTCTGCGACCCGAATGGCAATCCTTGTTCGCACAAGAGCCCGAGTTGTTGGAGCGAGCGCGGCGTCGGCTCTCCGACTACGACTACAAGTTCTAAAAGCGCGCCGGATAACAAAGTTGGCAACCGAGGCGGTTATCCGCGTGGGGCGCGACAATGAAATTCATGATCAACGTCGATCTGGAAACAGCCAACGTCAGCGGGGGTGGAACAGATTGCCAATCCACTCTCCATGAAGCCTTCGGCCGCCACTATGATCTCACTGTTCATGTGCTGAGTTGTGGGTGCCGTGGAAGCCGAGCAGTACAACGCCCACCCACGCGATATTGGGACGACAACGGCGGCGAAGGATACACCCTACAGGAAGTCATCGAGAGGATCCGCGAACTTCAGGCTGAACGTGCGGACGCCCACCCACGGCGTTGCCGCATTTGTGCTGTGGAGCCGAATCCGCCTCATTGGGATTGATCGAAGATCGGCGAGAACTACGCAGGGCAGGCCGAACTGGTCGTCCTCACGCCTTCGCGGTCGCGATTCGCTAAAACATCTCGCATGAACCCCGACGAACTCGCTCTCTTCCTGACGCAATCACTCGCCGACCGCAAGCTCTCCGGCGGCGAGAAGTCCGCACTCACGGACTGGCTCGCCAAGAACGTCAAGACCGATCAGCACCGCGGACTGGTTCGGCACGCGGCGTTTGACGTTGCGCGTAAAGCCATTGCCGATCCCGCGTCCGCTGATCTCGTCGAGTGGCTCGAAGACGTGATGAAGGTTCTCGCGCCTGTGGTTCAGCAACAGGGGGCTGACGCCCCCCGCTCGCCTGGGAATGATGAGGCGTTCTTCGCGCCCGGTGAACGGTGCCTTCAACAGATCGTGCATCGCTTCAATCAGTGCCGACGTACCGCCGACGTGTGCGTGTTCACCATCACCGACGACCGCATTTCGCGCGCGATTTTGGACGCGCACCGGCGCGGCGTGGTCGTCCGCGTCATCACCGATAACGAGAAACAACACGATCTCGGCTCGGACATCCAGAAGCTCCGCGAAGCCGGCGTCGAGGTGAAGGCCGACGACCAACACGGTCCCGCCGACACCGGGTCAAACGGGCATATGCACCACAAGTTCGCGATCTTCGACGGTACGCGCCTCCTCAACGGCAGTTACAACTGGACCCGCGGCGCCGCCAACATCAACTTCGAGAACGTCGTCGATACCGCCGATGCTGTTCTCATTGCCGCGTTCAGCGCCGAATTCGCGCGGTTGTGGAATCAGTTTTGACGGGGTACACTCTACCCTACCTCGCGAACCCGCCTGCTATGCAACTGCTTCCCGGAGCCGCAATGACTCGCCTCTGCGCACTTCTTTCAGCGACCCTAGCGATCGGCGTCGCGCTTGTTCCGTCAAGTTCGTTCACCCCGGCTGCGCAACCGCCGAAGGACACGCCCGGCGAATACGTCAACAAAGGCAACCGGCCCGATAGCGCGCGGGCCACGCTCAAGTCGCACAACTTGCCCAACCTCGAAGGCAAGTGGTACTACGCGGGGCCGTTCGACAATACCGATAAGGCCGGGTTCGACTTCGCGTACCCGCCCGAAAAGAAGGTCGATCTGAAGGCCACTTACGCCGGCAAAACCGACGCGAAAGCCACCTGGAAAGAGTACGACACGTTCCAACTGGGCAAGGTCAACAACCTCCAGAAGTTGTTCCCTAACGTAACCACCGACGCGGTCGTTTACCTGTACCACACGTTTGAATCGCCAGTCGCGTTCAAGTTGCCGATCTCGTTCGGCAGCGACGACACCATCAGCGTGTTCGTGAATGGCAAGCGCGTGCTGCACGAGTCCTACGTTCGCGGGGCCGCGGCGGATCAGGACATGGCGACGGCCGACGTGAGGGCCGGTGCCAACGAGTTGCTCGTGAAGGTGTGTCAGGTCGCGGGCGACTGGGCCGTGTACGCGAACCCCGAGTTGCCGGACATCGTGCCCGCGACGATCCGCAAGCGCCTCGATCGCGACTTCCCGCCGAAGGGCGTGGTCGAAGCCGTCGGCGCCGCCGCGAAGAACGAAGCCGGTTCCTACAAGCTCACCACGATTCCGCTTCCGAACGATTGCGTGCTGGAAGTCGGCGGCCTCGCGTTCCGGCCCGACGGCAAGTTGCTCGCCTGCACGCGACGCGGCGAGGTGTGGCTGATCGACAACCCGACCGCAGAGAACCCCGCCGATGTCAAGATGACGAAGTTCGCGACCGGCTTGCACGAAGCGCTCGGCCTCTACGTGGAATCGAACAACGTCGTGTACGTCGTGCAGCGCCCGGAACTGACGAAGCTCACGGACAGCGACGGCGACGGGAAGGCCGACGAGTTCCTGACGGTGTGCGACAAGTGGGGCGTGTCGGGCGATTACCACGAGTTCGCGTTCGGCCCGGCACGCGACAAGCAGGGGAATTTCTTCATCACGCTCAACGTCGGCTTCGGCGGCGGGCACCAGGCGAAAGCCCCGTGGCGCGGCTGGTGCGTGAAGGTGTCGCCCGAAGGCAAGATGGAGCCATTCGCTTACGGCTTGCGCTCCCCCAACGGCATCAACTTCAGCCCCGAGGGTGATCTCTTCTACTGCGATAACCAGGGCGAGTGGGTGGTGACGAACAAGATGCACCACGTTCAGAAGGGGAAGTTCTACGGTCACCAGGCCGGGTTGCGGTGGGTGAAGGACTCGCCGTTCGCGGGGAAGGTGCCTGAGAAGGTTAGCAGCGGCATGTGGTACGACGGCACGCAGCCGTCACAGAAGAAGTGGAACGACCTCGGTCGCACGATCTCGTGGGTGCGCCCCAGCCCGGTGTACCCAGACCTGGAACCGCCGTGCATCTGGTTCCCTTACGGGCGCATGGGGAAGTCCATCACCGAACCGGTATGGGACACCACGGGCGGGAAGTTCGGGCCGTTCGCGGGTCAGTGCTTCGTCGGCGATCAGACGAACTCCGTCGTGATGCGGGTCGCGCTGGAGAAGGTGAACGGCGTGTATCAAGGCGCGTGCTTCCCGTTCCGCAGCGGGCTACAGTGCGGGGTGAACCGGATCGCGTTCGCGCCGGACGGGAGCATGTTCGCGGGTCAGACGAATCGCGGGTGGGGTTCGCTCGGCGGCAAGCCCTACGGCCTCCAGCGGCTCGCGTACACCGGCACCGAGCCGTTCGACGTTCACCACATCAACCTGACGAAAGACGGCTTCGCGCTCACCTTCACAAAGCCGCTGGACCCAGACACGCTCGGCCGCAAGCCGGTTTCGGTGAGTTCGTACACCTACCTTTACAACAGCAACTACGGTGGCCCCGAGGTGGACACCCGCGCCGAAACCGTCGGCGCGACGACGCTCTCGAAAGACGGCAAGACGCTGACGGTGCCGGTCGCGAACTTGAAGAAGGGTCGCGTGTACGAGTTGCGCATCGACGGCCCGAAGACCAGCGACGGCTCCCCGGTGCTGCACCCGGAGGCGTACTACACGCTCAACGAACTGGTGAAGTGAGTGTTGCGAAGAAACCCACCCCAACCCCTCCCTGCAGGGAGGGGAGAAAGAGTTGGGCATATCGCAGAACGTGAGCAGAGTGCCAGTGTTTTGCTCCCCTCCCTGCAGGGTGGGGGTGGGTCTCTTCTCCATGAATCCGTTAAACCCGTTCGATCTCGCGTTCAGCGACCCGGTACACCCGTTCCACGTTCACCACATGGAAACGGCGCTCGAAGAAGCCGCGACTGCGGCTGCGGAAGACGAGGTGCCGGTCGGCGCAGTGATCATTCACCCGGACCTCGGTGTGATTGGTCAGGCGCACAACATGCGCGAGCAACTCAACGACCCAACCGCGCACGCAGAGATGATCGCGCTCACTCAGGCCGCGACCGCCCTTAAAACCTGGCGGCTGGAAAAGTGCATCCTGTACGTCACGCTCGAACCGTGCCCGATGTGCGCCGGCGGCATCGTTCAAGCCCGCGTGCCGATGGTCGTTTACGGTTGCACCGACCCGAAGGCCGGCGCGTGCCACACGCTCTTCCAGATCGCCAGCGACCCGCGACTCAACCACCGCGCACAGGTAATCGGCGGCGTGTTGGCCGACCGGTGCTCCGCGATTTTGACCGAGTTCTTTCGCCGAAAGCGCGAGTTGGGGAAGAAGTGAATCGGGCCGCACAACCGGTGCCACCTGCACGGTTTCCGAGCTCTTCGGTCGCGGTTCGCGCGGATCAGCGCTCACACACGCGGCCGATCATTGTTACACTGAGGGTGAAGTTTTGCGCCCTCCATCCCGGAGTCGCACCATGTGCTTTCGTCTCGCCGCGGTCGCCGGCCTCGTGTTCGCCGTTTCTGGCATCTCGTCCGGCCAGCAGAATAACGTGTACTCGAAGGCGGTCCCGCCGGAGAAGGCGGCGCTCGACCGGCTGAACCTCCGCACCGAGTGGTCGGTGGTCGTGCCGGTCGAGGGCAATCGCGACACGCTCACGCAGGTCCAGACGATCGACGACCAGGTGTTCGTGCAGACGCGGGCCGGGTTCCTCTTCGCTATCGATGCGCGGACGGGACAGGTGCAGTGGGCGGCTAAACTCGGCAATGGCTCCTACGGGAACTCCTACCCGGTCGCGGCCAACGCGAACTTCGTGTTCTGTGCCCACGTCACGAAGCTCTACGCGTTCTACCGGTACTCCGGGGTGACCGAGTTCGTGGCCGAACTCGGTTCCCCGCCCACCACCGGGCTGGCCGCGGACGATCAGTCCGTGTACTGCGTCCTGGGAGTGCGACCGGGCAACGCCGGCGCGCACCGCGTCGCCGTGTATGACATGCCGCGCGCGATCACCGTGAACGAACCGGTCAAGGGGCCCGCCGATTCGCTCGCCCAGGGGGCGAAAAAGGCCGACACCAACCCGGTCGATGACCTGCTCAAGCGATACTCGCCCGGCACCTTCGGGGCGTCGAACGACGCGTTCGACCCGGTAGTCCGGCCGCGGATCCTCGAAACTCCCACCGGCGGGTACGCCGGATCGAAGACGCCGTCGCTGAGCGTACTGCCGAGCGTGGTGCCGCCGTACTCGCTCGACAACCGGGCGCCGGCCGTTTCGCTCAACACGCTCCCTTCGTTGCGCCAGCCGTACAAGCTTCGGCAGGAGTCAGGGAAGTACATTCAGCAGACACCGTCGCTCGGCGTGATCCCGCCGTCGGTCGCCGCGTCGCTGATCCTGAGCAACCTGCGGCCCAACGCCGTGGAACCGCCGCTCCGCTGGGAGTACGGCCTCACCAGCCGCATCCTGTATCCGACGATCCTGACCCCGACGCGGGCGTGGGTCATCACGGACGACAACATCATCCTTGCGATCAATAAGCGGAGCGAGGCCGGGAAAGTGGTGACGGAAGTGAAGGAGCGGCTCACGTCCCTGATCGCGGCCCCGCCCGCGGCGAGCGGCGTGACCCAATACGTTCCGCTCGGCAATGGGAGCCTCGTCGCGGTCGAGGCGTCCAGTGGGAATCTGGAGGGCGGGGCGTCCGTGAAATGGCGAGCCGTCCCCGGTGGGATCAATAACCGCACCCCGTTCGTCACCAAGACGCACGTTTACGCGGGCAGCGACGGCGCTGGGGTGGTGTGCCTGCACCGTTTCGACGGACCGTACAAAGACGAGAAAGCGGGCGGCCCAGCCAAGGCGCCCGAGCCGAAGGCTGGCGATCCGAAACCGGAACCGAAGGAGGGCGACCCGAAGCCGGGCGATCCGGTCAACCCGGAAGTCCAAGTTCGGCTCCGCCCCCGCGAGTACTACGCCGGCGACATTGTCTGGCGTGCGGACACCAGCGCCGACCGCATCATCGGCGCGAACGAGGAGTTCGTTTACGTCCGCGACCGCCAGGGCCGCTTCCTCGTGTACGACGCGAAGCGCGCGACCGACCCAGCGCGTCTGAAGTCCGGGGCGCTCGGGTCCGCGAACTTCAGCGAGTTCAACCTGCACGTGGTGAACACCGCGAGCGACCGCGTTTATTTGGCCGCCGACAACGGGTTGATCGTGTGTCTTCGCGACGCCAGCGCGAAGTACGCTAAGCCGATGGTTGTGTGGCCCCCGGCCGAGGTGAACCGGCCGAAGGTGGTCGGCGTGGAAGCGTTCAACAAGGATGGCACACCAAGCGACCCGAAGAAAGACATGGACCCGAAGAAGGAGCCAGAGAAGAAGCCGTAACCGCTGCCTGTTCAAAGTAGTAGTGCGTCTACGCTAAACTGGCGCAGGCGGGCGCCACGCTGTTTGTCCCTCCCCCGCAAGGGGAGAGGGCAAAAACAAAACCACGGCACCACGTGGCAGTTTAGCGTAGACGCTCTACGAGTAGGCACACGCCATGTGTCGTTGCTTCACCTCGCGTGAAGCAA
>CAMDQN010000204.1 GCA_945905925.1 Singulisphaera sp. GP187
CAACGCACGCGAACACGAGAGTGAGGTACAGCAGTCGCCGGCGCGGCGCGTGCCCTGGCGTGCTCGGCTGCGCGAATGGGGCGGTTGGTTGGCTGCTGGAGGGTATCACGCCGGCCGCACGCATAGCCGCTTCGGCAGCGTCTTGCTCAGCGAGTTCGCGTTCGGCCTCCGCTTCCGCCGCCGCCCACGCGGCCAGAGCTTCCGCCGACGGCGGGGGCGGGGCATTATCCGCGACAGGGACCGCTTTCGGCGGTGGAGGCGCGGGTGGCTCGTTTTGTTGGTTTAGTCCAGGATCCTGGTGCGAGCCTATTGCGGATCCGTCCGTTACGGTACCGACCAAGTTGAACCAACAGGTTCCGTTAGGTCCAGAAAACGTGAGCCGCGTCTCCGAGGCACCGGATGGGACGAGTAGCGCGACGTTGGCACCGCGTACGGTCGTGGGCAGCGACATTTGCGCGTTGATCCCCTTCTTCGCCAGCCGCCCGCTGATGTCGCCCGCGATCACGTTGACGATCTCCCCCACCACGTCGCCCATGTCTGGGCTGTCGAATGGGATGTCGAACCCGGCGAACGCTTTCGCAATAGTTACCGCGGCGCCCTCGGGGAACGCCAGCGCGAAGGCCCACGGCGGGTCGCCCATGAACGAGATCGTACTCATAATGCCCGCGTGCGGGCCGTCCTGCTTCGCGTCTGCCGCTGGGACGTGAGTCAAGCCACAGGAACCGCTGAAGAATGCGGTGGCGGACTCCTCTACGGCCTTACTCACAACTGGCGAAAAGGGAGTCCGGGTCTCTGGCGCCGTGGCCATCTCACTGCCTCGGGATGAACGAACCACGGAAGTGGTTGCTTCTGTGAGCGGGTGTTCGCTGTACGATCCAGAGTAGCATCCGCCGATTGCCTCGACGGTTTTTGAGTAGCCGGGACGATAAGAACCGGGCCGCTCGCGGCCCGGTTTACCCGGCTCAGGCTCCTGAACGACGAAATGTTAGGCCGTCGGTTCGAGTTCCGACGAGGTTGAACCAACAGGTTCCGCCGGGTCCAGAAAAAGTGACCCGCGTCGTGGACACACTGTGCGGCACGAGAAGCGAGACGTTGCCCCCGCGCACCACGGTGGGCAGCGACATTTGTGCCTTGATCCCCTGTTTTGCCAACCGGGCGCTGATGTCCCCGGCAATCACGTTGGCGATTTCGCCGAGCACATCTGCCATGTCTGGGCTGTCGAATGGGATGTCGAACCCGGCGAACGCTTTCGCGATCGCGACCGCGGCGTCATCGGGAAAGGCCAGGGCGAAGGCCCACTGCAGATCGCCCAGGAACGAGATCGTACTCATGATGCCCGCGCACGGGCCGCTCTCGTCCACTTGGGCCGTCGGGATGTGTCTCAAGCCGCACGAGGCTTGAAAGAAGTCGGTTGCCGCTTCCTCAACGGCTGTGCTCACAACGGGCGGGAAGACATTTTCGGTAGCGAGCGTTTCAGGCATGTCGCGGTCTCCAGGTGAGGTTTCGAACGGTATCTTCCGTTTGCGCGGGCGTCAGTTGAAGAGGCCCGAGAAGAATCCACCCTTTTCTTCGGCCGGGACCTTTGCCTTGAGTACCTTGTTGACCAGTTTTTCGAGTTTGACCCGCATGTCTTCGGGTGTGAACGGTTTGCAGACGAAGGAATCGGCCCCGGCCTGGTTAAGCGCCTCTTCGATCTTCGCCATCGTCTGTTCGCTGGTCACCATGACCATCGGGATGTGGAACGCGGTGCCCCCGGCGCGGGCCTGCTTAACGAACTCGACGCCCGTCATGTTCGGCATGTTCCAATCCACGAAGCACATGTCAAACGCGGTCGGGTTGAACTTGGTCAAGGCGTCGGCCCCGTCCACCGCCTCGGTGAACTCGAACGTCGCCAACCGCGACTGCTTCAGTGCGTTCATCACCATGTTCCGCATGACACGGGAATCGTCGATGATTAGAGCACGAATAGTTACGACCGACATTGGTTGCTCCTCGTTGCGTGAGAAAGAAAGTGTTGACAGCATGTTGTGAGGGCGAACACCATCAACCCTCATGCTGTTATCGAACACGACTAGCAATCATTCGTTGAGTTAGTTGTCTTTTATCGCCACCTTGGGCGCGGTACCAGGACATCATGCGAAGAGCTGCGCCCAGCATTTATCGATGCACAGCCGCAGCGCGGAGCAGGTGCTCCGGGATCCGATCGAGCGGCAGCACTTCGTCCGCGCCTCCCAGGAGGATCGCTTCCTTCGGCATTCCGAAGACGACGCAGGTCGCCTCGTCTTGGGCGATGGTGTGGGCCCCCGCCAGGCGCATTGCGAGCAATCCGCGGGCACCATCGTCGCCCATCCCCGTCAGGATCGCCCCAACGCAGTTGGAACCGAGTTGACTTGCGCAGGAGTCGAAAAGCACGTCCACCGATGGGCGGTGTCGGTTCACGGGGTCCCCTCTTAGGACTTGCACAGAGGTCAGCGCGCCGTTGCGCACTACGCGCAGGTGGAAGTTGCCCGGCGCGAGCAGGACGTGACCTGGCATCACGCGGTCACCATGCTTCGCCTCCGACACACGGACCGCGCACGACTTATCCAGCCTCGCGGCATACGATCGCGTGAAACCTTCGGGCATGTGGATCACGGCCACGACGCCGGGGGCGTCAGCCGGCAATCGCCCAAATATTGCGGCGAGAGCCTCGCAGCCACCTGTGGAGGCTCCCAGGGCGATGACCTTATGCGTCGCGCGGAACCCGATGCCCAGACTCGGACGGAGAGCGACGGTTTGAGCCGCGCGTGGGCGGACCCGGGCGGTTCCGGCCGCCTTGACTTTCGCCACGAGCTCACCGGCCATTGCAATCGTATTGTCGCTCACGTCGAGTTTTGGCTTGGTAACGAAGTCCACCGCGCCGAGTTCCATCGCGCGAAATGTCGTGTCGCAGTTCCGCTCGGTCAACGACGACACCATGACGACCGGCATTGGCCGGTTGCCCATGAGCCGCTCCAGGAAGGTCAGCCCGTCCATTCGCGGCATCTCGACGTCGAGTGTCAACACGTCCGGGCTGAACTGTTTGAGCTTATCCCACGCGATGTAAGGATCGGGCGCGGTGCCGACTACCTCCAGTTCGTGGTCGCGCGAGAGGATATCGGTTAGCAGTTGCCGCATCAGGGCCGAGTCGTCGACCACGAGAACTTTCGTTTTGCGCACGACGCCCTCAGAACAGTGTGATGTCGTCGTCGGGTGGCGTTTCCACCTTCTGCAACAGCTCGCGCCCGAACGCCTCTTCCTTCTCCACGATCCGCGACAGGTCGCGGCCGCCGAGCGGCTTGGCCTGGGCCTGTCCGGTGTGCGGGTGGAAACGGACGATAAGCCCGCGAGTGCCCCCCAAACACTGACCGTCAACCGGTATGCCTTCGTCCCCGAGATACTTCAGGACGAACTCAGTGTTCTGACTTCCGACGTTCAGATGTTCCGACTCGATGTTCAGCACCTTGCCGCCGCCGAACACCTTCGCGCGGAGCCTGCTCCGGTCTCCACCTTTCTTCATCACGGCCGTGATGAGCAACTCCATTGCGTGTGCCCCGTACCGGGCGCTCACGCCCCCGTCTGACACACCGGGCAGCGAGAAGTGATTCATCCCGCCGACGCCGGTCTTGGGGTCGAAAATGCACGCGGACACGCACGACCCGAGCAGTGTCTTGAGCAGCGCCGGCCCACGAGTCGCTTTCACGTCGCCCAGAATGATCGTGTGCTCTTCCGCCGGCTTGGGAACAAATGGTCGGGGAATCGGTGTGTCTGTCGAAACTCGCGGTCGGTATACCGTGCCGCCGAGCGGAGCGAACGTGTCTGCCATCCAGTGCATGTTCTCGGAGTGGCCAAGAACCAGATACCCCCGCGGGTCGAGGTGCGCCGCGAACCGGGTCAGAAGTCGGCGCTGCGTTTCGCGGTCGAAGTAGATCACGACGTTGCGGCAGAAGATGACGTCGAACCGGGTGCGGAACGGCCAGGGATCTTCCATCAGGTTCACCTGCCGGACCGTGATCAACTCGCGCAGCTCCGGTTTCGCCGCGACCTTGCCGGTGTTGGCGCCGGCTCCGCGGCGGAAGTATTTGTGCAACAGCGCGACCGGCACGTCCGCGACGCGATCCGCCGCGTAAACGCCCCGCTCGGTCGCCGCGAGTACGGCGGTGTCGATGTCCGACGCCAGGATTCGCACATCCCACCCGTCCGAGGCGGGGCAGTGTTCGCGGAGCGTCATCGCGAGCGTGTATGGCTCCTCGCCGGTGGAGCAACCGGCGCTCCAGATGCGGAGTCGCTTCCCCTTGCCGCGGGCGTAGGGAATCACCGTGTCGCGGAGGAAGTCAAAGTGGTGCGACTCGCGGAAGAAGTCAGTCTTGTTCGTAGTCAAACAGTTGATGAACTCCTGGCGCTCCGCAGCGTCGCCTTCGCGGACCAGGCGGAGGTACTCGTCGAACGACCGCAGCCCGTGGTGGCGGAGGCGCTTCGCGAGCCGGGAGCAGACCATGTCCTGCTTCGAGTCGCCGAGCGAAATGCCAGTTTCGTCGTAGAGGAATTGGCGGATCTCGCGGAACTCGTGATCGCGGATTGCGAACCCGCTCGCGTGCGCTGCGGGTTCGGGTTCGGGTTCGGGTTCGGTGTCGGCGTGGGGATTCACGTCTGCTCATCCTGTGGCGCGGCGTTAAGGAACAGGAACGGAATAGCTAACCGGTTTCAGATCCGTCCCGACGGACAACCTCCGGAAGGAGTTGTGAGCAGTCGGGAAGTGATTCTGTGCCTGTTCCCAAGTGGTGAGTGAGCTGAGACGGACGGCCGCGACTGAGACGGATCGCCGCGACCGTGTGGGGACCAACTAGAAGTCGGAAAACCCGTCCTCCCCGGGAGCGAGCCGTTCGAGTTCGTGCCCGTTGTAGTTTCTGGTCTTGATCGCTCGGGCCACTGCGGGGCGCGGTTTCGAGTTAGGTACCGCGTTCCCGCGACCCGCCTTCGCCGCGGGCCGCTTGACCAGTTGCCGGCCGGAATCGTTGCTGAGTTTGAACTGGGCCACGAGTTCGCGGAGTTGCTCGGCCTGTTCGGTCAACGTCTGGGCAGTCGCGGACATCTCCTCGGTCTGCGACGCATTCCGCTGCGTGACCGAATCCATCTGCGTGACCGCCTTGTTCACCTGGTCGATGCCGGTGGACTGCTCGCGGCTCGCCGCCGCGATCTCGGTGATGATGTCTGTGACTCGCTTCACCGAGGTGACGATCTCGTTCAGCGTGGACCCCGACTTGTTGACCAGATCGGTGCCCGCGTCCACCTTCTTCACCGAGTCATTGATGAGCGACTTGATCTCCTTGGCTGCGGTCGCGGATCGCTGGGCCAAGTTGCGCACCTCTGCCGCGACTACCGCGAACCCGCGCCCCTGTTCCCCGGCTCGTGCCGCTTCCACTGCGGCGTTGAGAGCCAACAGGTTGGTCTGGAACGCGATCTCGTCGATCGCCGTGATGATCTCGGCGATTTTCTTCGACGACTGGTTGATCTCGCTCATGGCATTGACCGCGTGGCCGACCACCTGGCCGCCCTTCTCGGCCACCTCGCGCGACCCGCTCGCCAGTTGCCGGGCCTGCTGAGCCGCGTCCGAGTTCTGCTTGACGGTCGCCGTGATCTCCTCCAGCGTGCTGGCCGTCTCTTCGAGGCTCGACGCTTGCTCCTGCGCGCCGGCCGAGATGTCTTCGCTGGCCGCGGCCATTTGCCCGGACGCATCGGCCAGTTGCTCGGACACCTCGCGGACACCTTCCAGTGCGGTGCGAACCGAGTCGATGGCCTTGTTCAGCGCGGTGGCCATTTGCCCGACCGCGTCGGCGCCCAGTTCCGGCACCTGTTGGGTGAAGTCGCCGGCCGCGATCGCGTTCACCGCCGTCAGGATGGTCTCCACCTTCTGCTGTAGTTCGACCGCCTTCTCCCGTTCCTGTTCGGTCTGAAGGCGGATCTTCTCTTCGTTGGCTCGCTTCTCGGTAACGAACCGCCGCAACCCGTCCCCAAGTTGCCCGATCGCGTCCGCGCCCCGCGCGGTGATCTCCTTCGAGTAGTCCCCCTTGCCCACGGAGTGGACCACGTCCAGGATGTTAGCCACCTGGACCTGGAGGCGCTCGCCGCTCTCCTTGACTTGCTGCTGGAGGTTCTTCGCGGCGGTGATGTCGGTGGCGTATTTGACGACCTTGTATGGTTTCCCGGAGGCATCGAAGATGGGGTTATAGGAAGCCTGAATCCAAACCTCGATGCCGCCCTTGCCGATCCGCTTGAACTCGGCGGCGACGAACTCGCCCCGGTTGAGCCGCGCCCAGAACTCCCGGTACTCGTGGCCGCTGCTGTACGCCGGTTCCACGAACATGCTGTGGTGCCGACCCTGGATCTCAGGCAGCGCGTAACCCAGCACGCTAAGGAAGTTCTCGTTGGCGTGAACGACGGTGCCGTCCAGTTTGAACTCGATCACGCCTTGGGCCTTGCTGAGCGCAACTACCTGGCGTTCAAAGTCGGCTGCCCGCTCCAGGGCGACTTGGGTCTTACCCGGTAGCTGTCTAATCTCTGAAGCCGATATTCTCTCGCTCGGCCGGATCGGTTATTGATTCGCCATGGATTTCGCCGAGCAACTCAAGGACGACTTGCGGACAGGACGGCTCCAGCCGGATCGGTTAGCCGACTTGTATGTCGCCTCCC
>CAMDQN010000205.1 GCA_945905925.1 Singulisphaera sp. GP187
GGCGAAGACTCGTTTCCCTACACCGTCGAAGACCCGGACGGGAACGAGGCTACGAACACGATCACCGTGACCGTAGGGGATACGGACCCGATCGTGCTCTACGACGACGCGACGACGGATGTCAACATCCCCCTGGAAATCACAGTTGCGCACTTCGCATTCGACCCGTTCGGGGACACATTGACCGTGTCCGCCGTGACTCAAGGCAGTCACGGAACGGTGGTGAACAACCTGGACGGCACGTTCACCTACACCCCAGACAACGATTACGAGGGCACCGACACCTTCACCTACACGGTGTTGGACGCAAACTCCAACCCAACCGTCGGCACCATCACTGTGACGGTTGGCCCAGGACCGAGTAGCACACCGGCGAGCGAGATCGAAGACGCCCTGTCTGAGATCGTTGTCGAGATCGAGAACTATGACGAGGATACGCCAGACACAATCCAGACCGCAGCGGCAAGCGTTATTGACGCAATTACTGATTACTTGACGGACGCGACCTCGGTGTTCACTGCCGCAAACGTTGATACCCTGCAAATGAACAATCCCGATCTGCGTGACTTCGTGAAGAGCGTAGCTGATGGATACATCAAAATGTATGACCAGTATAATCAATTGAAGGCTGTCGAAGCAGCGCTTGCATCTGCTCTGGTCGCGAACAAGGCTCTCATCGAAGCTCGTTTCCAAGAATTACTTACAGCAGCAAGGGCTCCAAATCCAAATGGAGTTCAAATCCTCGCACTCAAAATCGCTGTGAATACACTTTATGAGGTTCAAGAATCGCTCATGGCGAGTTTCAAGGTAGCCTATGGCGCACTCACGCCGAACTACACCGAGACGCTGCGATTGCGGATTGCGCTCTCCGCAGCCTTCCCATTCGGCGGACCGGCTGTTATTAAAGCATTGCCTGAACCTGCTACTCCGCCCGATCGCGGGAATCTCAAGCAATTCATCCCTGTTCTCGCGCCGTGAGGTAAGTCGTGATGCAAGCGTTCTTACTGTCTTGTTCACTCGCTTGTTCGTGGATCGGGCTTCCCGCGCCACCCATTCACCCCATCCCGAAGATCCCGTCTCGTGATGCAGAGGAATTCCACCGCCGGCACTTAGAAAGGCACCGGCAAGCCTGTGCGATCTGGGAGGGGCACATCGAACTCCTTGAGAAGCGCTTGGAATTTTTTTCTGAGGAACTTTCGCCGGAGAAGGCAAGCGAGTTGAGGCAACGCGTAGAGAGCTTCCGTGATGACCTGGAAAAGATGAAGAAGGTAGAACGTGAACTCGTTCGTTACGAAAAGGAACGGAAACTCAACCCGGGAGTTGAAACCGACCGCAAGGCGATCGAACGGCTCGCCAAACTCCACCAAGAGTTGTGGCCGATTCCGAACGTTGCGCCGATGCCGCGGGAAGTGAAACCCAATCCGTGACGCGATTAGCGCGGCGGGAGGCGTATCGTGCAGCGGGCCGCGCTCTGGCGCAGTACCTCGGCGGGCGGCAAGGGCCAGGTAACGTCACCGAGGTCGGGTGGAACCGCGGGGACGCCATCGCCACTGGGCAAACGCACGAGTACAAGTTGAACGTCCCCATCACACAGGGGACATTCTTGACCGCGACGCTGACCTGGGACCGCATCGTGACCGAGACGAACGCCGGCGGCGCTGCCGGGGATGGCAAGATGCAGTCGACCGACGGTTACTCTGCGGTCGCCGCCTCGCACGGGGTCGCGGACTACAACCTGTTCGTGTACAAGGGCGAGCAACTCGTCGCGTCCTCGGTGGCCAGCAACACTGGTGTGGAGGGCGACAACATCGAGCACCTGTACTTCCCGGTGCCCGCGGCCGGTGTGCCCGGCGACTACCGCATCGTGGTCAAGGCGACTGCGGGCGTTTCGGCCACGGTCGCCGCACCGCCCTACGCCCTCGCGTGGCAGACCACCGCATTCCCGGTCGTTACCACGACCACGAACGGAGGTGTGTCATGAGGTACATTGTGGCCGCGAGCGCGGCGCTCTGGCTCTACGCCCCTGCGCCCGCCGACCCCAAGGGGCCGGCGCCGACCGACCCCAAGACGCTGAACCTGAAGATCGATTCCCTTGGGAGCTACAAGCACGGCCAGCAACAGGACTACTTCGAGATTATGTTGTTCAACGGCATTGAGAAGGTGCGAGAGGTGCCTGAACTGCCGGCGTGGGGCAACCGACTCACCCAGTGCGTACCCATCACCTACGTCATCCGGTTCGAGAACGGGCTGACCCTGGAGTTGGAAAACGGGCGGAACCGCACGCACGCGCCCGGCACCGTCCTCAAGCGGGTACCGCTGGCGCTGCCGTCCGGCGGGTATGTGGCGGAGGAGTCGCGGCTGTTCTTCCTGTTCGGCCACCACCACGAGTTCGCGGATAACACGGCGAAGGGACAGCCGTTCACAGTGACGGCCATCTGCCGGGCGCTGAAGCTGAAGAGCAACACGCTGTACATCAACAAGTACCCGGTGCCGCCGAAGGGGAAGGAGCACGACCCGTTCAAGGACGCCGACGACTATCAGGTGCGGAGCCGCCGACCCGTGGCCCCGCCTCCGAAACCCAAAGACCTCATTCCGTAAGACCACAGAGCCACCAACGTAATCGGGCCGCGAAGCACCTCTTCGCGGCCCAATTACGTTGGTGGTCCGCTCGCTTTTGTCACACCGCGGCCATGACCAGCGCACCGTTCTGGCCGCCGAAGCCGAAACTCGTGGACAGACCGTACTTCACCTTCGCCTCTCGCGCCGTGTTCGGGATATAGTCCAGGTCACACGCGGGGTCCGGGTTCGTCAGGTTGATCGTCGGCGGGTACACCTGCGTCTTCAAGCTCATCGCCAGCGCCGCAGCCTCGATCGCGCCGCTCGCCCCAATCGAGTGACCGATCATCGACTTGATCGACGAGAGTTGCACGTTCTTCGCGTGCTCCCCGAACACGCGCTTCACCGCGGCCGTTTCCATCAGGTCGTTCAACTTCGTACTCGTGCCGTGCGCGTTGATGTAACCCACGTCGCGGAAGTCCACCTCCGCCTCCGTCAGCGCCGACTGAATCGCCCGCGCGCCACCGCGACCTTCCGGGTCCGGCTTCGTCACGGAGTACGCGTCGAACGTGCTCCCCCAACCCTTCACTTCCGCGTAGATCGTCGCGTTGCGCGCCTTCGCGCGCTCGTAGTCTTCGAGCACCAGAACCGCCGCGCCTTCGCTGATCACGAACCCGTCGCGCAAACGGTCGAACGGCCGGGATCGCTCTTCCGGGGCGCGGCCATTCGACTTGCTGAGCGTCCCCAGCGCGGTGTACGCCAGCAGCATCAAGGGATCGATTCGGCTGTCCGCGCCGCCGCACAGCATCACGTCCGCGTCGCCGCGGGCCACGAGCCGGTAGCCCTCGCCGACCGCCTGCGTGCCGGCCACGCACGCGGTCACGACCGTATTGTTCGGACCCTGGCAGTTGAACGCCATCGAGATGTGCGCCGCGACCATGTTCGGCAGGTACTTCAGCAGCCACAATGGGAACAGCGGCGAATCCGGCCGATTCGGGTCGGGCAGTTTCGTCGCGTCGAATTCACCATCTTCCTGACACGCACGCGCGAGAAGCGGGGCGAGTTCGCCGAGATCCATCGGCACGAGGCCCGTACCCATCACCACGCCGAACCGCTCCGGGTTCATGTTCGCGAGGTCAAGTGCGCTGTCCGTGACCGCGAGGCCCGCGGCGCCGATGCCGAACTTCGCGGCCCGGCCCATGACCTTGACCGACTTGCGGAACTTGTCGGGGATGAACGGATCGGGGTCGAAGTCGCGTACTTCACCCGCCACCCTGATTGGGTGGTTCGATGCATCAAATGAACGGATCGGCCCGATGCCGCTGTGCCCGTCCACACACGCCTGCCAGAACGCGTCTTTGCCCACGCCATTAGGGGCCACGACGCCCAGTCCAGAAATTACCACCCTACGCATGACGCCACCCCAAGCGGTCGCCCCTGGTCTTCGTCCGTGAAGAGAGCGACAGGTCACGCTGTCCCGGGCCGACACACCTCACACGCTGCCGAACCCGCCAGCCACTTGCTCCCCCCATCTTAACTATCTTCCATAAAGTTAATCCAGCAACTCGCCTCCTTCAATCCCCTCTAGGGCGAGTAGTCACGTTATCTCATGCAAATTACGCATCTTAACTCGCTACAGTCGGTGCAATCGGCATTCTTTGTCCGCACCGCGTGTTCTGTTGGGGTCCGGATGTCGCGAGCCTGAGTGGCGAATGCGAAGCGTATGCCGGGAGGAAGTACCGGCACACGCGTGTGGGAACGTTCTTTGGCTCGGAGGCGCAGCGGCGTTATAATCGGAGTGGGTGGGCAGGGATGAAGAACCGTCCGAGCGCACCCCGAAGGAATGACACACCGATGCTCTCTTCACTTCGCCGCTGGGCGAGTCTGCCCGCTCTGGCCGTCGTTTGGGCTTTGCTGTCTGCGGTCCCGGTCGTCGCGCAGGAAGCGAACGGCGCGATGTTCGTGACCGTCCAGAACCCGATTACCAGCGATACGGTCGCGCGCATCAAGAACCAGATCAACAGTCGCATCAACGACCCGAAGCGGGGGGTCGGGACCGTTGTGTTCGACTTCAACCCCGACGGCAAACCGGCCGGCACCACCGACTTCGGCTCGTGCTTCGAACTGGCCGACCTCATTGCCGGTTACAAGGGCGTGAACACGATCGCGTTCGTCCACTCCCAGGTCACTGGGCACACCGTTCTGCCGGTACTCGCGTGCAAGGAACTGGTGATGCGCGACAAGTCCGGGGTACTCGGTCCGATCGTGGCGGAAGGCATGCTGGCGCTGGACCCTCTGCGCGAGTCCGCGTACCGAACGCGATTCAACCGCGAGGACCGGTGGCCCATCGTGCAGAAGATGTTTGACCCGAAGGTGTCGCTCGTAAAGGGCGCGGCGAAGACCAACGGCGCCCCACGGTACGCGGACGCGAACGACCCGGTGTCGCTCGACAAGGTCGCGGGTGCGGTGGCCGTGAAGGGCGTGCAGGACAACCAGCTCGCCAGCTACCCGGCCGACCGCGCGCGGCAGGTCGAACTCGCCAACGGCACCGCGGAGAACCGCGACGAGATCGCCGAACTCTACGGTCTGCCGCCGCTCCGCGTCGATCCGCTCGCGGGACGCACCCCCGACGCCTACCAGTGGACCCTCAAGGGCGATGTGGACAGCGCGATGAAGGAGTCCGTGAACCGCGTCATCCGCGACGTGCGCAAGAAGAAAGGAAACGTTCTCATCCTGATACTGAACTGCGGCGGCACGGACCTCGCGCTGGCCCGCGAACTGGCCGAAGATCTTGTGAAGGCCCAGACCGGCGACGACGCAGTGATGATCATCGGGTTCGTGCCGGAAGTCGCGCCCGACGCCGCCGCGGTCGTCGCGCTCGGCTGCTCCGAGATCGTGATGACGAAATCGAAAAGCGCCGACGGCGAGACGAAGGAAGCCGTGTTCGGCAACTTCGAGCGATACATCAAGAGCGCGAAGCCGGCGGCGGTCGCGGCGCAGCGAGACAGCCTCCGCAACTTCGCGGAGCAGCGCGGCTACCCCGGTGCGCTCATCGACGGCATGCTCGACCGTACCGTGGAAATCGTCCGCGCGCGCGGCACTGGGAACGACCGCAACAAGACCCGACTCATGACCCGCGAGCAACTGGTTGCGGAACAGAACGCGGCCAAGCAGAATCCGAACGCCCCGGTGTGGGCCGAAGACAAGGTCATCAAACCGAAGGGCGTGCCGTTCCACCCGAGTGCGACGCTCGCGGCCGAACTCGGGCTGGCTCGCTCGACGGTGCCTACAACAGACGTGAAGGACGTGACCTCCTCCTACGGGTTCGGCGAATCGAAAAGCCCCGACCCCGGACTGCTCGACCGTCTCGCGGAGTTTCTTCGCATCCCGGCCGTCACCATCATCCTCGTGATGATCGGGTTCATCGGCCTGATCCTCGAACTGAAAGTACCCGGGCTGACCGTACCTGGCATCGTCGCAGCACTGTGCTTTATTTTGGTGTTTTGGTCGCAGTCGCGGTTCAGCGGTGAGATGTTTGTGCTCGCGCTCCTGTTGTTCCTCCTGGGTTTGGTACTGGTCGGTCTAGAAATCTTCGTCCTGCCCGGGTTCGGCGTGTGCGGCATCAGCGGCGTCTTGTTCATGTTGGCGGGTCTGGGGTTGGTCACGCTGGAGCGCGTTCCGCAGAACACGAGCGAGTGGGTCGGGTTCGGGGTTCGGGTCTCGACGTACCTGTTCGCGATGATGGGCGCGCTGGTGATGGCGTTCCTGATCGCGAAGTTCCTGCCGCAGGTGCCGTACGCGAACCGAATGATGCTGAACCCGCCGAGCGACGAGCCGAACGCGACCGAGTCACAACTGCCAGGTGCAAGTGCGGCGGCGGAACTGATGGGCGCGATCGGCGCAAGTACGACTCCGTTGCGTCCGGCCGGCGTGGTGCGGTTCGGGGAGCAGTTCGTGGACGTGGTGTCCGACGGCGGGTTCGTCCCGGCAGGCACGCGCGTTCAGGTGATCGCGGTCGAGGGCACGCGAATCGTGGTGAAAGAAGTGTGATCGCTCGCTTCGCTCTTTGTTTTTAGCCTTTGGTGAGGGCGTCAGATGTTAGCCCAGGGTTCGGCGAGCGCAGAGAGCCCCCCCGGGCTAACA
>CAMDQN010000206.1 GCA_945905925.1 Singulisphaera sp. GP187
CGTGGACAACTGGGCGAAGCGAACGTTCGGGAAGACGGTGCAATGGCTGCATCGGCAGTTCGTCCGCACCGACTCCGACCGCACGAAATCCGTACCGAATCCGGGATGAACCGAAAATACACAGAGAGCGAGTTCCGATCAGCCGAGCGCTGCTCCTCAATTCAACGTCGAACTTCGCCGCACGGCCGGACGCGTCTTTCACTCACCAATCACGTCCTCGAACTTGAACACCGCGACGTGGCGGCGCTTCGGGTTGTTCGGGTCTACCGTCATCGCGCCGATATAGATGGTTCGCTTGCTGCCGGTCGCGGTCGGCGTCGTGACGACCAGCGGCGAACACATAATGTTGTTGTCCTCGTCGCCGCGCCAGTCGTAGCTGGGCAGCGTGCCGCGCCACCACAGTTCCGCGCCGGTCTGCGGGTGGAAGCAGAACACCCGACCCTCGCGCGACACCGCGTACACCGCCACCGGGAACCCACCCACCGCCGCGACCGTTGGCGCGCTCATCATCGCGCTGCCGACACCCGCGCGCCACCGGAGCTTGCCACTCTTGCGGTCGATCGCGTAGACGTTCCCGTCGCGACAGCCGGCGTACACCGTGAACGCGTCCGCCGCGAGGCCGGTGTGAACCGACTTCGGTAACGCGTACCGCCATTCCTCCTTGCCCGTGTCCGCGGCCAAACAGCACACCGCGCCCGCGGGTTCCTTGTCGCGCTCTTCGCCTTCCTCATCGTACTTCCAGGTATCGGCGCCCATGTTTCCGGTGCCGACGCCGTAGAACACCTTGCTTCCGTTCGCGAGCGGTGCGCCGAACGCTCGGAGTTTCAAGTCCGTGCGCCACTTCTCGTCGCCGGTATTCGCGTCGAGCGCCACCGCGACGTAACTGTAAAGCCCGCTGCCGACGAACACTTTGCCGTTCGCGACCGCGGGCGCCGCGTCGATGTGAATGCCCTTGTCCTTGCCGCCTTGGAACTGCCAGAGCTTCGCTCCGGTGTTCGCGTCGGCACAGAACAGCCCGTCTTCGCCCGCGGGGAAGTACACCTTACCGTTTGCGACCGCCGGCGCGCCTTCCGTGTGGCTGCCGGTTTTGAACGGCTCCTTCCACGCGGGGTTGCCATCGTTCGCGTTCACGCAGAAGAGCCGGCAGCCCTTATCGACGTGCATGCCTTCGCCACAGTACACCTTGCCGCCGTCGATGGTCGGCGTGCAGAACACCGTGCGCAGCGGTTCGCCGATCGCGTCCACGGCCCACTCGACTTTGCCCGTGTGTCGGTTCATCGCGAGCAAGCGACCGTTTGTCGCGATCTCCACACCGAAGCACAACCGGTCGCCGTCGATCGCGAGGTTCGACATGATGCGACCGAACACCTTCTCCTGCTTTCCGTCTTCGATCTCGAACGCATCGATCGCGACCGGTTCGCCGACGAGCCGCGGCGCGAAGTCGGCTTCCGCGTCGCCGGCCTGAGTGCCGCTCGCGACAGGCCCGGTGCCGCGTCCGCTCATCAGGAGAACCGTCACGAGTCCGCACAGCGCGAGCGTGCCAAGACCGACCGATTCGCCGGAGAGACTGAGCCGCACCGCGGGTTCGTTTCCATCTGCGTGCCGCGTGAACGCACGGTAGCCCGCGTACACGGTCGCGGTACATAGCGCAAGGCCGATGAAGGTGAACTCGCGCATCGGCACCGTGACCGTGCTGTTCCAGTCCGCGAAATAGGCGGTAATCACGGTGCAAATCGCGGCAAACGCGGTGAGGCCCAGGAGCGCGAGGAGTTCGGTTCGTTTGGGCGCGCCGGTCACGGACGGTTCTTCGCTCGCCATCCGCCGGTACCGCTGGCCAGCCCAGAGCAGCCCGATCACCGAGATCACGGTGAAGTAGATCGCAACCGACTTTGGCGCGAACCCCCACCCATCCGGGAGCCAGTGCGGGCGGTACGTCGAGACGGCGAAGTAGATGAGAGCGAGCGTGCTGTTGATGCTCGCGACGACGAGGAACGCGCGCCACCGCTTCATGCCGACGGCCATTCGCGCGAACACACCGGGGAACAAGGCCGCGATGATTGCGAGTGGCCCGACCAGCACGAACGAAGGAATCACCGCGAACAGCGCAGGCGAGCGGGCGGCGTAAGCCCCCTGTTCCTCGTCGCGCTCGTCGCACTTCTTCTTTTCCACGGCGGGGCCGAAACCGGCCTTCTCCTTCTCGTCGGGTTCGGGGGGGTTGGCCTTCTTCGCGAGCGCGTCCGCGATCGTCTTCACCATCTCGGCGCTCGTGCCCTTGAACGTGCGGCGCAGAAACGGTTCACCGTGCAGGAATGCCCACCGCACCGTTTTGCCGTCCGCGTCGAGCGTGCCGTAAATCGAGAACCACGAGCCTTCGACGAACACCTTCGCGTTGTAGATTTTCCCCTGCTTCCGCACGAAGAACACAAGTTCTCGCTTGTCGTCGAGGCGGTCGAAGATGGTTTTCGTGTCACCGGTTTTCTTTGCTTCGTCGTCGCCGGTCATGTTCACCGGGATGCGCTCGAACGGCGGTTCGCCCTTGAGCTTCTTGTCGAGTTTGAAGGTCGCGGTAGGGCGGTCCTTGTTGTCGGGGTCGAGCTTCTCCACCTTCGCGACGAAGATGAACTGATCGCTCTCCAGCACCTCGGCGAGCGGCGTGAGCTTCGTGATGACCGCCTGGGCCGCGGTCGCGGTGAGGAACAGTGTGCAGAGGGCGATCGCGACGAATCGCGAACAAAGTGAGTTGAAGCACATGGCGGGAAGAGTCCTTCTGGCGGGCAGCGATGGGTTACATCTTAGCCTGCTCGTGCGAAGGAAGCGAATCGTTTAGTCGCGCAGCCGCGCTCGTGGCTTGCGGCTAACAGGGCGCTCGCCCAACTCAGGTGCGCCGGAACTGCTTGTCCAACTCCTGTCGGCTGAACAGCAACGAGGTGGGCCGCCCGTGTGGGCAGTGGTGACTGTCCTCGGCCATCGTGCGCAGGTGTAGCAAGTACGTGATCTCTTCGGCGGAGAGCTTGTCGCCGGCCTTCACCGCGGCCTTGCACGCCATCGTCGCCATCAGCAGGTGAAGCAGTGCCTCCTTCGTGGGCGCGCGTTCCTGCGTTACGATGTGATCGATCACGCTGCGCAAGATCACGTGCGGTGCCTTGCGCCCTAGCAGCGTCGGGTAGCTGGAGAGCAGAATCGTGTTGCCGCCGAAGTCGGAGACTTCGAGGCCGAGTTCGGCGAGCGCATCGGCGGCTTCGAGTACGAGCGCGGCCTGTTCCGCGGGCAGGTCGATCGGTTCCGGGATGAGCAACCGCTGCACTTCGAGTTGACCCGCCCGGATGCGCCGGCGGAGTTGCTCAAACAAAATGCGCTCGTGAAGTGCGTGCTGGTCGATGACGAGCATCCCTTCCGAGGTTTCGAGAACGAGGTACGAGTCGTGGAGTTGGAAGGCTGAAGAACCTGTTCCCTTCTCCTTCGTCTCAGTTTGCACCTCGTTTAGCGTTGACCCCGGAGGGGTCGATGGCGTGGCCCCTCCGGGGTCAACGCTAAACGAGGGAACAGGTTGAGGAAGCAACCCCTCCCCAACCCCTCCCCCAAGAAGGGAAGGGCTAAAAGCAGAAGGTGGAGCGAGTGGCGCGCCGTCTTCTGATTTTGGTTCTTCTCCCCCTTCCTTCTTAGGGAAGGGGGTTTGGGGGTTAGGTTCCCCACGAACAGGCATCCCCGCAGGCGTGCGCCAGAACGGGTCTGCCAACTCGCCCCGCTCCCACGGTGCGAGCGTTTGCTCTGCGAGTTCGCGCCGCGGCGATGTGAACAGCGTCGGCACCGACGCCATTTGCTCTGACGCGCCTACTTCTTCCCCCTGCGGAACGGTCAACTGCGGGATGAGATTTTCTTTCAGCAACCGGTGCTTGATCGTGCTTCGCACCATCGAGTAAACCAGCGAGTTCTCCTGGAACCGCACCTCGGATTTCGTCGGGTGAACGTTTACGTCCACCTTATCCGGCGGGATCGTCAAGAACAGGAACCCGATCGCGTAGCGTTGGGACATTAGCAGCCCGCGAAACGATTCTTGCAGCGCGTGCGACAAACTCCGGTCGCGGAACCAGCGGCCGTTCACGAACAGGTACTGCAGTTTCGAGTTGCCACGCTCGCACTTCGGGTCCGCGACGAAACCTCGCAACCGCATTGGGCCTTCCCCCGAGTCGAGTTCATAGAGCGCATCGCGCACTTCACCTGTGAAAAACAGCGCGATGCGATCCAGTAAACCGGCACTACTTGGGATGTCGTACACGAGGCGGTTGTTGTGCCGGAGCGTGATGTGGAGCGTCGGGTGCGCGAGGGCAAGGCGCGTGACCGTTTCGCAGACGTGGCCGAGTTCGGTCGCGACGCTCTTCAAGAACTTCTTGCGAACCGGCACGTTATAGAACAGGTGCCGCACTTCGAGACGTGTCCCGGGCGAACCGTTCCACGGCTTTGCGGGCGTAAGCGCGCCGCCATCGCATTTCACCTCGCACCCGCTCGCGGCGGTGTGCGTTCGCGATTGAAGCGTGATCTGCCCGATGCCCGCGATCGAGGAGAGCGCCTCCCCGCGAAAGCCCATCGTGCCGATGCGGAACAGGTCGTCCGCAGTTTCGAGTTTGCTGGTGGCGTGTTGCGAGAACGCGAGCGCGAGGTCGTCCGGATCGATGCCGCAGCCGTCATCGACGACGCGAATTAGTTCGGTTCCGCCCGCGTCGAGGTCGATGTCGATGCGGGTCGCGCCCGCGTCGACGGAGTTTTCCAGTAGCTCTTTCACGACGCTCGCGGGGCGCTCGATCACCTCGCCAGCGGCGATTTTGTTGACCACGTCTGGCGAAAGTTGACGAATACGGGACATTGCGGACTCACGCGATGACGAAAGGCGATACGGATAGTATCGCGACCGCGTGTGTGTGAAGGGAACCCCAGTTGCGGTCGCGGACCGGTCGAACTGTGCGCCGGTGCCTGCTGGCCGCAACCGCCGGTACGTGTTGGGTCGCGAAGTCAGTTTGCACGGTCCCGCGAAGCCGCAAAGACCGAATTAGGCTCCGAGCAACGCGATCACGGGCGTGCCAGTACTCGCCGGGCGCGTGAAGCCATCTGGCGAAAGCCGCGTCGCGGGGTCGATGCCCATCGCCGTGTACAGCGTCGCAGTGAAGTCTTCGAGCGAAACCGGATCGTCCTTCACATACGCCGCGGTCGCGTCGCTCGCGCCGTAGACTGCGCCCCCGCGAACACCGGCCCCGGCGAGCATCGCGGAGTAGCAGTTCGGCCAGTGGTCGCGCCCGTTCACCCCCCCGCCACCCTTCGAGATTCGCGGCGTGCGTCCGAACTCGCCCACCAACACCACGAGCGTATCGTCGAGCAACCCGCGATCGGTCAAGTCTTCGAGCAGCGCGGACACGGCTTGATCGCATCGCGGAAGCGCGAAGCCGAGACCGTTCCAGCCGTCGTCGAAGATGCCGATGCCCGCGTTTCCGTGCATATCCCACGTCTCGATGCTCAGAAACTTCTCGGTCGGTTTCATGCCAGTCCACGCGACGACGCTCGTCAGCCTGACACCGGCTTCCACTAGCCGACGCGCGAGCAGAAGGTTCTGGCCGAGCGGGTTGCGGCCATACCTATCGCGGACTTTCGCAGGTTCCGCTTCCAGGTCGAACGCCCGTTTCGCGGCCGTGCCCGTGAGCAGATCAAACGCCTTCGAACGATGGGGCGCGAGCGGGTTGTTCGCGTCGAGTTTCTCCAACAACTCGCGTCGGCTCGCAACGCGTTCCGCCGGAATGCTCGTGTCACTCTCGAACGCTCGTACCTTGTAACCGGGCGTTGAGAGGTTGTCCGTGTGACCGGTGCCGATAAGTAAAGGCGCGTGCGCCGGGCCGAGTGCGCCGCCCGTGAGGTACGTGTGTTCCCGCGGCATCGCTCCGCCGCCGAACTTCTGGAGCCACACGTTGCTGGGCACGTTCGAGGCCGACGGCTTCAGTTTCGACACGACAGAACCAAACGCCGGATCATCTGCCAAGGGCTTACGGTTCCCCGCGAGCAACATCTCGTTCGCGGTGTGGTGGAGCGCCATGGTGTGCGTCATCGAGCGAATGACCGCGAACTTGTCCGCGTTCTGCGCGAGTCGCGGCATGAGGTCGCCGACGCGAAAACCGGGCACGCGGGTCGCGATGGGTTTGTAAGGCCCGCGAAGTTCGGCCGGTGCGTTCGGCTTCGGATCCCACGAGTCGAGTTGCGACAGCCCGCCGTACTGGAAGATGAAGATGCAGTGTTTCTCGCGCCGCTTGTTCGCTTGCGACTGCTGTGCGTGAAGCAACTGCGGGAGCGACAGCCCGAACGCACCGAGTCCACCGGCTTGAAGCAACTGACGGCGCGAGGGACGGACAAGGTCGGGCATGGTCGAGGCTCCGGCGGGAGCGGTACAACAGGTTGAGTAAAGTGTAACCGGGGACGCGCGGAGTGCGATAGCATTCCGGTCAACAAGAGGTTCTTGCGCGTTCCGGGCGTGGCTGGAATCGTAGGTGTTGGTGCGGATCGCAAAATCGTGTTACCCCCGTCTTCTTGGCGTTCAAGCGGTTTATCTCGTCTCGTCGATGATATTTCGTGATTTCTACCCCAGTCCCTCGGTTGC
>CAMDQN010000207.1 GCA_945905925.1 Singulisphaera sp. GP187
GACGGAGAGTTTCTGCTCGGTGATCATCTTGACGGCCCGGAGCTTAAACTCCGCCGCGTAGACCTTGCGCTTGCCTGCCATCGGTGTGTCCCCTTGGTGTTGCGAGTTTACACCGCTTTCCCACTGTCCACCATTCGTGGGGAACTTCAGACCCGCTCCCCCTTCCGGCCGCGCCCAGACGTGGTGCTGTTCCGCATCTGATCGCTGTTCCTGGGCTCCCGACGTTGCCGCCGGCCAGGTGCCAGACACTCCGGTGACAGGAGGACCGACGGTGGTTGTGGGCCACCGTCGGTAGCAATCCCCTCAGCTTCGTGAGCTATGCCTCCTTGTGAGTTGGAGTCGTGTGACTCCAAGGGTTCGCGATAGCTATCTGGTCGCACTCAAGGATAATGACGCGATTCACCTCGGAATTTAGCGCTACTTACTTCGCTATTCAGCCGTTCGGACAGTCGCTGAATGAGCGCGCGGGGTCGCGGCCGACCCCTGAGCTGAGGCTGGATAGCGAGCTGGCGAAAGTGCGGCACATCGACCTCGGTTAAAAGAGGGTGACCAGCCGCGCCGCACCGGAGCGTTTGTCAGCCACGGCCGTCACGTTCCGTTCGTCACCGGCAAGGACGCGGCACACCTCGCCATTAATGCGGAGCGCGCGAAGACGAAGCCGGAACTCGTCCCGCTGGCCACCAGGAAAGGCACGCCGCGATCGCCCGGACGTTGTCACGGTGGTGGACTGTGCCCGCGGGTGGTGTGGGCCACGCTCGATTCAGCTCGTCGGAGCGTTGTTTAAGGGATCGCGTGCCGGGTCGAGTCAGAATACACTACATCAAGATCGGAATAACAACGTAACCGCGCAGCGGGCGAGTCCATGCACATCCTCGACGATCTCGAGACCGGGACCGTGCGGTGTGTCTTCTCCTCGATGCCCCTGGAAACGATCACCGACCTGCTGACCTGGGGCACCACGCGCCCCGACGGCGAGCGCGTCGTCGTCTGCGCGGTGGATGCGTCCCGGCCGGTGTACGAGGTCATCGAGGAACTGGTCGGCGCACTCGCGAACGCGGCGCTGACCGTTTGGCCGGACTGGTACGGGGCCGCCGGCCTCTTCGTGCGCTGCGACGAGCATTCGTTACAGTCGGTTCTTGATCGGCGCGCGAGCAGTCGCGCGGCGACCCGGCAGCGGTTCGTCCTCCGCCCGTGGGTCGCGCGCGCAGTTTCCCTGTGTCGGGTCAATTCACCGCCCGTCGTGTCGGACTTCTCACACACGATCCAACTTCAGCAGTTGGCCCTGGCGCTCGCCGACAGCGACCTCACCCTCGTGGTTCGGGCGTTGCCAACAAGTGAGCCGGAGCCGTCGGACCTGTTGGGGCTGGCGCGAACCCTCGAGTGGGTGTCGCGGCACCTGTCCGCTCGTGTCGTCGCGGTGCTCCCGGTCGGGTGGGTCGGCCGGGCCGAACTCGATGGTGTCTCGTGGGAGTGTCGGACCGTTGACGAAACGCGGGCGGCCCGCTCCGCGACCGGGGCGGACCTCGATGAGCCGTTGGTACTCGTCAGCCCGATTCGCGGACGGCCGCACCCCAACAGCCCCGGCGAACAGTTGATGGCCGCGCGGTTGAGCCGCGATCCGCTGCTCGGGACGCTGTTCGAGTACAACGTGCCGGTCGTCACGGTCCGTGGCAGCCGCTATCTCGTGGATCTCGTCTGGTTCGACGGCAAGATCGTCGTTGAGATCGACAGCTACCGGTGCCACTCGTCCCGGTCCGAATTCGCGAACGACCGGCACCGCGACTACGAACTTCAGCTGAGCGGCTTCCTGGTGTTGCGCCTGACGCATGCCGGAGTGATGACCGACATCGAACTGGCGATCGACAAGATTCGTGACCTGGTGAACCTCCGAACGGGCTGCTCACTGGCCCCGAGGTCGAGCGCATGAACGACCAACTCACGACCGCGGAACACCGGCTCCTCTGGGCGCTCGTTGCGAGCGGCGGCGAGGGGTTCAACGACGATCTCGGTGCGGCCAAGAAGCCGCGCGAGTCGTTGAAACGTGCGCGGCTCATTGAAGTGGAGAAGCGCGTCCGCCCGTCCCGCTCGAAACGCAAGATGAAGGTAACCTTTCTTCGCCTGACCGACGCGGGGTGGGCGCGGTGCAACGAGGACATGGCCTGGCACAAGCCGCGCGGGAGAGCCGAGCGGTTTCTGCACGCACTCTTGCAGCGGCTCAAGGTTCTCTTCGAGCGCCAGAACGGCGTCGCGTCCCTGGCCGACTTCATCGTGACCAGCGCGCCCGAGACGGTCTCTTCATCGGCCCCGCCGACGGGAAATAAAGTTCCGCCGAACACGAACCTCGACGCCCGAATCCGCGCCGCGTGTCTCGAACTGGGCGGCGGGCGCGAGGCGGTGCGCGTTCGACTCGCGGACCTCCGCAAGCGTCTGGCCGATGTGCCCGCTGACGAGTTGACCGCGGGGGCTCGCGAACTCTCGCGCCGGGGCGAACTGACGCTCTACCCGCTCGACGACCCGCGACAGATCACCCCGGACGACGAAGCGGCGGCGATCCGCTCCTCGACCGACGTTCCCCAGCACATCCTCTACTACGGAGGTATCCCTTCGTGAACGCCCTCACGCCCGACCCCGCCCTGCGCGCGTTTCAAGAGACCGACTTCAACTGGGCCGTCCGGCTTCAGGACATCTGGGCAACAGCGGTCGGCGACGTGCCCGACATGCACAAGAACGCCCGGCAACAGCTCCTGGCCGAAGCCGAGAAGATGAAGGACCGCCCCGCGGACGGCAACCCGCTCGGCTGGTTCCTCACCGGCAGCGGCGGGACCGGCAAGACGCACCTGCTCAACGCCGTTCAGGACCAACTCGTCGAACGCGGGTTCGGGTTCGTTCTCGTTGACATGACCGACGTGCGCGACTTCTGGGAGACGGTGGCGCAGGGGTACATCACCTCGCTGCAAAACGTCCTGACCAACGATCGCGTTCAGTACAAGGTGCTCATCGAGCGGTTCATCGGCTTCCTCAGTGTTGATGCGTCGACGGCGGCAGAGAACGTTCGGAAGCTGGCGGAGCGCAAGTCGGCGAAGTTGCGAACCGACCTCGACACGGTCCTCACGGCTCTCGCCCGTAAGCACCAGCAGGAGACGCTGAACTACCAGGACACGATCCGCGCGCTGATCTGCTTGAACTCGAACGATTTCGGGATCGCGAACATGGGCAGCGCCTGGCTCCAGGGGCTGGACATCGACGAAACTCTTGGCAAGGAACTCAGTTTCCAGAAGCGGAATCACACGCCGCGCGAGATCGTCCGCTCGCTGTCGTGGCTCATGAGCCTGACGGGGCCTACCGTTCTAGCATTCGAGCAACTGGACCCCATCGTTCACCAGGTCGCGCGGCAGACCACGATTGAGAACGCCGACGAGCAGAACACGGCCCGTTGGATCATCGACCAGATCGGCAACGGCCTCGGCGCGCTGCGTGACACGACCACGCGAACGATGGCGGTGGTGTCTTGCATCGAAACCACCTACGAGATTCTGACCCGCGAGACGTTCCGTTCCAATCTGGCACGGTTTCACCCGCCCATTCGGATCGTGAAGCCGACGGCGAAGACGCTTGAGGCGCTGGTCTGCGCGCGGCTGGAACCGGCCTACGCGAAGCACGGATTTGCACCGCCGTACCCGACGTGGCCGTTCGCGCAGGAGGCATTCGCGGCGCTCGAAGACGACACGCCACGGCGGATCCTGCAACTCTGTGACGAACACCGCCACCGCTGCATTCAGAACGGAACCGTCGCGGAACTGAAGTCGTTTCGCCCGGGGATCGAGGTCGTCGAACGGAAGGTCGGGAATCTCGAAGAGATCGACCTGCAGTTCGCGGAACTGCGGACGAAGGCCGATCCGGTCGCGCTGCTCGACGAGCGCAAAGAGGACGACGCTCTTGCCCAACTGTACCAAACGGCGATGGAATGCTTGAAGCGCGAGCGCGGTCCGCTGCCCACGGGGACCGATGCCGTGGTTGATCGCGAGTTCGGCGGCGGCAAAACGAACCGGCCGCTGCACGCCCGGCTGCGGTTGATCCTCCACAACGACAACGAGCGAGAGGAACACTTCTGCGTGCGGGCGATTCAGAAGGTCAATCACGCGGCCTTCAAGACCCGTTTGAAGGCCGCGATCACCCAGGCGGGCATCGACCGCACGCTCACCTTCCGCCGGTTGACAGTGGTGCGCCGCGGGGCCGTTCCCGGCGGCGCGGAGACGAAAACGTTGTTTGACGACTTCTGCAAAAAAGGCGGTCAGTTGCACGATCCGAGTGACGACGAGTTGCGGACGCTTTCCGCTTTGAACGAATTGCTTCGGCAGAACGACCCGCGGTTCGATGCGTGGCTGACGGCCCGCAAGCCGCTCGGCGCGTTGCGATTGCCCGACGTGTTCGCCCGCGGCTCGCGACTGGCGAACGGCACCGCGCCGACAGCCGTCCCCAAAGCGCTGACTCCGGCAGAGCCGAAGCCAGGGCCGGTATCGACCACGCCAACTTCCATGGCGAACCCCGCTCCTGTTGCGATTGACGGTTCGACCCTGCTCATCGGCCAGAAAGTTATCGGGCCGGACCGCTACGGCGAAAGCATCGGTCCGCCGCTGGCCGCGATGGCCAAGCACACGGTCGTCCTCGCGGGCGCCGGGTCCGGCAAGACCGTGCTGCTGTACCGGCTCGTCGAAGAGGCGGCGCTGCGCGGTATTCCGAGCATCGTGATAGATTGCGCCAACGACCTGTCCTCGTTCGACGAACCCAAGACTGCATCGCAACACTGGCTCGAAGGCGATTCGGACCGCGCGAGCCGCTTCCGCCAGTCGAGCGAGATGGTCCTCTGGACACCGGGCAAGGAGAGCGGTAACCCGCTGACGCTGCAACCGCTGCCCGACTTCGGCGCGGTGAAGGGCACCCCCGAGGAACTCGCGGACGCCCTGCTGATGGCCGACGCGGCGCTCGCGGAAATCGTCGCGAGCGGGACGACCGAGAAAGCCAAGAAGAAGCGCGGCATCCTGAAGAGTTCGCTGGCGTTCTTCGCGCGTAACTACACCGGCGGCACGCTCGGCGACTACACCGACATGCTCAACGAACTGCCCGACGGCGCCGGCCCCGGCGTGAGCAAGGAGAAGGAGCTGGCTGTCGAGATGTCCGACTCGATACGCGTCCAGATGACGACGAACCCGTTGCTCAACACCACCGGGGCCGCGCTCGACCCGGCCGTCCTCTTCGGCGACGACCGGCAGCGGACAAAGACACGCATCTCCGTCATCAGCCTCGTCGGGCTGCCCACGCTCGACATGCAGCGGACGTTCCTGAACCAGTTGGCGATGGTGCTGTTCTCGTGGATCAAGAAGCACCCGAACCCGCCGGGGCGGGCGCTCCGCGGGCTGCTGGTGGTGGACGAGGCGAAGGACTTCCTGCCGGCGCAGAAGGCGACCGAGTGCAAGGAGAGTATGCTCCGGCTCGGCGCCCAGGCCCGCAAGTACGGCCTCGGTCTGGTGTTCGCCACGCAGCACCCCAAGGACATCGAGCACAAGCTGGTGGGCAACAGTGCCACACACTTCTACGGCCTGAACAACTCCCCCGCGTCGCTCACGACCTTGAAAGAACAGATGCAGCTCAAGGGCGGTAGCGGTGACGACATCGCCCGCCTCAAGGTGGGCCAGTTCTACTTCCATTCCGCCGGCGCGGCCCAGGCGTCCCCGGTCAAGGTGAAAGTCCCCGACTGCCTGTCCAACAAGCGGTTACTCGAAGAGCAAGAGATCCTCGCGAAGGCCCGACGGTCACGCGACCTCGTCGAAGGCCGAGAGTGAGCAGTCGCGCGAACCCGGCCGGGCGGCTCGGCCTCGTAGGTTCACTGGGTTCGGTCAAGGCCATGCGACTCAGAAACTGGACCGGAACTGCTCGACCATTTGGAGATGGGCGCAGGAACGAAGCTCGGGCAGTGCTGACCGAGCTCGTTTCGCCGAGGCTTCCCCAGGCGTCTCCACTTCAACTTCGTGGTGAAGGGCAAGAAAGTGTACGACCCGAGCACCTGATCACCCGCCTGGGCCGACAACACCCCTGTGCGTGGGCGACGACCTGATCTCGGACTACGGGTTCGACTGCGGCTCCGAGGCGGTCAATGCGTACTTCGGCGCCAATCTGAATGCGAAATCTGTCACCCTCGCCGACTGGAGAGGAGCGTGGTCGAGTTCATCCTGAACCCCTTCGCCTTAGAGCTCTGCGCGTTCGACGTGGTGAACGTGACCAACGCACAACTCGGGGGGAGCACCAAATCCTGCCGCGTGCTCAACTGGGGTACGGCCGCCGTCGGACGGTCAGCCTCGTGCTGTGGGAGGAGTTGAGCGCCAGCTACGATTGGTACAGCGGCGAGAGGTCGTGCCGACCGAAACACGAGCGAGAATCCCCTCAACTTCGTGAGCTACGTCTCCTTGTGAGTCGGGGTCGTGAAACCCAGCCCTTTCAACATGACTCTTTCGCCTCTTTTATGAGGCGAGCGGTTGAGTAGTGCTTGTGTTTCTTGCTGTAGACTGGCTTTTGGTCAGGCTTCTTTTTCGGGCCACGTTTGTGACTGGTCAAGCTTTCACAAGAGACCTTCG
>CAMDQN010000208.1 GCA_945905925.1 Singulisphaera sp. GP187
CACCGTGAGGAAGTAGTCCGCGTCGAGTACGGAGTCCTTCAACACGCCATCGCCGTATTCAGTCTTGGCCTTCGGGAGCGCGTCGTGCATCGTGGTGAGGATCGCGTCGAGCGACGCACGCAGGTAGGTGAGTTCGAGTTCTTCGAGCATCGCGTCGTAACTGCGGTGCCACGCGTGCAGCACCGAGTCAGATGAAATGAACACCGGTAGGTCGCGCGTGTAGACCGCGTAATAGAGTTCGCCGAAGGAGTAGCCGCCGAGGCGCTCGGAGACGACGAACCCGTTCTTCTTGAACGCCGCGAGTTCGTCCTTGTTGAGCTTGTAACCGGGCAACTCGACCGGCGGGGCTTCGTAGAACTTGCCGTTGCCGAGGTCGATCTTCGCGCCGGGCTTCTTCACCTTCTCGGCGTTGACCTGCTCGAAGAACTTCGCGGTGGTCGGATCCCACGACATCTTGTCGAGGTACTTGGGCGCCGGGTAGCGACCCGCGAACTGGGCCGGCGTGATCTGCCCGAGCTTCTTGAGTTCGGCGTCGAACGCGGCGGAGAACCCGAACCGGTCTTCCTGCGGCGGCACCACATCGGGTTTCTTCGTGTCCGGCTTCGGTTCGTCGGGTTTCTTGGCGTCCGCGGGTGGCGCTCCCGGCAACGCGGCCGAGCACGCGACGACGCAGAACCCCAGAAGCCCGATCACGAGCAGACCGAGATAGCGCTTCAGCACGGTAGACCCTCCGACGTGGTTACGCTCGAAACATCAAGGAATACCGGTACTGTAACCGTGTCCCGCCTGGCGTGCAACGCTGTTGTTCGCGTGCAACGACCGGGGTTACAATTCGTCGGAGGGCGTATGAATCCGCTCGAAGGGCTGAAGGCCGCGATGGCGGCGGTGGACGCCTACTACAAGGAACGGGGCATCTTCCAGGACCGGTTCGGGTTCGGGGAAAGTCCAGCGCTGGTCGTCATCGACATGGCCTACGGCTGGACGGACCCGGCGTACGCCGGCGGTTCCGCGAGGCTCGACCCCGCGATCGACGCGATCCGCCAGTTGTTACCCGCCGCCCGCGCGAAGCGGGTACCTGTCTACTACACCACCTCGGCATACGACGAGCGCCCGCAGTTCAAGTCGGCCGCGGACTTCTCGGCGAAGTTTCGCAAATGGGACCGCCGCGCGTGCGAGATCGACGAGCGCGTGCGCCCCGAACCCGGCGAACTGGTGATCTACAAAGAGCACGCGAGCGCGTTCGCCGGCACGCCGCTGATCGGCCACTTGATCGCGCACCGTGTGGACACGCTTCTTATCACCGGATGCTCGACGAGCGCGTGCGTGCGTGCCACCGCGACCGATGCGAAGAGCAATTACCTGAAGCCGGTGATCGTCCGCGAGGCGGTGCAGGACCGTTCCGAGGTTGCTCACGAGTGGACGCTGTTCGACATTCAGGCGCGCTTCGCGGACGTGGTGAGCGTGGACGAGACGCTGAAGTACCTGGACGGGTTGAAGTAGACGCGAACCGGGCGAAGAGAGTTCGGGCAACGACGCGGGCCGAGGATTGCTCCCCGGCCCGCTGTGTTCCCGTGGCGTCTACTTCTCTTCCTGTGTCGCGGCTGGCTCGACCCTTCGGGAAGGTACAAGGTAAAACAGGGAAGAAGCCAATGCGGGAAAATCTTGGTTTCCCAGGATGTTTGGTCAGTGGGCCTGGCTGGAGTCGAACCAGCTCCCAAGGTGTTATGAGCACCCTGCTCGACCGTTGAGCTTCAGGCCCGCGACAGCCGCGCTCCCATGCGGGTCGCGGCTAAACCAATTCTAGTGGCTCCTTCCCGCCTCTTCTACGAAGTACGACAGAGCCGTTCTTCGTCCGGTTCACTTGATACTGAATCTCGCCGGTCGGGCATCTTCACCTGGGCCGAGACGGAACCAAAGTCGGCGTTCGGTCTTCGGGTGGCTTTCGTCTGCGTTAATCGTGCGGCGGCTCTTCGTTGTTGTCACTCGAAATCCGGTGGGCAACAGGTTACACTGCCCTCACCCATTTCGCTGTCGTCGCCCAATTCACGCAGGAGCTTTTCCGATGAGCAGTCCGTTGTACCAGCCGAGCCGCCGGTTGTTCTTGGCGTCGGCCGCGATCGCCGCGACCTCGCCGCTGTGGACCGTTCGCGGCGCGTTCGCCCAAGAACTCACGCGTACACCGGACCAGACCGAGGGGCCGTTCTACCCGAACAAGCTGCCGCTCGACACCGACAACGACCTGATCGTCATCAACGACGGGATCACGCCGGCGGTGGGCGAGATCACGCACCTGACGGGCAAGGTGCTCGACGCGAAGGGCAACCCGTTGAAGCACGCGGTGGTGGAAATCTGGCAGTGCGACGGGAATGGCGTGTACCTGCACACCGAAGACAGCAAGGGGAAGCAGGACAAGCAGGACAAGAACTTCCAGGGCTTCGGGCGGTTCGTGACGAGCAGCACGGGGGAGTACTACTTCCGCACGATCAAACCGGTGCCGTACCCCGGTCGCACGCCTCACATCCACTTCAAGATCAAGCAGGGGCGCAAGAGCCTGTTGAACACGCAGATGTACGTGAAGGGTGACGCGGGCAACGAGAAGGACGGCATCTGGAAGAGCGTACGGGACGCGAAGCAGCGTGACTCGATCACGGTGGACTTCCAGAAGGTGAAGGGGTCGAAGATCGGCGAGTTGTCCGCGCACTTCGTGATCGTGCTGGGCGTCACGCCCGCGGAGTAGTTGTTGCGCGCGGGAGCGGTGGGAAGAGACCTCGTGTCTCTTCCCGGGGTATTCGAAAGTCGGGTTTGGGTGATTGAGCCATGGGATCGCTTTCTCGGGCTGAGCGGCGATTACCATTGTTCATTTAGCCACTTGTCACAACCGTCCGCTGACGGGTTCCACCGCGAACGTGAACGCGTCGCATGACACCACGCTCGGTAGCGGAAGGATCGCGCGGTCCGTGCAGGGACGATCGTCGATCGTGAACCGCGTGTCGGGCACACGCACACTCAACCCTTCGCGCGAACGGTAGATCAGCACCGGGGCCGGAACCTTCATTGGGATGTGCGCGTCCGGCTCCGGTCCCAAGATCAACTCGTTGCCCATCAACAGCACCGCTTCCACCGAGATCGGCAAACGGTGACCGCTCGTCAGTTCCAGCCGCACCGACGAACTCACCGCCACCGGTTTGTGGAACACGAACTGACAACTCGCGCCCAGCGTGACGCGGTCGCCACTACCCAGTACCGCGTGCTTCGTCTCGGCGCCATTCACGCGAATCCCGCGACCGGACTCGATTACGTAGCCCTCGGGGTCGCGCGTCATTTCGGCGTGCGTGCGCGACACGTCTGCGAACAGCGGCACGTCCACTGGGCCGTCGGCGGTCGCTTGCCCGAACGTCACGCGACTCGACAGGCACACGAGGTAGCCGCCCACGCCGTCCACCCACAACAGGAACCGCTTGGGCAACGGCGCGCCACCAGGAGAAGAGAGCATCGGGCTGCCGGAAACGCTCGCATCCAGCGGGCGCGCAATGGTGTGTTCGGGTGCCGGCTGCGGCGGGCGCACGGAGTCCCAGCGTGTGTCGCGTGCAGCTGCGGCCACGCCCGACGTGCTCCGCGCCCGAGCACTCGCCGCGCCCGGCTCGCTCGGAGCGGGCGGGATCGCGAAGTCGGGCGTTTCCGACGACGCGGCCACCCACGCCTTGCCGCGAACCGCCTTCGCCTCGCGATGGTCCGGCGCGACCGCCAGCACCTCCGCCGCGATCGCGACTGCTTCGCGCCACTGTTTCGCTTCGGCCGCGTCCATCAGGCGCCCGACCGCTTCGCGGAACCGCCCGTGCCGGCTTTCCACCTCGGCGCGGAACAATTCTAAACCGGTCGCGGGGCACGGGAGTTTCGGAAGGATGCGGTCGAGTTCCGCACCGGCCCGCAAGAACTCGCCCTTGTCGGCGAGTTCGGCGGCGTGGACCCAATCCTGCGCCGCGGTTTCGAGGCGATCGAGATCCGGGTGCCGAACGCCGTGGTCGCGGATCTTGGTGATCTGGTCGAGGGTGTCGATGGGCCGCCCGGCTTCGAGCATCGCCTTCGCCTGAACAACGGACAGTCGCGTGAGCGTGTACCGGAGGTCGGTGACGACCTTCTCGCCGGTGTTGAGCGTTTCGGCCGCGAGCAGGTCACGCCACGCGGTTTCGGGGTTGTGTTGTTCGAGCGCCTTGATCGCGCGGTTCGCGTAGGCTCGCACGACCTCGCGCGCCAGTTTGTGCGCCCGCCGGTGCCCCTCGGCGATGAGCGGTTCGAGGAGACGGTGCGCTTCGCCGGGCCGCCCGGCGGCGATGGCCTCCTGCGCCTGACGCAAAGCCAACCACGGAGACGCGGCCATAAGCAAACGCGCAAGAGGGAAGGGGGCCGTCGTTCAATGTACCAGAAGGCGAGCGAGCCGCGTTGGAAGAGAGCAACGAAAAACGCCCCGGTCGGGTGACCGGGGCGTTCGGGTTGTCGTGGTTCACCGTGGGTTACTCGGCCTTGTTGCCTTGCGGCTTCTTGGCCGGACCGTTCACCGCGTCCCGCATGCTCTTCAGTTCATCCTTGACCGACTGGCTGTTCGGTTGGACCGCGACTGGGTCGTCTTCCGACACGGTTTGTGTGATCTTCAGTTCCTCACGCTTGATCTCGACCCTGGTCCGCAACTTGCGGAGGTCTTCCTTGATCTTCGCGAGCCGGGTGTCGTCGGTCTGGTACTTGCTCTCAGCCTGTTGCAGTTTCAACAGGGCGAGTTCGGCTTCCATCTCTTCGATCGCCCCGGCCAGTTCCGACTTCTGATTCTTGGTCGCTTCGAGCTGCTTCTCGATGCTGTCGCGAATCTTGATGCGGTTGGCGAGCAGCGCCTCGTGAGCGGTCAGCGACTTATGGGCGTTGTCGAGCCGCTTCTTATCGGTCTTCAGTTCGGTCACGGCCGCCGCGACGGTCATCGTGCGGTTGCCGAACGTGACCTGGCTCTCGGCCTTCTCGACCGCGTCGAGGCGGGCGTTGAACAGTTCCTTGTTCTTGCTCTGCGTCGCGGACATCTCGTCAACCTTCTCCTTGAGTTGGTTCACTTCCACCCGCTCCTTGGCGAGTTGGTTGACCAACGTCTTGATGTCCTTGTCGAGGAGACCGACCTCGGTCTTGAGGCGGGCGACTTCGTTTTCCGGCGGGATGCTGTCTTCGGCCTGCTTACGGGCCGAGCGCACTTCCGACTGGATGTAGGACGCGATCTTCGTCCCGCTGATCGCGGTGACGGCCACGAAGCCGACCACCGCCAGGATTACCATTTTCTTGAGCATCGCAGACCCTCACGTTGGAAGTTCCACTCGGCTGTCCCGTTGCACCGGGCTCCTGCCGTTCATACCCCATTGTTCGCCGCCCACCGCACCACATTTGCGCTAATTGTACCCGATTTCGAGTTGGTCGCAAAATCCCTGGTTCCGACAAAATCGCTACCGGGCCGGATTACTCGCCGCGTCCGCAACTAACAGTTTTGGGTGATTGAAGTTACGGAGCGTGAGTAGGCGGCATTCGCCCCCGCTGTCTCTGAAACAGAAACCGCAGGTTTCCGCGCTGGCGCAACCGGAAATCGGTCAGTTCGCGTCCAGTTCCTTCACGGTCTCGCGGTCGTCGAGCACGTACATGGGCCGCTTCGCGTGGTCGAGAATCGTCGTTTCGGTGTCGATGCCGAGGTGTTGGTAAAGCGTCGCGAGGATGTTGCTCGGCGTGTACGGGTTGCCCTTCGACCGGCCGCCGTGCGCGTCGGTTTCGCCGATCACCTGCCCGACCTTGAACCCGCCACCCGCGACCACCGCGGCGCCCGCGTCGGGCCAGTGGTCGCGCCCGTCGCCGCGCGACACCTTCGGCGCGCGACCGAACTCGCCCCACACCACCACCGCCACGTCCTTGTCCAACCCGCGTTCGTGCAGATCGGTGACGAGCGCGTAAAGCCCCTTGTCCAACTGCGGGAGTTGGTCTTTGTGGTCGATGAAGTTCTTCTCGTGCGTGTCCCAGTCGCCGACCTTCGTGGTCACGACCGACACACCAGCTTCGACCAACCGCCGCGCCATCAGGAAGGTTTCGCAGTACTTGCCGTAGCGGGCGTGCGTCTCGGGTGATTCCTTCGACACGTCGAACGCTTGCCGTACCTTCGGCGATGCGATCATCTCCACGGCGCGTTGCGTGTAGGTGTCCATGCTCGCCATGCTGCCGGACGCGTCGAGGTCGCGGTTGAGCGTGTCGAACCCGCGAAGCAGTTCCTTGCGGTCGCGGAGTTGGTCGAGCGAAACGCCCTTCGCCGGGCTGAGGTTCGCCAACCCTTCCGCCTTCGGCACGAACGGCCGGTGCGTCGGCCCGAGGTACGTCGGTCCCTC
>CAMDQN010000209.1 GCA_945905925.1 Singulisphaera sp. GP187
CCGCGAAGGTCTCTTGTGAAAGCTTGACCAGTCACAAACGTGGCCCGAAAAAGAAGCCTGACCAAAAGCCAGTCTACAGCAAGAAACACAAGCACTACTCAACCGCTCGCCTCATAAAAGAGGCGAAAGAGTCATGTTGAAAGGGCTGGCCCGAAAGGGCCATCCCTACCGCGACCGTTACACCACCAGCGTCATCGACTGCCCCCACTGCGGAAGACGCGCCTCCTTCCACGGCTACCGCGAAAAGACGGTCGCGACGCTCGGCGGGCCGGTTACCTGCAACCGCGCCTACTACTACTGCGGACTTTGCGCTCAAGGTTCCTGCCCTTGGGACGGGCGTGTCGGATTGACCACGCAACGGCTCTCGCCGGCCGTGGAACGACTCGCAACCCTGTGCGGGGCGGTTGCTGACAGTTTCGAGAAGGGAACCGAACTGTTGAAGGAAACGGCTGGGATCCGGTTGGGTGAATCGACCGTGCAACGGACCACCGAGGCGACCGGCCAGCGGATCGCCGAGCACATGCAGAAGGGCCGCACGTTCAGGGGCAAAGAGGCGTGGGACTGGTTTCGGGACGCGTGCGGACGCACCGTGGGCTACATCGGGATCGACGCCACCGGTGTGCGGCAACAAGGTCCGCACGGCGAAGCGGCGGATGGTCGGATGGCCTACGTGGGGATGGTGTTCAACCCGCTGCCGGATCGCGAGCGTGTGTTCGAGGGTCTGCCCAAGCCGGGCGTGTCGATGAAAGCGCGGTACGTCAGCGGGCTGTACCCACTGGCGGAAATGGGACCGCTGATACGGCGTCAGGGTGCGCAGGTGGGCCTGGACAGGGCCAAGGTGTGGGTGGCGTTGGTTTGGTGGTCACGCAGAAGACCCCTCACCCAACCCTCTCCCCGCAAAACTGGGGCGAGGGAGACAAACGCCTCACTCCTGACCACGCGAAGTATAAATGTCAAACGCCCTGCAGGTTATCCTCTTCACCAGCATCGTTGCGTAGCTTCCTCTGGGCAGGTCGAAGCGAAGCACGAGTTTACTGCGACCCTTGTTCAATTCGTCGGCGGCTGTGGCGTGGCTCAGGTTTCCGGGGCGAGTGCTCGCGGGGCGGTCGCCCTTCGAGAAGAACGGCTTCTGCATCCCCTTCACCTTCAGTTCCGCAAGTGTCAAGCCCTCTGCCTTTAGCACCTCTTCGACATCGGGTAGCCACGATGCGCCCGGTTCCGGCTTCACGCGTGCCGACGGTAGCGGCAGCGTCAGCGACTCCCACGCGCCGCGATGTTCTTCGGGAATGCGTACCGGCGCGGGCACCTTACCGAGCTTCAGTTCCACGACGGCTAGGTTCGTCGCGCCGAGCGTGTTTGTGAGCCATGCTGCGAGCATCTTGTTCCACAGATAGCTCTGGTACGCGGATAGGTACAGCCCTTGCAACTCCGGGCGAATCCGCGTGACCGCGCCCTTGAAGTCCGTTGGGTGCGCCGCGAGGTAACTGACCAGACGCTGCAAGTGCCCTTTTGGTAACTTCGCCTGACATTCGGGCCACTTGCCCCACAGTTCCACGAGCGTGGCCTTTTCGCGCTTCGCATCCGCGCGGTCGAATTCGTAAGGCGCTGCGAGCGCGAGCCACAGCGCCCGCTCGAACCGCCCGAACACCATCTCTTTGGCTATGAACTCTCCCCTTTCGCCGACCGAACCGAATCGCTGGTCGTCGAAGTAATTTGGCAGGCCCGCGTCGGCCACTTCGCGGAGCGCGACTCCGGCGTGTGACAACGCACTGTCACTCATCGATCGCATCGTGAGTGTGAACCGATTCGCGCGGATGTCGGCAGCGGTGAATGGTTCGGTGCGTTGGCCGAGATACGTGAGGGTGACGCGCTCGTGGGAAAGGTTCCGCTTCGGTCCGCGAAAGACTGTGATGTGCTGCGACGTGATCGCGTGCCGGTCCTTCAACCCACCGTAGCTCACGCGGCGCGCGTCGAGTTGCAGGCGGCGCCGTACTGCGAAGAGCGCGTCCGGCGTCGTCCAATCGGTCTTCTCGAGGCGGTACAGTGCGAACTCGCCCGCGTCTCCCGCAACCGCGTCCGTGAGTTCCTCGACCCGGAAATCCTCGGGCTGTTGCTTCAGCTTCATGTGGTTGTTGTACGACGGGGGCGGCATTGGTCATTCGCCGCGTGTGGCTTCGCGAATGTGACTGCGAATCCGCAAGCAGCGAAAGAGGGATCACCGCTTTAGCAAGACCGGCCCGGCGTAGGTCGAAGGCGGTTCCGCCACAGGGGTCGGCTGCGTGACTACCCGGGAGGCGATGGCGCGTGTCGTGCCGGGTTTGTCCGCGAGGAAGTCCCAGTCGCTGCGGAGCTGCTTGGCTGGTACGCGGCGCGATTCCGGGGCGTATTGGTAACTCCACTCCGGGATTTCTTCCGCCGGTGGCGGAGAATGCTGAAGCGCGATCTCCCTCAGCAGTTCCGTGACCGCTGTTACCGTCGCCGGGTGGGCGGGTAGTCCGAAGTGGCTCGCGTCCGGAACCACGACCTTCGCGGAGTGCGGCACACACGAAGTCGCTTTCGCGCTCGTGATCAACAGCGTGTTGACACCGCACGGTTCCGCAGAGCAGCACAGCGGGTTGAGGAGTATCAGCGCATCGACCGGCACGCCCTTCGCGGTCAGATCGCGTGTGAGCGAGACGGCGACCGCACCACCGAGGTCGTAACCAACCAAAACGAACCGCGCGTCAGGGTCGTGTAACCGGATACGCTCGATCTCGTTCTTCACCCAGTGCGCGCTACACAGTTCGGCCATCCCGACCTTCGCAAATCCGTTCTCGCCGAGCTTCAACCGTAGCGTGTTAAGCCCGCTGTCGGTCGATGGCGTCAAGCCATGTAGCGTGAACACATGCACCCGATTCCGGCAAGGCGTCGATGTGTCGTAATAGGGGCCGTGCTTGAGGGTCATTTCGTAGCCTTGGTGGCAGTTCGTGACGCACCCCGTGTTCGCGAGAACGCTTGCCAGAACTGCACCGATTGCCCAGTATCGCGCACTCATCACCAACCCTCGCGCCCCGCTTCTTGGCTCTACCTGTTCAATTCGGCAGAACCCGCGAGATCGCGAGAACCGTTGCAGTTTAACATTCCGCATTCCCGCGCAAGCCGGGCGAAGTGTTCCGGTCGAATCGAATAGGCGCTCTGGGGAATCAGCCCATGGCGACAGGTTTTCCCAACCTCACGGATTCGATTTCGCGGTGGCACAACACGAGCGCATCCCGCGCCAGTTGCCCACCTAACAGCGTCGGTTCCTTCCCCACGACCACACCGTCCACTGCGGCTTGCAACTCATCGGTAAACGCCGCGAAAGGCTCGCTTGCGCCGGCCAGCGCCGGTTGCGTAGACTTCCTGTCGCTCGTGAGCAGCGTGAGCGGGATTCCCCCAAGATCGTAGTGCAGCATCGCCCGCTCCAAGAATATCTCGTAGCCGTGCGTGAACGGGCGCCCGCTCATGCTCACGGCCCCGCTCGAACAAGTCACTGCCGGCCCGCCGGGGCCATACAGGTAGGACGTGGTGAGGTACGTCACCGCGTCGCCTTCGACGGTGCCGACGGAGAACACGTGCTTCGGCACGCCGCACACGAGGCCGATGAAGTGCGTGTCGTGGATGTGCAGATCGACGGCCGGGCCGCCCGTTTTGGCGGAATCGCCGATGTTAGCCGACCAATCCGGCTTCGAGATCACGCGTCGGAAGTGGGCTGCGACTACCTTCCCGTATTGCCCGCTCGCGATGACTTCAGCCGCGAACTTGAACTCTGGGAAGAACGGCAACACGTGCGCAACCATAAGCAACTTGCCGGCGCTCTTCGCGGCGGCAACCATCGCGTCGGCGTCTTGCGGTGACAGCGCGATGGCCTTCTCGACGAGAACGTGTTTCCCGGCTTTGAGTGCCGCGAGCGCGATGGGTGCGTGCTGATCGGTGACAGTGCAGATATCGATGAGGTCGATATCCGGGTCCGCTAGCAGTTCGCTCACTTCCGCATAGGTCTTCACACCACTCAAATCGACCGGACCCGGTTCCGGTCCGAAGTTGCCGCGTGTGTTGCGCCAGTCGCCGGCGCGCTTGGCCGCATCGCGGCTGCAAATGGCAGTGACCTTCGCGCCGGTGAGTTGCTGTGACGCGAGGTAGTGAACGCGGCCCATGAAACCAATGCCTACGATACCGATACGAACCATGACGCCTCCAGGAGAAGAGTGTGCCGTCAAGTTACCGGATGGCGAACCGCGCGACAGCGGGTGCATTCGCCGCGTGGTCGCGGTTTATGAAGTGGCCGAAGTTCTCGCCGCTGTTGCTGCCGCCCGAACCGAGTACGATCGCGATTTCGATCGGTGAGCCGATCGACGCGGCGCGATACGCGAGCATGAAGTGCGAGGCGATGCTCGACGATTTGTTCCGCGCGATTGTGGTTCAGCACGCGGACGCGGTGCCTTGCGGCGGAAGTGAGGCCGGGTTACTCCGGGAGCGGGACGCGGATGCCCGACATCTTCCGCTCGCGAATGACTGGTGAGCGCAACTTCGGCCTTGATTGCGGTCGCGTCGCTCAGCTCGCCGACCCGACACGCGATAGCTCGAAGAAGCTGACGGAGGCTGAGGGGTTGCTATACTTCGCGCGGCCAGGTTTGAGTTCTTTCCCTCGCCCCAACTTTGCGGGGAGAGGGCAGCGTGAGGGGTGCTTGGTTTGGTGGTCATGCAAAAGACCCCTCACCCCAACCCTCTCCCCGCAAAGCCGGGGCGAGGGAGACTAACCAATCACTCCCAACCGCGTGCAGTATAATGCCGACTGTGACATTACCTCGGGCGATGAGGAGGCAGCGCCTCGTGGCTTCTGATCCAGGGATGCCCGGGGCGGAACGGCTCAACCGAATAGCCTCGAACAGACGACATTCCGCTGTACTTCAGACTCACCACACAGTAGTCTCATACCACACAAAGGGTTCGGTCGCGTCAGGAAGACCCGATGCGGCCAACTCCACATTACCGCAGACGGTCGCGACCACTCGATACACCGGAGTCGGTCCCCATGACCACGCCCTCCTCACCCGGAAATGTCGTGCTGCCTAACCCCAAACCAACTCCCCTTCTGAGCACCGCGGAAGAGACTGCTGCGTCACAAGTGTGCGAAGTCACAATCAAGATCCCGTTCGGCCCACCGGCCAACACCGGTGAGGTCGGTACTCTTGGGCCGTACCGGATCGTGAAGCAACTCGGCGAAGGTGGGATGGGAGCGGTCTATGCCGCCATCGACACCCGACTCGAACGACGACTCGCCGTGAAGGTCATGCACCCGAAGTTCGCCACGCACGCGACCTCCAAGGCGCGATTCCTACGCGAAGCCCGCGCCGTCGCGCGGATCAATCACGACAACGTTGTGATTGTCTACGAGGCCGACGAACGAGAAGGCGTGTCCTACATCGCGATGGAGTACCTCGAAGGTTATCCGCTCGACGAGTACCTCAAGAAGAAAGGAAACCCCGCCCTCTCCCAAATACTTCGAATCGGTGCGGAGGCCGCCGCTGGGCTGTCCGCAGCGCACAAACTCGGCATCGTCCATCGCGACATCAAACCCGCTAACCTCTGGCTCTCAGCACCCCGCGGTCGCGTCAAGGTGCTCGACTTCGGACTCGCTAAACCCACGGATGACAACGTCGAGGTGACCACGGACGGGACAGTGGTTGGCACTCCAAGCTACATGAGCCCAGAACAGGCCAACGGGGAATCGGTCGATCACCGCACCGACCTGTATAGCCTCGGTGTCGTCCTGTATCGACTCTGCACGGGCCGCTTACCGTTCGAAGGACCGACCACGATGGCCGTGCTTCTGGCACTCAGCAACCGAGACCCGCAGCCCATCCAGGAACAAAACCCGGAGGTCCCCAACATGCTCGCCAAATTGATCCATCAACTCCTCGCGAAGAAGGCCGATCACCGGCCCGCGACCGCTGATGAAGTGGTGAAGCGTTTGCGCGCCATCGCCCAGGACATGGCCATCCCGCTCACTCAAGCAATCAAGCAGACACAACTGCTACCTGACCCATTCGCGGAATTCGAAGCAACTTCCGCGGACCCGATCACAACAGAATCGAAGCGAAAGCGGTCGCCGGTTGCGCGGAAGAAACCGGGGAGCAAGTTGCTCATTCTGCTCGCCGGATTCGCGGCCTTGTTGGCGGTCGTGGCCGCCAGTGTTGTCATCATCATCAAGAACAAGGACGGGACAGAGACAAAGATCGAGGTTGCCGA
>CAMDQN010000210.1 GCA_945905925.1 Singulisphaera sp. GP187
CCAGGACGATTGCAAAGTCGGGAATGGCGGTTAATGTGTTGACGGGCTGCGAGTTACTTTCCCTGGAAGGACTCCGATGACACCCGTTGCATCCGCCTCGCTGTTGGCGGCGTTTCAGCGCCTCACGGACCCGCGCCACCGTCGTGGGGTTCGTCATCCGTTCCCGGGGTTGTTGGCCGTGATCTTCCTCGGGTTGCTCAGCCGCCAACCCGACTTCGCGTCCATCGCGCGCTGGGCCAAGCGCCACTGGCCGACGCTCAAGGAGGCGTTCGGGCTGACCCGCCGGTACGCCCCGCACGCCACCACCTACGGGCGCGTGGCCGCCGACTTCTCGGTCGAGGAGTTCCGCTCCGCCCTGGCCGGGTGGCTCGCCCGAGTCATGGTCACCGCGCCGGTCGCCGCCGCCGTGGACGGGAAGACCAGCAAGCAGGCCCACGATGCCGACGGGGACGCGCTCCACGTCCTCAACGTGTTCGCCCACAACGCCCGGGTGTGCCTGGCCGACTGGCCCGTTGGGGACGGCAAGGAGACCGAGTCGGAGGTTCTCAAGGCCCACCTCGACGACCTGTTCGCCCTGTGGCCGTCGCTTCGGGTGTTGACCGGGGACGCCCTGTTCTGCCAGCGCCCGCTGGCCCGCGCAATCATCGACGCGGGGCGCGACTACGTGCTGGCGGTCAAGGACAACCAACCCGACCTGCACGAGACGATCCGCACCGCGTTCGCGGACGCGACCCCGGCGTCGGCCGACGCCACGACGTACGAAAAAAACGCGGTGCGGTCGAGACCCGACACATCTGGTGCGACGCGGAGACGGCCGAGTACGCGCGTGAGGCGTTGAAGTTCCCCGGCCTGCGGTTGGTCGCGCGAGTGGACCGGCAGACCCGAGCGCCGGACGGGACGCGGACGTGCGAGACGAGGTACTTCGCCACCAGTTTGGACCCGGACGTGGTGTCGGCGGCGCAGTTGCTCGGTCTGATTCGGGGCCACTGGTCGGTGGAGAACAACCTGCACTTCGAGAAGGACCGGTGGTGGGACGAGGACCGGCACGTGTGCCACCGACCGGGTTTGGCCGAGCGGTTCACGACCTTGCTCAGCGGAGCCGTGAGCGCGTTACGGGTGCTCAACCCCGGCGCGCCGGGCGAACCACTCAAGGCCCAGGCCGACGCTCTCAACTGGGACATCGACAAGGCCGTCAACCTCTTGATCCGTTGATGCCTACGACTTTGCAATCGTCCTGCGTCGTCTTCGGATCGCGGCGATTACTCCTCGTCGGTCGCGCGGGCTGCTGCGTCGCCGTGCTGAATCTGGAACGCGAGCTGCTCCAACTGGATCGCCAGATCCACCGTCACGAGCCGGACCCGGCGCGGGAGTTTCAACACCACGGGGGCGAAGTTCAAGATACCGCGCACCCCGGACCCGACCAGCGTCTCCGCGACCGCGTGCGCCGTGTCGCCGGGAACCGTCAGCACGCCCAGTTCCGCTCCGAGCGCGCTCACCCGCACCCCCAGCACCGACACCGGCTCCACGGGCAAGCCTTCGACTTCCTGACCGACCTTCGCAGGGTCGCTGTCGAACAGGCCGACGATCTCGAAGCCTTGTGCCCGGAAGCCTTGGTACTTCAAGAGAGCGCGGCCCAGGTTGCCGACACCGACGAGAACCGCGCGCCACGGGCGGTCGATCCCCAGCGCTGTGCGGATCGCGGTCGCCAGTTCGCGCGCGTCGTACCCGACCCCTCGCTGGCCCAGGTGCCCCAGCGCCGCGAGGTCGCGACGCACCTGCGCGTCGCTCACACCGACCGCCTCGGCGATACGACCGCTTGACACCGCCTCCCCGTCCGTTGGCCAGTCGGCCACACACCGCAAATACAGGCTCAACCGCTGGGCCGCTGCCCGCGAGAGCCGCTGACTACGCTCGGTCGGCACGCTGTCCAAGGCTTGACCTCCTGTCGCGAGAAGAACTTCGGGAACCGAGAAGCGTACTTCGGGGAGGAATTCGGCTCCGCTCGACACTAACTCATTTTACCTCGCGATCGCGCCAGGTTCGCCTGTAACGCACCTTTTTTCCGCACGGGGTTACTTCTTGGTGCCGACCCAGGAAACGGGAATCGCTACCTCGCCGGCTGGTTCACTGAATCGCACACGCACCGTGCAGCGCCCGGACTGGGCCGCGACCGCCTCAGGAACCGTAATCCGAACCGTCGCGACCGGACCGCTCCCCGTCGAGAATTTCACCTCGACGCCGGGCAGGTCGCTCGTCGCGCTCGCCACGCTCACGGCCTTGCCATCCGGCGAACGGAGTTGAACCAACGTTGAGACTTCCGTTTGTCCGGCTGCGAGGCGCACGTTGACGGTCTCCGGGGTCACGGTCACCGCGTTCGCGGACCGCTTCAGAACGCGTACCGGGATCCGCAATTCGGGGCAGTCGGGGTCGTCGGTGTGGAGCAGCACGGTTTCGTCGCGGTGGCCCGCGGGCGCGGTCGCCGCGAGTTTGATCGTGACCGATTGCGACCGGCCCGCGACCGCGCCGACCTCAACCGCGAGGTGCGTGGCCGAGGAAGACGCCTTCAGAACAGTGAGCGGTTTCACCCGTTTGTCCGTGATTACAAGCACTTGGCTCGCTTCACCGGTGGTCGAGAACGCGACCTGTGGCGGGGTCACTATGATCTCACGAGAGAGAGAGGCCGTGATCTGAAGCAGCAACTCGCCGTTCTGCGCGGGGACGCCGGGTCGTTCCACCTTGTAGGACACCACCACCTGCCAGCGGTTCGGACCGTCCGGTTGCGTTAGCGTGTTCACCTCGACCGCGAGTTTCGTCTTCTCGCCGGTTTGGAGCGTGCCTGCGTCAAGCCTCTGACGCAAGCATCCGCAGCCGGCCTCGACTTTCGTGATTGTGACCGTCCCCGCAGTCGCGTTCGTTAAGTCGAACGTGTGAACCAGAGGCGGCCCGGCTTTCACGTCGTCTTTCGCCGCGAGCGGCATGGGGCTATGAAACGTAGCAGCGGGCTGTGGCTGGCTGGAGGTCAGCGCGGAGAACAGAATGAGTGTGTTCATGACTACGCGGTATAGCGTTTGCGTGGCGTGGCGCGAAGAGCAAACTGAGACGCGGAACGTGATCGAATGACGAACGTAGGCGAACTGGGTGGAACTCGCGTGAAGGTCGCCACGTGCCCGGCGACCTTCAGGTGCGATCCCACGTTCAGCGCGGATGAAGTGTTCGCTTGGGTCGTGGATTTGGCGCGCCCGCCGGTTCCCACGGAAGAGTTATTCCAGCGTCTCACCGCGGAAGAACAGGTGCGGGCGCTTCGGTACAAAATCGCAAAGCCGCGAGAGGAATTCACGATTGGCCGCGGGTTGCTCCGCGGGCTGCTCGGCGAGTGTCTCGGCGTTGCGCCCACCACAGTACCGATCACGTGCCTGGCGTCGGGCAAACCGGTGTTGTGTGGCGAACCGGAGTTGCACTTCAACGTCACGCACACGGACGGGGTCGCGGTGATTGCGCTGAGCCGGCGGAGGGTCGGCGTGGACGTGGAACTCGTGCGCCGGATCGAGAACCTCGAAGGACTGGTCGGTCGGTACTTCTCGCAGGCGGAAGGCGCTGTGTTCCGCGGACTGCCCGAACAGCACCGGCAGGCCGCGTTCTTCCGCGGATGGACCACGAAGGAAGCGGTCATCAAGGCGGCTGGCGCAACGGTCGCGTGCCTCGCCGACTTCGACGTGGAACTGCACCCTGAACGCCCGCCGCGCGTAAATGCCGTCCGCGATCCGCGGTTGGCCGGTGAAGGGTGGGCGCTCGCGGAGTGGACCACGCTGAGTGGGGCCGTGATCGCGATCGCGGTGGAAGGGAGTCGGTGGCTGGACGTGCAAATGGGCGAACCCGGAGCGTAAGCGATGGGGTGAACCTTCATCGCGTCATTTTCGCGTTGAGGGGGTTCACCCTAATCAGTTTACGCTCCGGGTTCGTCGTGCTTCTTATGGGTTGCCCGGTGGGGTCAGGGGCGCGCCAACACCAACGTTGCTCAGGTAGGGCGCGGTCGCCTGGTTCACCTTGTCGTCAGTCACGTCGAGCCTAAACTTGTAACCCATGCGGGTAAAGAAGTCGCGGAAGTTGATGTTGTTCACGCCCTTCTTCTTGCCGTCGTTGATGGCGTTCGTGATCGAGTCGATCAGTTTCGTTTTCTCGTCGCGGTTGGGGTCGTTCAACGAGTTGAGCGGGAAGTACCCCTCGACGATGTACCGGGTGCGCTCGGTCACCTGACCGACCCAGACTCGCTTCTTCAGGTCGTAGTAGGCGTCCACCGGGATGCCCATCTTGGTGAGGTCGCGGACCACACTCTCGATGTCGTCGGAGCCGTCGCCGTTCACGTCGAAGATGCCGACGAGTGCGACGTGATCAGCGACACCCTTGCGCCAGACGGAGTTATAAAGCAGGTCGCCCTGAGCGATGCCGTCGCGGATCGGGTCGAGTTCGGACCCGGACTGGATGCGGGCCAGCGAGAGCCGCTCGTTCACCACCTCGAACACCTCGACCGACCCCTTGGGTACGAACGTCTCCACCGACTTGTAGTCGCCCTTTCCGTCGGGGATGCGGAGCATCCGCACCCGGGACTGACGGCCCTTTTCCGGGAAGTCGGTTGGCAGGATCGTGAACGTGAGGCCCGGGCGCACGCCGACCGCGGAACCGAGGTTGATTTCGACTACCCCATCGGTGCCCGGCACCTTCCGCAGAATCTTGCCCTGCGGTTCCTCGAAGTTAAGCGTCTCGCGGTTGCCCACGTTCTTCTCGCGAACGAGGCGGTTGTTCTCGTCAAGGAGTTCTGTGTACTTGTCTTTTTGCTTGCCCAGCTCTCGATCGGCCGTGTCGAGGCGCTCCTTGACGTCTGCGAACTTCTTATTCTCCGCGATTGAATCCTGTTCGTACTTCTTGGTGCTCGCAATGACCTTCGCGATGGCCGCGTTGATGTCGTCGGTGATCTGCTTCGGGAGGTCGGCCGCCGCCTTATTGAAGGAGGCGGTGGCATCCTGGAGCTTGACAACATCGGCCTTCATCGCCGTGATTTGCGTGTTGTAGCTCTTGCGCTCGGCGTCGGCGGCCGCGTAAGCGATGTCCTTATTCTTGATGTCCGCGATCTGGTCGATCAGCCCCTTGCTCGGTGCCTTTTCCGCCTTGCCGTTCGCGTCGATCTGCCACAGCGTCAGCAGACTCACCACGCTGTCCTTGTCCGCGGTGGCGATTTTCGCGGTGAGAGCGTCGTTGATCAACTTGACCTCGGCGGCGATCTTGTCACCCGCCTTCGATTCGGTGTTGGTCGTGTTCACGTCGTCGAATGTGGGCGGCTCGGACCGCGGGATGCCGATATAAATGCGATAAACGCGAGCCAGTCGCTCGGCCTCGTTCTTCTGGACGCTCACGCTGTCGCGATCCTTCTCCGCGGTCTTCTTCGCCGCGATGTGGGTCTCCATTTCGGAGAACGACAGATACCACATCACGCCGAACGCGATGGTGGTGAGGACGAAGAACACCAGCGCGAAGATCAGCGGGACATTCGTCTCTTTCGATTTAGCCATGTGTTCCTCGTCGCGGTGAACGCGGTGGTGGTGCAGGCGGCAAGACTTGATGGCGCGCGGCGGGCCACACCTTTCACTCTTCTCTGAGCTTAAACGGCCCGAGAGGTGTGTCAACACTAAAGGGGACGTAACCCGGCGCTGGGCGAGGGGATGTGCCGATGGCGCCGGTCGCGCCGCGCCCGAATTGTAACGGCACGGGCGCGTCCGTTGGTCGTGCGGTGTCCGAAATCGCCGCGAAAAGGTTTTCAGAGTGGTCCGCGAGCGGTGCGACACGCTCGGATCAGCAATTGAGAAGGTATCATTGTGGCAGCCGGCTGCGAAGCGAACCGCGAGCGGACCACTCTAGAAGACACCGATCGTTGAAACACGCGGCGCCCAAGAGGGGCTTGCGCTGTGGACTTGTAACTCAGCCGCCCTCGGCTGAGTTCGCGTCTTTCTCCCCGATGAGTTCGCGTAGCTTTTTGGCGATGGGTGAGAGCTTCATGGTTCCGAAGGAACCTTCCTGGCGTTGAGCCTTTGCCAACAGC
>CAMDQN010000211.1 GCA_945905925.1 Singulisphaera sp. GP187
CATAGCAAGTGCAATGTGGGGAATGGTTTGTGACTCAGGCGACCGAATAGTTTCAGCCATCAACCCGCATCCCACCCAAACGAAAACCGCTGAGTTTTCCAAGGTTTCCCGTGTCAAGCCCAAAGATGTCATGAACTGTCAGCCCTGACGGTCGCGGCTCGGACCAGACGCTACGCATTCACTGAAAGTGCTCTGGACCAAAATCGGGCGTCCCGCAACAGAGGCGAGTTTGGTTGCGCCAACTCTGTGCAACCGGGGTCATTTCGGGGCATCATGTAGCACTGAGGGACCGGCAGACGAGTCGCGGAATAACAACCATGCGAGTGGTGGAAGTGCTGGAAATGTCAACGAAAACGCCCCGGCGACAACTCCTGTCATCACCGGGGCCAGGTCGGGCTGGCGGGATTTGAACCCACGACCTCTTGCACCCCAAGCAAGCGCGCTAGCCAAGCTGCGCTACAGCCCGATCCGTCCGACACCTGCTTTGTAACCCCGCACCACCCAAACGGCAACGGCCTGTTGTGCGATCCGACCGCGACCGGTGGCACCGAGCCTGACCCGCGTTTCGGCACCAAGGCGAGATCAGATCCCTTGCAACCCGCGTACCCCTTCGTTAGCCTGAAGTTGTGACCAACGAGAACTCGCTCGGCACCGTTCTAGTCGTAGTCCAGAACCACATCCCACGGGTCGGGGGAACCGATGACGCTCGCTCGCTACGCCGCATGGACTCTCCTCGTCGGCGCCGGGTTCACGCTGTTCGCCGGAACCGGACGCGCGCAACCGCCGGCGGTCCCCGTCAGGGACAACGTCGCACCCGGCAAGGTCGCCGAGTATCGCGACATCGGGCGGGGCGGGATTCCGAAAGAAGAACTGAAAGCGGCCAAGGAACACTTCGCCAAGTTCGCAAACTTCTACGCCGAAGTGGTCGCGCACCCATCCGTTTACAAGGCACCGCAAGATTTCAAGCCGCCGGCCGCGGCGCTGCGATACATCACCATTGACGGCCCAGACGGCATCCTCGTCAATCTGGATCAGTACGTGTTGGAACCCGGAATCGGAACCCGAAGGGCCGGACCGGACCACGTCGTCTACAGCCGGGAGATTGGAGCCGCGCTCGACGCCGCGCTCAAGGAGCTGATCGAGAAGTCCGCGGAGCCGATCGTCCGGGTCAACGCGGCGCGTGTCCTCGCGCACGTGTGCAAGGGCGGTTCGTCGGCGCACTACGCGACCCTCACATCCCTGATCTCGAACGCGAACACCCGCACCGAGGTCAAGTACTACCTGTTCCACGCGGCTGCGAACTTGCTCGCGGCCTACGATCCGAACTGGCTGAAGACGCGCAACCACGTGAGCCAGACCGAAGACCCGAAAACTGTTGGGGCGCTCGTGAAGGCGCTCGAAGACTGCATTAACACCCCGTCGCTCCTGCTCGCCGGTTTGCCCGACGACAAGGCGGACAACGCTTCGCAGGATCAACTCGCCGTGCTCTCACTGGTCCGCCGGCAAGCGATCAAGGCGCTCGCGCAAGTGCGGTTCGTAGTCATCAACGATCCGAACGGAAAGCCGCTCTACCCGTCGTACACGCTGGCCAGGGTCGCGCTCGGCGACCCGGCGTTAATTCCCGCACCCGGCCCCGCGGATGCGGCCGAGGCCGTGATCGGGTTGTGTACCATGGCCCCGGTTGAGGTGAAGGGGGATCGCGTCACCCCGGTGAAGTACAACGCGGACGCGGTTGTGGAAGCGATCACGGCTGCGTTGGTCACGTTCGCCAGCCCGCGCGCCGCCGACGCCTTCGACCGCCGTCTACCGTGGCGTTCCTACTCGCTGCGCATCTCGGAGGCAATGCTCAAGTGGCGCCCGCTCTTCGACCCGGACTACGAGATCACGCAACCGAACAAGTTCAGCGCCGCCCGGGTTCCCCCGGTCGTCGAGGAACTCTACAAGAACGTGGTGCCGACTGTTCTCGCCCCGATGGACAAGGTGGATAGTAAGGGGATGCCGGACATCGGTTCGAAGGTGGACATCGAAGGGTTGCGGAGTCGGCTCACCGCGATCCGCGCGAACGCGAAGCGGAACACGACCCTGTTCCCCGGCCTTCCACAAACCACGATCGTCTTCGCGCCTGCGAAGAAGTGACACCGAATTGCGTGAATCTGTTGCGTTTCAAAGTAGTAGGCACACGCCATGTGCCGTCGCTGTACGCGTCAGAATCGCTAAGCGTTCTTGAATTGCGAAACGACGGCACACGGCATGTGCCTACTACTTTGACTCCGCCACTCGGGTGAAACCGATCCACACGATTCGGTACGACGTAACGCCCCGCGACTTTCGCGTTGCCCGTGGCGGCGCCGCGGGGAACAATACACGCATCGCAAAACGGCCCGGACGCAACGGAGAGATCCCATGAGGCGGCTTCTGCTGGCGGTCGCGGTGTTCCTCACCGTCACCGCGACCCCCACCTTCGCGGGGTACATCATCATCCGCGTGCTGCTAGAGGGCGGTGGCAGCGGTCCTGGCGCGGACGGAATCCCCGGCGGCCCCGATGGGGTCGGCACACCCCTCGGCCCCATTCCCGGCGGCCGGCCCGGAAGTGGCCCACTGATGATCCCTGGCGGGATGCAGCCCACCCCCACAACGAGAGCGGCCGAAGCCGACTACTCCCGTTCGATCGTGGTGCTGTTCCCACTCGAAACGGATTTCCTGAGCAAACCGCTGATCGCGAAGAGGAACTTCGACGCCGCGAACAACCCCAACTTCCAGCACCCACTGTTCCGCAAGTTCGACGTTCCGCCCTTCGGCTCGAAACAGAGCGCCAGCCTCTTCGTCGATAGTTCCAGCATTCAGTTGTACCAGGAATTGCTCGGTGTCCCCGGTGCGAAGCAGAGCCGGCGCACCGAGGTGAACGCTGCATACGCGACGTGGGTGGTCAAGAAGGACAACCCGAAACTGCTGTACGACGCAATGGTGTTCGCACTCCAGTCTGGCTTCGTGAAGGAGGCGCTCGCCTACGCGAAAGAGTTGTTGGCGGTCGCCACCGAGAAGAAGTTCGCGATCCCCGAGGGCGACATCAAGCGGTTCGTCGCCGCGTGGGAGAAAATGCAAGCGGCGGTCACCGGCCCCGTGCCGCTGCCGAGCGACGCCGAAACGTGGAAGATTCAAATCAGCTACGAGAACGTCCGGATTGTGAGCCACTACGCCATCATCTACCAGGACAACCCGCCCGAAGAAGTGGACCGGCGGGCCACGCAGTTGAACGACAACTTCGCCGCCTTCTACCTGTGGCACGCGACCCGCGGCACCGTCCTCCCAGTGCCCGGAGCGCCGCTCGTGACCGTACTCGCGCCGCAAGCCTCCAAGATGCGCGAGTTGCACCACGCGCTCGACGGGCTGCCGATGTCCGACGCGTTCTACGCACCGGGTCACAATCTCCTTGTGCTCTCCCCGGAGCGCATGGACGAGGTCGGCCAGACTTTCCTGCGCCAAAACCAACAAGTGTTCGTGAAGGGGCTGAACCGCCAACAACTGCTCAACGGCGTGATTCCCGACCTCGACTCCACCGGGAAGCAGGGCACCCCGCCGGAAGATGTGGCCCGGGCGACCACGCTCGCGGCGGTCGAGAAGCTGGCGATCGCGGAGGCCGAAATCGCGGCCGTGAGTCGCGAGGGAACTCGCCAGTTGATGTACACCACGGGTACGCTGCCGAAGCACGTCACGTTACCGACGTGGCTCACCAACGGGGCGGTGAACTTCTACACCCGGCCGCGTGGCCCGGCCTACATCACGGTCGGGGACGACGACAAGCCCAACATGCACGTCGCCATCTCGACCGGCTACGGCGGGCCGAACTATGTCCTCCAGCGATACTTCCGCGACTTCGGGACCAAGAAGGAACTGCCATCGCTCAACCCGCAGAAGCCGGAAGCGTATGAGTTGGACTCTGCGCGGTTGCTCGAGAACGTTCTCGGTGATGTGTACTTCAACGGGATCAAGAACGGCGACGACCCCGACCCGGCTCCGAAGAAGGCGAAGAAGATCGACAGCGGGACGCAGCCCGTCGTTCCCGTGCCGGGTCAGCCGATGGTGCCTGGCGGGATGGTGCCCGCGACGAACCAGGAAGACCCTGTCGCCGCCTTGCGCAAGAAGCAACAGCGGCTCGCGATCAAGGCGAACGCGACCTCGTGGGCCCTCTACTACTACCTCACGAAATCGAAGCCGGACCACCTTCGGCAGTACGTCGCGGAATTGAACAAGCTCCCGCGCGATCTGCCGATCGACGGTCACACCGCGTACGCGGTGTTCGTTCGCGTGTTCAAGCTCTCCGCCACCGAGGACGGTCCGGCCGACCCGAAGGCAATGAAGAAGTTCGCCGACGAGTGGCTCGAGTACATCGGCACGGTCCCGCTCATCGGCCACGACGTGCCGCTCACGATCCCGGAACCGCCCAAAACACCGGTCGAGCCGAAACTACCCGGCGGTTCCAAGGACAGGTAACGGGGTGCTCGCGGGTGGACGGCGCGAACCGCTTGACCTTCCGCCCGCTCTCTTTAAGATACCCACACACTCGCGGTCGCGCGAGTGGGCCGAGGTGGCGGAATTGGCAGACGCACTAGATTCAGGTTCTAGCGCTCGCAAGGGCGTGGAGGTTCAAGTCCTCTCCTCGGCACTGACTGATGAGCAAAGGGGTTAGGGTGATTTCTTCACCCTAACCCCTTTGCCTTTTTTGCCGCCCACCCCGCACATCTGACAGAAATCTGACGCCTGATAGGGCGGTCGTAGGGCAGACATGTTGCTCACGCACCCGCGACATTCCTGCGTACCATCAGGGCGAGCGAGTCCAGTCCGCACTCCGGCGCGACTGCTCGCCGCACCCCAAGGGGCAGGTATGGCGAGTTTGCATTTCAGCGCACAACACGGACGATACCGCATCCGCTTCGACTTCGGCGGCCAGAGCTACAACCGGTCACTCGGCAAAGTTACCGGCACACTCGACGAAGCAAAAGCAGACGCCGAGGCAACTCTCGCGCGGGTGGAGAAGACCCTCGGCCTCCTCCGCGACGGCTTCTTCACAATGCCAGACAACGCCGACCACGCTCAATTCATCCTCACGGGTGGGAAGGAAACGGGGCGACCAAAAGTTGCCGCTGTCAGGAGACTTCAGGACCTCTTCGATGCCGTGAAAGCACACACACCAAGTGGGGCAAAGGAGGAAGACACGCTGGAAACCGAGGAGTTCCACCGCAACCATCTCGTTCGACTCCTCGGCGGTCAAACACAGTTGCGGTTGCTGGAACCGTCGGCCCTCCAGGCGTACATCGCGACCAGATCGGACGAAACCTACCGGGGCGAGAAGATCAGCGCGCAGACGATCCGAAAGGAGGTCGGTCGTCTTCAGGCGGACTGGAACCGCGTGGCGAGTTTGAAACTACTCGCAGGCCTCGGCGGGCCGCCGACCAAAGGCCTCCACTACCCGAAGGATTCAGAGAAACCGCCGTTCCGCACCTCGGAGCAAATCGAAGTGATCCTCGCGCGGAGTGGGGCGGACGAGGACCGGGCGCGCGCAGACCTCTGGGAGAGCCTTTTCCTCCGCGTCTCAGAAATCGAAGAGGTTTTGGAGTTGGTCCGCCAGAAGGCCAACTACCCGTTCGTGCATCCGATGCTCGCGTTCGTTGCTTACACTGGGGCGAGGCGGAGCGAGATGATCCGCTCGCGGATCGAGGACATTGACTTCGCGGCGAAGCTCGTCCGAGTGCGTGAGAAGAAACGCGACCGGAAGAAAGAGGTGACCTTCCGCCACGTCGATATGTGCGACTCATTGGCCCGCATCCTCCGCGCCTGGTTCGACGGCGCGCACCCCGGCGGGCCGTACACGATCAGTCAGCCACAGAAGACGAGAATGAAGAGCCGCACTGACTGGGTGTCCCTGACGAAAGACGAAGCGCGACACCACTTCGAGGGGCCACTCGCGGGCAGCAAGTGGGCCGTTATCCCCGGCTTCCACTGCTTCCGCCATTCGTTCGCCTCAAACGCCGCCTTGCAGAACGTGCCGG
>CAMDQN010000212.1 GCA_945905925.1 Singulisphaera sp. GP187
AACCCCGAGGGTTCCGGTCTTCTGTCTTTCATTTCTGCGCTGCGTTGGTCTTCTGTCTGTTCTCACACTCGCACTATTCCGCCGTGAGGCGGGCGTTGCCCCAGTTCACGTCCGCTCGCACATCGCCGGTCGGCCCGAAGTCGGTCACCAACACCAGTTCCTTCGCACCGCGCACGTCCACACGAAGCGGAATCGCGTTCCCGGCGCTGAGCGTCTTCAGTGCGGGCAACGGAATCTCTTTGTCATCGACCCGGACGCGCACGTTCGCGCGCCCGCGATTCCCGGTCGCGGCGTCGAGACCGACCACCGCCTCGAAGCGGGTGTACTTCCCACTGAGGTCGTAAGTGAGGACCGTTTTCGGGTGCGTCCCGAGTCCCTTGTCGAACGTATTCTCGCCGTCGTTCGACAAGAGACGCAGGGGTTGATTGCGCACCGTGCGGTCGGGCGTCCACGCCCAACCGTCGCCGAGAAAGCCGGTCGTCTCCGCCTTCTTGGGCTTCATGTCTGAGAGGTAGGTCGCGGAACCCTGAAGCACGTCGAGCGACACGAGGTTCGCGAGCGGCACTTCGACCGCTGGGCCGCACACCGCCTTGCAGACGAGCGAGTCGGCCTTTAATTCGATCTCGCGCACGACGAGTCGGGTGCCGTCGCTCAACACAAGGGGCGCATACGGTCCTTTCGGCTTGCGCGGGCGGACGAATCGCGGGTTGAAGCCGATAGCCGCGAGGTCTTTGAGCGACACCTCTCGCGCCGCGCCGCCATCCGGCGTGAACTTGACACCCGCGACGGTGAACTCCGTAAGCGCGCCGCGCACCGCGTCGCCGTTGCGGTAGAGCAGCACGTCGCGAGTCGGCGTTCCGGCGAGCCACGTGTAATTGGCCGGATCGGTCGGTGTATCGGCCGGTGGAGGGCGCAGCCACACCGCGGCGACCGCGTCGACCGCGATCGACCATTCCTCGTCGCTGGTCGCGTGGCGAAACTTGAGAACCTTCGCGTCGCCACCGTTGAGTGTTCCGGGCACGCGATCACCGGTAGCAGTGACGATATGCGCGCCGCTCGGCAGCGAGGGGAGCGCCGCCCCGGACTTCTTGAGCGCGACCAGTCTGGACACGGACATCGCGCCGCCTGGCGTGCTAACCTTCGCACCACTCGTGAGCGAGATCGCGATGAGTTTCCCGGTGGGCGTATTCTCGTCGGTGCCCACGACCGTGAACTGGGGTGGCTCCGGCGGGGCGTTTAGCGTGAGAGCGAGAACGAGAGGCAACATGGGTGCGGCTCCGGGCGAACTTCCCGTTGGTCCAGCGTGTCCGGTGGTGTATAAGTTATTGTGTTCGGCCCTCGTGGCGCAAATGGATAGCGCAAGGCTTTCCTAAAGCCGAGGTTGCAGGTTCAACTCCTGCCGGGGGCACTCAACAACTTCAAGAGCCGCAGAGCGTCGGCCCCAGAGGGCCATGTGCTTTAGCCCTTGTGGGAAGCACATGGCCCTCTGGGGCCGACGCTCTACAGTTTTCCAACCCGCTCAACGGTGAAAGAGTCCGCCACGCACCTTCCCATGGAAGAGATGGCCGTGTGACACAGGGCCAACCACACCGCTCGACTCGGAATAGACCATCGTGAACGCGCCCCTTTGACGCGTCAGGCCGTCGGTTCCACCGAGCAGCCAGTCGCCGGAGTCGTAGGGGTAATAGCCATACACGCCAACCACCACACCGCCACTCCTGTAGACCGGAATCGCCGGTCCGGGCGGTGTGCCGGGCGGCACGAACACGTTCGGCGCAGGCGCGCCGACCGGCGGCAATTCCACGCGCGGCGCGACCCCGAGTGGCGGTTTCAGTGGTGGCGGGGTCGTGGGTGGATAAACTGGAGGCTGCGCGCTGGCCGAAAGGCCGAGCGCAGCGACAAGAACGGCCGCGATCGCAAATCGCTTCATTTGGTGTGTCCTCACAGGTGAAGCTAACGCTTCCAGTCTGCGCGCGTTCGGAGCCGCGAGCGACTGCGATCCCGCGCCCGCGCACGTTCCGGGAACATGCGCGCCGCGCGAGTCCGCACAACCCGCATTCCCGGTGGGTTCAGTCCAGCAGTTCCTTGATGGGCTTGTTGTCGTCGAGGAGGAATTGCGGGCGCCCGTTGAAGTCCGGCAGTGTCGTTTCGAGGTCGATACCCAGGACACTGTAAATCGTTGCGATCACGTTCTGGAAACTCGTTAACCCGTTCTTGGCTCGTTCGGCGCGACCGTCGGTCTCGCCGATCACCTGACCCATTTTCAAGCCGCCGCCCGCGAACACCGCACACCCGGCATCGGCCCAATGCTCGCGCCCTGGACCCGGTTGCGTGATCTTCGGCGTACGTCCGAACTCGCCGAGCACCACGACCAACACGTCGTCCGACAGGCCGCGCGAGTCGAGGTCGTCGATCAGTGCGCACACGCTCCGGTCCATCAGCGGGACGATGTGTTTGAGCGCGTGGAAGATGTCCGCTTGCGGTCCGCTGTGGTGGTCCCACGACCCCGCCCGCAACGTAACAACGCGAACCCCGGCTTCGACCAGGCGCCGCGCCAGCACGAACGGCTTCGCGTCCCACCCGTAGTAGATGTCCTTCACGGTCTGGTGCGGGTACTTGCCCGAGCCGTAACTCGCGATTGTCTTGGGCGATTCCTTGCTGAGATCGAACGCTTCGCGCACCTTCGGCGACGTGATGATGTCGAGCGCCTGCGCCTGAAACTTGTCCATCCCACGAATCGAATCGACGCGATCAATGTCGCGTCGGAGCGTGTCGAACGACTTGAGCAACGCCTTGCGGTCGCTGAGAGTATCGAGCGACTTCACCGGGGCGAGGTCGTCCACCGCGTCGCCGAACGGCCTGAACGGGGCGTGATCCGAGCCGGCGTAATACGGCTTCTCGAACTCGAACTGATCCGTCGTTGGCCGGTTCAGGCTCACGTAGGGTGGGAGCAGTGACTGCCCGCGAGCGAGCTTACTGACCACGGAGCCAAACGCGGGGCGCTTGCCGGCACCTCGCGGCAATCCGCTGTACACTTCGCTGAGGAAGTGGTCGTTCTCCACCGACTGCACGCCGCGAAGCAGCGCGAGCCGGTCCATCATGCGCGCCTGCATCGGCATCAGTTCGGTGAACCGAACGCCGGGAAGCGTCGTCGCGATCGGCTTGAACGGTCCGCGAATTTCGGCCGGCGCGTCCGGCTTCGGATCCCACATGTCGATGTGGCTCGGCCCGCCGTCGAGGACGACGTAGATGACCGACTTGGGGCGAGTGGGCGTGCCGCTCGCCTTCGCGTCTTGCCGGAGCAACCACGGGAGTGTGACGCCCGCGGCGCCCAGCCCGCCAACGCGAACGAACTCGCGGCGGTTCACGTGTCCGATGCGAAGCACGGCGAAACCTCGGAGGCAAAAGGCAAATGCGGCGAGAACGCAAAGCGCGGCGGGTATCAACGAGGGTTACCGACAAAAACCCGCGTGTCAAGTGCGTAGCGGTCGGGCGACCTCGCCAATCACCGGCAGGCACTCGGTTCCGCACGCGGCACAGCGCGCGACGAACGGCTTGAGCAGTCGCGTTGTGTGTGGCGCGTCGGCGCGAAGGAACGCCGCCGGATAGCCTACGAGCACCTCCGCGCGGAACCGCAGCCAGGCCTTCAACTCTGCCGGGAACGTTTCAGGCAAGCGGCCGCTCACGCGGAGCGGGTGTTTCCCAAACACCAGCGTGCGCCCATTGGCTTCCAGGCGCACGTCGGCCGCAGGGTCGGCGGTCTGCACTCCACCAACCGACACGCCCCCGGCACACACCAATACCGGACCGAGTTCGGCTTCGGCGTCCGGGTGCGTGGTACACACGAGCAACAAGCCGGGTTCATGGCTCAGCAACCGCCCCGCTGTGGTCGGCGCCGCGGTCGCGAATTCGAATACTGTCCTGGCTTCGCCCACGTTCTCCCAGTTGCGAACCCTTCGGTTCACCCACACGCCATACATCAGCGCAACGTGGCTTGGCGAGAGCCGCACCGCCTGTGCGATGGCCGGCGCCACGTCACACAGGTCGAGAACTTCTCGCGGGGTAAGTTCAGCCGTGAACGCTTCCGTCAGAAGCAGTGCGCGAAGTCTCGCGATCTCAGCCGCTTCGCGCGGCACGCGCAGGTACACCGCGAGTACGAACTCCGCGAATTCAGCCGGTTGCTCGCCCCGGAACGCGGGGCCGACGAGTTCCGCGACGCCCGCGGCGCGGTCGCGGCCGAACCGCCCGCTGTCATCCATCTGAAGCGCGAGCGCCACGGCAAGGAGTTGGCGCTCGGCGGGACTCGCGCGGGCACGAGCGATCACGGCGTTGAGCGCGTTCGCACGCTCGAACGGATCGCCGCGCCCGATACTGGTGACGCACAGCCGCGTGAGGAACCGCGCCGCGTCGCGCCGGTCGGTGAGGCTCCGCGCCAGATTCTTCCACGCGGCGTCGATGGCGCGGTCGTTCGGCGTGTCTTTCGGCGCGAGGAAGACACGCGTGAGCGCGTAGGTCACGATCGACAGCATGAGTGCCAGCCAAACCGGAACGACGAGCACGAACGCGATGAGCATCCCCACGGCGGCGAGGGTCGCGCGCACGCGCGGCGGGGACAGCACCGGCGCCTTCGCGACGAACCCGTCGCCCGCGAGCCGGCCGTTCGCGACCGCGAGCACCGCTGTCAACTCCGGCACTTGTGGCGGCACGTCGGCGAAGCACGCCGGGCACAGCGACACACCCCGCTCGCGTGCGGACAGGCACAGCGGAACGGCTTCTTCCTCGGTGGCCGTTTCCGCTGCCCAGGGGCCAACCGCCCTCTCACGGTCAATCGCCACGGCGCGGTCGATCAGCGCCGGCTCACCGGTTGACGCGTGTTCGCGCCGAACCGCTTCGACCATCCTCGCGCGTGTGCGAGTCTTCCCCTTCACGAGCGCCAGCCCGTGTTCGTGCCACAAGTGTTTCACCATCTCCGGGCGCGACAGTCGCGCGTCGCACCGCGGACAACTCATCTTCACCTTCCGCTCGCGCGCGATCACGAGCGCGTCGAGCGAGTCCGACTTCTCGGTAAGTCGCTGGAGATGCCGGAGCCGGGCCAGCGAGCGTGCCGGCGACGCGCGCGCCGTGAGCGCCCGCACCACGCCGCGAATCGCGTGCGGCGTGTCCGGGAGCGCATCGAGAGCGCGTGCCGCCGCCGCGAACCGAACCGCCAGCGGCACGCCAGGGTTCGCGAGAAGTGGAAGGAGTTGCCGTACGACCCCAACCCGGTCCGCGGGCGCGGCGGCTCGCAGGCGCACCACGAGTTGCACCAGCACCGCACGCGGGTCTTCGGATGGGGTCATCGTTCGCGTCAGCCGATCTCGTGAATCGGTTCCTCGCCAGTCGGCTTCTGCACACGGGGGCGCAGCAAAAACGGCCCGGAGTAGTCGGCGCCGATGGACCACGCTCCCTGAATGCTACCCTCGCCGTCCGGTCGGCCGACGTACAACACCTGGTGTCGCAGGTGCTCTTCGACAGTGTAATACTGCTTCACCATACGCACCGCGCCGGTCGCTTCGTCGTACTCACCGCTGAAGGTGAAGCGGCCCACCATGTCGCGCCCGTCGCCAGTCACGTGCCCGTCGGCGAACCGCAGCGTGAACGGTGTCATCGCCTGCCGGCCCACGTGCTCTTGCACCCAGAACCCATCCCACCGGCCCGACGGATACATTGCTGATTCTCCCATGATAGCCCTCACAGGACCAACGCGAACCATTGTACCCCCGCGCCGATGTGATTGCTTTTGTAGGGTGGGTCGAGCCGGCTTTGCGGCGAAGGCCCACCAGCGGCGCAGATCGCTAACGACTTCCCTTCACTCATGCTCTGGTGGGCCTTCGCCGCA
>CAMDQN010000213.1 GCA_945905925.1 Singulisphaera sp. GP187
GTCGTCTTCACCAGCGACAACGGCTGTGCCCCGTACATCGGCGCGAAGGAACTGGAGTCGCGCGGGCACTTCCCGAGCGGGCCGCTGCGCGGGTATAAGGCCGACGCCTGGGAGGGCGGGCATCGCGTCCCGTTCGTCGTGCGATGGCCCGGCACCGTGAAGCCCGGTTCGACGTGCTCGCAAACGGTCTGCTCGGTGGACATCCTCGCGACCCTGGCCGAGGTGTTCGGCGCGAAGCTCCCGGCGGCCGCGGGCGAGGACAGCGTCAGCCTGATGTCCCTTCTCCGGGGCGAGGACAAACCGATTCACGAGGCGGTGGTTCACCACTCCGCGGCGGGCGTGTTCGCGATCCGCTCCGACAAGTGGAAGCTGATCCTCGGCCCCGGCAGCGGCGCGACGGACGGCACCAAACCGCACCTCTACGACCTGAGCGCCGACATCGGCGAGAAGACCGACCTCGCCGCCAAGCACCCCGAGGAGGTGAAACGCCTCACAGAGTTGATGGAGAAGTTCGTCGCGGACGGCCGCAGCACACCCGGCGAGAAGCAGAAGAACGACGTGACCATTCAGATCCTCAAGAAGGCGAAGGCCGACCCGCCCCCGAAGAAGGACGCGCCCGCGGCACCGAAGGATGTCGTCTACAAGGAGGCATCGGGCGACAAGCTGCAACTCCACATCTACGCCCCCGCCGACGCGAAACCCGGCGACAACCGAACGGCAATCGTATTCTTCTTCGGCGGCGGGTGGTCGGGCTGGAACCCGGCGCAGTTCGAACCGTTCGCCCGGCACTTCGCGGGCCTCGGGTGCGTCGCGATCTGTGCCGACTACCGCGTGTCGTCCCGGCACAAGACCACGCCCGCCGACGCGGTGCGGGACGCGAAGTCGGCCGTCCGCTACGTCCGGGAGCACGCGAGGGAGTGGGGCGCGGACCCGAACCGGATCGTGGCGGCGGGCGGGTCGGCGGGCGGCCACCTGGCCGCGTGCACCGCGCTCGTGCCCGGCTTCCTCGACGAGAAGGGCGCGAAGGACGCCGACGCCGCCCCGAACGCGCTGGTGCTGTTCAACCCCGTGCTCGACACCTCGGCGGCGGGCTTCGGAGGCGCGAAGCGGGGCGACGAACTCAAGCCGATCTCGCCGCAGCACCACGTCCGCGAGAAGCTGCCGCCCGTGCTGGTGCTCCACGGCACCGCCGACACGACGGTCCCGTTCAAGCAGGTGGAGGCGTTCGCGAAGGCGATGAAGGGCGCGGGGAACGTCTGCGAGGTCGAGGCGTTCGAGGGCCGCGGGCACGGCTTCTTCAACCACCCGGACTTCCGCAAGGGCGCGAAGCCTGACGACTACGAGGCGTGCGTGAAGCGCGCGACGAAGTTTCTCGAGGAGCACAAACTCCTGCCGGCCCGGGTGCCGCAGAAGTGACCACTCACCCACGAGGCTTTGCCGTGGTCCGACTGATACCGTCCGCCTTCTTTTCCTTGCTGCTCGCTCACGCCGCCCGTGCCGAGGAGCTGAAGCGGCCGAACGTCGTGTTCATCCTGGCGGACGATCTCGGGTGCGAGTTCCTCTCGTCCCGGCAGCGCGAGATCGTTTTGGTGTAGTGACCGCCGACTCTCGCCGACGCGCCCTCGCCCCGCGCTTGACGTCCGCCGTTGGCGGGAGGTACCTCGCTAGAACAGTTCTCGAACCGGGGAACCGTGCGGCAGCATTTTCATCGGCCGCCCTTGCGCGACGAATTCCGCGTGCGGGTCGAGCCCCAAGGCGTGGTAGACCGTGGCGACGAAGTCTGCGACGGAAACGGGGCGTTCTTTGGGCACGGCTCCGAGGCGGTCGCTGGCACCGACCACCTGTCCCGTCTTCACCCCGCCCCCGCCCAGCGTGAGGGTGAAGCAGTTCGACCAGTGGTCGCGCCCGGCCCCCTGTTTGTCCTTGTTCAGCTTCGGGGTGCGCCCGAATTCGCCGGCCGTGACGACGAGCGTGGTGTCGAGTAACCCGCGGTCGGCGAGGTCGTTCAGCAGGGCGGAATAGCACCGGTCGTAGATCGGCAACTGCTTGTCGAGGTGCCCGAAGATCCCCCAGTGGTGGTCCCAGGCGTAGATCCCGGTGTCCACGTACCCCTGAATGGTGACGAACCGCACACCGGCCTCGATCAACCGGCGGGCCAGGAGCATGCCCTGACCGACCCGGTTGCGCCCGTATGTGTCGCGGACCGCGGCCGGTTCGCGCGACAGATCGAACGCCTCTTTGGCCTTCGGCGAGGTCGACAGTTGAAAGGCGTGTTCGGCAAACGTGTCCCGCGCGCGAGCCGCGTCGGGTGCGCTTTCGCGCTCGGCCTGGAAGCGGTCGAGTGAGCGGAGCAGCGTCTTGCGCCCGGCGAGTCGGCTCACATCGACTTCGGGGTCCGGCTCGAACTCCCGCACCGCGAAGGTCGGCGAATTCGGATCCTGGGTGAGCACGTACGGGTCGCACTGCCGACCGAGGAACCCGCCGAACCCGGGGGCACTGTGGGCGGGGTGCTTCATGTTCCCCATGTGCACGAACGGGAGGAACCGGGAGTCCAGCTTCTGCTGACGACTGAGAACCGCCCCGATGCCGGGGGCCTGGAGGTTCTTGTCGACCGGGCTGCCGCACATGAGTTGGACGTCGCCTTCGCCGTGATCGACGGGTTTGGCGGTGTACACCGAGCGGATCAGGGAGAACTTGTCGGCGCAGGCGCGGAGCTTCGGCAACTGGTCACTCAGTTGCAAGCCGGGCAGGTTGGTGGCCGCGGGGGAGTACTTCCCGCGGACGTCGTCCGGCGCGTCCGGCTTCATGTCGAACATGTCGATGTGACTGGCACCGCCTTGCAGGAACAGGAAGATGACGTTGATCTGCTTCTTGCCGCGTCTCTTCGACTCGTTCGCCAACACCCGTGGCAACGACAGCCCCAGCGGGGACAGCACCCCGAGTGAGAGCCCCCCAAGTGTGAAGAACTCGCGCCGGGTTGTCAGCGAGGGAAGGCTCATCGAGTCAACCGCCGAAAAAGGAGGTCAGGGCTGTAAGGCCGGCTTCGAGCGTATGTGCTGCGGGTGGCCGGTGCGGCCGGGCAGGTGTCGCGGATCCGATCGCTCGGGCCGATGCCCCGCACCCGCCCGTTCTTCGGCGTCGGCTGGTGGGAGCGGGGCACGCTCATTGTTTCGGTAGTCACTTTTTCCGCAAATCGACCATCGCGGTTGCCAGCGCGTCGCCGAGGCGGACGAAGAACTTGCCGCTGCCCATGTAGTGGTAGGGGCGGTCGCTGCCGATCTGCGAGAACTCCACCGGCTTCTTGCTCCACGTCCCGTCTTTCCACATAGCCAGCGCGTCGAGCGCGTAGAACGGGTAACTCTCGACGCTCGCGACGGTGCCCTTGAACTCCGGGGCCGCGGCCGCGGCGCGCTGACCGAGGGAAACCGGATTCTTGTCGACTTCCTCTTTGGTCGCGCCGGTGCCCAGCACGCCGATCACGAAGGGCATGTTCGGCACCTTGTACTCGTTCCGTACGTCCTTCACGAAGGCGATCATGTTCGTCTTGTAGTTGCCGTGGAACGCCGGATCGAACTGGTCGTTGAAGCCCTGGAACCAGACGAACCCGGCGATCTCGTAACCGGCCGCGGCGTCGTACTCGGGGTGGTGCTTCTTCAGGTCCTTGAGCACGTCCCGGACGGTCTCGTTCATCATCCGGTAGTTCAGGCCGGCGTTGTCCTTGATCTTCTGCGCGTCTTTACCGTCGGCTTGCGCCTTACTCAACTCGTACGGGCCGGCGGACGGGGGACGGAAGTCGTAGTGGAGGGATTTGCCGCCCCACGAGGTCTTGATCAGCAGAATCGGCGCATCGACCTTCTGCTCGAGCGAGAGGCCGAACCCGAGTTCCGGGCCGATCTTGTCGGGGCTGGCACCGTACCCCACGGTGAGCGGCCCCGACCGTTTGTGCCCGTCGGCGATGGACGTGATGTAAACGCGTTTGGAGACGGCGAACGCGTCCTTGATCTTTTTGGCCCGGGCATCGACCTTCGCCTGGAGGTCCTTCAACTCGACTTGTGCCGCCGCGAGCTTGTCCTCGCCGGTGATCTTCTTGGCGAGCAAGTCGCCGTCCAGTGCGTCGCGTTTGGCGCGGATCTCGATCATGTCCCGGGCGTCACCGGGAGCGATCGCGCCGTCCTTGAAGATCAACTTCGCCAGTTGCTTGACCCCGGGTTCCTCCGTCGTCAGCAGGGCAGGGATGGTGACGTAATTGGCGTGCCCGACCATGTTCGACTGCCCGGCCATGATGTAGATCTGGAGCTTTTGCTTGGGTGGCTCGGCCGCTTCGACCGGTCTCGAACCGAGCACGGAGAGCATCACGGCACCGGCTACGAACAGCATCGCTCGGGGCAGCATGATGGTCTCCGGGCGCGAATCGTTCCCCGGCGGTCGGAATTGGGGAAGTTGGGTCGGCATTAAAACAGTCTCTGCCTGCACGTTCGCTCCGTCAACCACGATCTCCGCGTTCAGGGAACCCTTCGGTCGAGTGCCCCCGTACTCGGTTACACTTTCCTTTCGATCGGTTGTGCGGCGCGGTGCGCTGACAAGCCACAAACGCGGCTGCGGGGGCGCGAGTCCGAACACCGGTGCGGGCACTGCGAAGCAGCGATTCCTGTGGCGACTCCGGGGAGGGAGCGGTTTCGCCGTCACCGCGGACCGGGCGGAAGGTGATCGATCAAGTAGCGCGTCATCAGCATCCGGAGGTGGACCGCGGTGCCCTTGCCCTCGCGCAAGCCGTGGTCGCGGTTCGGGTAGGCCATGTAGTCGAAGCGCTTGCCCAACTCGATCAGTCGGTCCACGAGGCTCTCGGTGATCTGCAGGTGGGTGTTGGTTTCGCCGGTGCCGTGCACGATCAGGAGGTCTCCCTTCAGACCTTCGGCGAAGTTGATGGCCGCGGCCTTGCGGTAGCCTTCGGGGTTCACCTCGGGGGTCCGCATGAAGATCTCCTGGAACCAGGCGTTGTACAGTTCCGGCCGCGGCTTGGGCGCCACCGCGATCCCGACGTGGTACACATCCGGCTTGCGGAACATCGCGTTCAAGGTGTTCGTGCCGCCGCCGCTCCAGCCCCAGATGCCCACGCGCGACAGGTCGACGTACGGGCGCGTGCGGCCCAACTCCTTCACCCCGGCGGCTTGCTCCTCGGTCGACAGCGGGCCGAGGCTCCCGTACACGGCGCGGCGCCAGGCGGCCCCCTTCGGCGCGGGCGTGCCGCGTCCGTCCATTGACACGACGAGGTACCCGAGGTCCGCGATCATGCGGTGGAACATCGTGTGGTTCTGGCCGCCGGCCCAGTCGTCGAGGACCGTCTGGGCGTGCGGCTCGCCGTACACGAAGACGAACACCGGGTACTTCTTCTTCTCGTCGAAGTCCCGCGGCTTGATCAGCCACGCGTCCATCACCACGCCGTTGCCGATGTCGAGTTTCAGGAACTCGGTCGGCCGCGTGATGAGCGGGGCGGCGCGTTTGCGGACCTCTTCGTTCGCTTCCAGGACCCGTTCCGAGTGATGGTCGGAGAGGCGCACCAGGTCGACGACCGGCGGCTTGTCGAACGTGGAGTAGGTGTGGAACGCCCACTTCCGGTCCGGCGAGAATTCGTAGCCGTGCGTTCCGGGCTGGTCCGCGGGCGTCACCCGCTCGGGGTCGCCCTTCCCGTCGAGCCGGACGCGGTACAGGTAGCGTTGGGTCGCGTTCTTCGGCGACGCGAGGTAGTAGAACCAGCCGCCGGGCTCGTCGACCGGGCCGCGGGCGATGATGTCGGACTTGTCCTTCGTCAGGGGCGTCCGCTGTTTGCCGTCTCGCGAAATCACGTACGCTTGTCGCCAGCCGTCTCGCTC
>CAMDQN010000214.1 GCA_945905925.1 Singulisphaera sp. GP187
ACGTGATCCGTGGTGTCTACGAGGTCGGTCGCGGTGTTGCCAAAGAGTTCAAAACCAACATGACGATCCTGTTCGACGAACTCCTCCCCAAATTGAACTACCGAGCGGTGCCTCAATGACCGCGACACTTATTGATTCACCGATCCTACCAAAGCGCGCACGACTCGCGGCACCGGCGCCGACCCCGCCACCGAAGCCCGCTCCGCCGCCGTCCGGGATTTCGTACATCGGCTTGATCCCGTTGACGTGTTCGTCGTGCGGCGGGCGGTTCCGGGTGCGTCGGGATTTAGTGGGCAAGGAGGCGAAATGCATTCACTGCCAGGGGACGGTCAAAGTCCCCGCCAGCGGGTGAGTAGTTCCAGCCACCGCGCGAATTGGATATCCTGCGACTCACATCAGTAGCCCCATGAGCGAACCCGTGGAGGGCGTCGACTGGTGCGTATCACCCGTATCGAGGGAGAAGCCGTGCTTGCGGCCCGGCGTCCGTGAGCACGACGCGGGAAGTGCTGTTCCAGAGTCCGAGAGACGCCATCGGTTGCTTCCGAGTGCGAGCAACGTGACCGCAATGTGAGGGAAGCCCGTTCCCAAAAGGGATGGGGAAAAGCAAAAGGGTTTACGGTGCCATCACCGTAAACCCTTTCACGACAAAGGTGCGGGAGACAGGACTTGAACCTGCACAGGATTGCTCCCGCCAGCCCCTCAAGCTGGTGCGTCTGCCAATTCCGCCACTCCCGCGAGGAATTGCTCTTCGGAAATTATTGTGGGTGTGCGCGAGTTTTCAAGAGGAAGGCGCGAATCTGACGTGGAAGTATCCAGGGCTAACCGGTTCCGACTTCAATCGTGGACCGGGAGCGTTCACCAACTCCGCCAGGAACAGTTGTTCGACGGCAACGCAGGTTGGTTCAGGCCGCCGAACAACTGTTCCTGGCGGCGAAAAGAACAACGCACCCGGGGACGCAATCGCAAGCAATCGCACCCGCGGCGGAACGCCGCAGAGGATGTCTCGGAACCGGCTGGTGGTTTCGGAAGACCGTAGTCATCACGCGGAGCGTGATGACTACAGTCGCAATCACTTCTTCGGCGGATCCACCTTAACGACGAAACCCGGGCTGGCGTTGAACGCCTTCACCGTGCTGCCGTCAGATACCTTCCACACCACGACGCCACCGTCGTAGCTTCCACCTGCGACGAACTCACCGTCCGGGCTGAACGCGACCGCGAACACGTGGTCGTTCAGGCCCGACAGCGACTTGCCGGCCGCGAGCGTGTCCATGTTCCACAACTTCACTGTCTTGTCGGCGCTGGACGTGGCCAGCATCGGTTGCTTTGGGTTGGCGACGATCTTGAACACCTCGTCGCTGTGCCCGGCCGCGTTCTTCACGCCCTTGCCCTCGCCGCTCGGCTTCCAGGTGCGGAGCTGCTTGTCCGCGCCCACCGAGTAACCGGCACTGCCGTCGGCCTTCACCGCGATGCCGTACACGATGCTCTGGTGTTCCGGGAACGTCACTACCGATTGCTTCTCCTTCAGATCCCACACCTTCGCGGTCTTGTCGCGCCCGGCCGTCAGCAGGTACTTGCCGTCGGCGGAGAGCGCGCAACCGAGAACCCAGTCCGCGTGGTTCTCCACCGTTTGCGTGAGCGTCGCCTTGTCCAAGCCGCCGGACAGGTCGAACACGCGAACCGCGCGGTCGCATCCGCCGGCCGCGAGCGTCTTGCCGTCGGTCGTGATCGCGAGGCACAACACCGAGTCTTCCACGTCGAACAGGTGCTTCACCAGCACCGCTTTGTCGTTCACACCGTCGAGAACTTCGACGCCGTCTTCTGCCTTGCCCTTCGCGGTGATGTTGTAGACGCGAACGTCACCTTCCTGACCAGGACGACCACCCGCGACCACGAGTTTCCCATCAGGAAGGAACGCGAGGCCGTGGGCGCGTTCGGAGCGCGTGTAGATTCGCTTCACCAGTTTGCCCGCGGCGATGTCCCACACGGTCAGTTCGTGGTGCCCGCCGACGACGAGGAACTTGTTATCTGGGGTGAAGGCGACCGAGTTCACGACGATCGGGAACTGATACGCCTTCGGCGGCACCGGCGGCTTCCACCGCACGCGCAGTTCTTTCACGAGATCGGCCTTCGCGTCTAAGCCCGCGTCGAGTTTCGCGCCGTCCTTGATCCACTGGTTGACGATCGCGGCTTTATCTTTCGGAACCGCTTCGCCCTTGTCGCGTGGCGGCATCCGGCGCTGTTCGGTCGTGACGATGAGCGCGTGGAACTCGCTCTGCTCCGGCTTGCCGGGCGTGAGCGGGTCGCCGTTGACACCGCCGAGGCGAAGCTTCTCGTAACTGGTCATGTCGTACTTGCCGGACTTCTTCCGCGTGTCGTGGCACGCAAAGCAATTCTCTTTCAGGATGGGTGCCACGTCGTTGATGAAGCTCACGGGCTTCGCGGGCTGTGCGGACGCCCGCTGCGGCGCGGCGAACAGCACCAGGTACGAGGCAACGATGGCAGCGACCGCGCACGGCACGCTCGTCCAAAACCGGCAGCGCAACATGGGGAGGTTCTCTCGTAAAAGTGATCTGCGAGGCGGGGTTGAGAGAAGTGTATCGCAAGGGCGGAGGGTGAGCAACCGCCGAACCAAAGGAGTTCGCGCTTGACTTGCGCCGCATTCAGAGCGACGATTACATCACTTCCCACCTAAACGCCGGTTGCGCGGTCCCGCACGCCGGTTGCTACCACACTCCATAAGGACCGCCCGATATGCCGGTTCTCTCCAAACTGCTCGTAGCAGTTGCGATTCTGGTTTTCCCTGTTTGCGCCTTCGCGCAGCAACCGCTTCACGCACGCATCGACAAGCACGTCGCGAGCGGCGTTCCCGACTTCAAGAAGAAAGCCGCGCCAGCCGCGAACGACGAAGAGTTCTTGCGGCGTGTGTACCTCGACCTGAACGGCACCACGCCCACGGTCGCGGAGTTGAACGAGTTCCTCGCCGATTCCGCCAAAGACAAGCGCGCGAAGTTGATCGATAAACTGCTCGCGAGTCCCGGTTACGCACGCCGCATGGCGTGGCACTTCGACGTGATGTTAATGGAGCGCCGTGCCGACGTGAAGGTGCCGCGAGCCGCGTGGGAAGCGTACCTGCAAACCGTATTCGCCGAGAACCGACCGTACGATGCGTTCGTGCGCGAACTGCTTTCCAACGACGGCAACGACGCGAAGACTCGCCCCGCCGCGAAGTTCATGCTCGACCGCGACCTCGAACCGCACCTCGTCACGAAGGACATCGGGCGTGTGTTCCTCGGTCGCAACATGCAGTGCGCGCAGTGTCACGACCACCCAACCGTCGAGGGCTACAAGCAGGCCGACTACTACGGCATTCAAGCCTACCTGAATCGCTCGTTCCTGTTCCCCAACGCCCAGGTTCCGGTCGCCGTGATCGCGGAGAAGGCCGAGGGCGACGTGAACTTCATGAGCGTGTTCGACAAGAACAAGAAGCAGAACACCACTGCTCCGAAGATGCCAGGCGGCAAGGTGGTCGAGGAACCCAAAGCGGAGAAGGGGAAGGAATACAAGGTCGCGCCCGCCCCGAACGTGAAGCCGGTGCCGACCTACAGCCGGCGAGCGTTGCTCGCGGACGCAGTGACCAGCGCAGACAACCCGGCGTTCGCGAGGAACGCGGTCAACCGCGTGTGGGCGCTGATGAACGGTCGCGGGATCGTTCACCCGGTCGATTGGGACCACGAGAAGAACCCGCCGTCGCACCCTGAACTGCTCGACGAACTGACCACGGAGTTCGTGAAGCACAAGTACGATCTGAAGTGGCTCGTGCGCGAGATCGCGCTCTCGGACACCTACCAGCGCTCCAGTGAAGCGCCGGACGGACTCGACGACGCGAGCGGCGACCGCTATCTGGTCGCGGCGCTGAAGCCACTGACGCCGGAGCAGTTCGCCTACGCGCTGATGCAGGCTACCGGCCACACGGACGCGGAACGCACCGCACTCGGCGCAAAGGGCACCGAGGTGCAACTCGACGCGAGACTCGCGCCGCGCCTCGGGCCGTTCCGCAACATCCTGGGCGGCAAGTCAGGCGACGCGGGCGAGAACTTCTCCGCGACGCTCGACCAGACACTGTTCCTGAAGTATGGCACCGCCGTCCGCGGATTGCTGCCGCCGCGTGCAGGCAACCTGACGGACCGGTTAAGCAAGATCACGAACCCAGACGCGGTCGCGGACGAACTGTTCGCCGCGGTGCTGTCACGCCGGCCGACCGCCGACGAACGCAAAGACGTGGCCGACGCACTAAAAGGCGCGAAGGACAAACAGACGACGATCAACGAATTGGTGTGGGCGCTCGTTGCGTCCGCGGAGTTTCGGTTCAACCATTAACCAGGCGACCCCTCCCCAACCCCTCCCCTAAGGAGGGAGGGGCTAAGAACGGCCGTCAGTCCGGCTCCCCCTCCCTTCTTAGGGGAGGGGGTTGGGGGAAGAGGTTGCTTCAGGAGTTTCCCATGTTGCCCTGTAACTACGCCTGTAACACTTCGTCCCACTTCTCGCGCCGCGCGTTCCTTGGTTCCACGGCCGCGCTCGGGCTGAGCGGGTTCGCCAACCCTGCCTCCGCCGCGGAACTGAAGAAGTCGCAGAAGCGCGTGATGGTAATCTTCCTGTCGGGTGGCGTGAGCCAACTTGAGACGTGGGATCCGAAGCCCAATACCGACACCGGCGGGCCGTTCAAGGCGATTCAGACATCCGTGACCGGCACGCGCATCTCCGAACTGCTGCCTCACACCGCGAAACAGGCGCACCGGCTAGCAATCGTGCGCAGCCTCAACTCGATCTCCGACGACCACGGTGTCGGCGAGAAGATCATGCTGACCGGGCGCAAGATGGAACCAGGGATCAACTACCCGCACATCGGCGCGGTGTCCGCCAAGTTGCTCGGCTCGAACGCGTCGGCGTTGCCCGGCCACATCCAGATTCTGCCAAAAGGTGGGAGCGGCTTTAACAGCAGCGATGCGACGTTCCTCGGGCCGAAGTTCGCCTCCGTGTCGCTCGGCGACGGCAAGCCGCCCGCGGACATCTTCCGCCCGAAAGACCTCGCGGCCGACACCGACGCGGAGCGCGAAGCGTTCCGCCAGAAGCTCAACGACCGGTTCGCGAAGTCCCGCAAGTCAGCCTCCACGGAAGCCTACACCGAGTCGTACACGCAGGCCGAACGCGTCGTGAAGCAGGCCGAAGTGTTCGATGTGGAGAAGGAGAACCCGAAGCTCGCGGAAAAATACGGCAAGCACGACTTCGGGCGTCACCTCTTACTCGCCCGCCGATTGCTCGAAGCGGGCGTGACCTACGTGAAGGTGTCGCACTCGAACTACGACACGCACCACGAGAACTTCGATTTCCACATTGAGCAGCTCGGTGAGTTCGACCGGCCCTTTGCCGCGCTGCTCGACGATCTCGCGGATCGTGGGATGCTGGAAAGCACGCTGGTGGTGGTGATGAGTGAGATGGGCCGCACGCCTCGCATCAACGACCGCTACGGCCGCGACCACTGGTCGAAGGCGTGGAGCGTGTGCATGGCGGGTGCTGGGATCAAGGGCGGTGTGGTGGTCGGCAAGACGAACGCGACCGGAACCGCCGTGACCGAACGCGAAGTGTACAGCGGCCACCTGTTCCACACCTATCTTCGCGCCGTCGGCCTCGACTCGACGAAGAACTTCTACCCCAACGAGCGCCCAGTGCCCGTGGCCGACCCGAAGACGGCGGCGATTGAAGAGGCGTTGGCGTAGAGTTTCAACCAGACCGTTTAGCCGCGACCCGTAGTCCGCGGAGGGGAGCGCGCAACCGACGTGGCGCG
>CAMDQN010000215.1 GCA_945905925.1 Singulisphaera sp. GP187
TAACTCCTTGTCTTGAAGCGACTTGCCACCGTTGGTATTTCGGACTCCTCGGCACTTGAAGAGCCAAATTTCTCAAGGACACCTGGCACTTTCGAGCGGTTTTCACCGCATTTTCACAGGCCACGCGCAAACCATGTCGTGGACCCGCACGCCATTCCTCACCTTAACCAAGCCCAAGAAGTCTTGTCGCACACGGGCGCAACTGCGAGTGCCAACGTAGCGACGGTATCGGCGGGGTTCGGGTCGCATCGTCGCTGAGAGAGCGTGGGGCCAAAGTCAGCACGTGTTCAATTCCGGCGAACATCTTTCTGCGCGTTTCAGATACTTGCCGTTGCACGGACCTCGCTCAAGATCGTGACCATCGTGTTCACCTGCACGCGTGTGTGAACAGCCCGTCGGGGCCTTGCCCGTCGAGAATCCCATGCGCGGTGAAGTGCTCAATGATCATGTTCGCGAACTCGATCTGGTTCGCGCTCAGCGTCTTGTCCGCCAAGAACCCGGCCAGCGCGTTCTTGGTGGCTTCGCGGTCACCGACTCCAACCTCCGGGCGGTCACGTCCCTTCACCACTCCTACTACAGGTCTATTCTCTGCGCGCGGAATCTCCGAGGGGCTTGCGCTGTGGGCTTGTGACTCAGCCGACTTCGGCTGAGTTAGCGGCTTTCTCGCCGATGAGTTACTGTAACTTTTGGCGATGGGTGAGAGCTTCATAGTTCCGAAGGAACCTTCCTGGCGTTGAGCCTTCGCTAACAGTGTCGCGAACGCCAGGTGAACGATCAACACCGCCACTACGTGCGCGCAGAACCGACGCGAACCGACCACGTTTCCGGCGTCAAGACCCCCCACACCTTCAGCCGATCATTCACACGCTCCACGCTCGTGCGTCCCTTGTACAACCGCTCGAACTGCGGCGTCGCTCGTGGGATCGACGGGAACCGTCGCAAGTCGATCCCCTGCGGCACACGCACCGTCAGCGCATACGACTTACCCGCGTTGCACGTCGTGGCACTCGCAGAGCGGAGTCGCGGTAATGCCGTGCCGACTTGTCGGACATCCCTGTCCTCCCGGCCGCGAGGACCAACGGGGTTCGTTGTTCTAGCAATTGCCGCAGCTTGCGGACTTGCCCATCGGTGATGACCATGGCAGACCCCCGGCTTGTGGAGGTTGCCTATGGCTGAGACTCTCGGACGGGAGTTCTAATCGCCGCTCTACACCTCGGTGCCATGCTCGTGTCGGTCATCGGAACACTGAGCGGCGGCATCGTGGGTTGGATCATCTGCAGGGTGACGGCGAAAGTGAGGCGGAAGACCTTCGATCCACTTCCGGGAATCAGTCTTGGGGCGGGCGTCGGAGCCGTCGCACTCGCTTGTCATTGGGACATTGAGAACGCGATGGCCGGCGCGCTGACGGGTGTGGGCGTCGGTGCAGTGCTCGGTCCGGTGCTTTTTCTGGCGATGGCGGGAATGGTTTCCGTCCTCGCTCGGCCGCGGCGAGGGGATTGAGCGAACCAGGACCACGACCGCTACGAACTCCTCGTGCCGTTCCAGACGAACACCGCCTGGACCTTCGATCACGACAAGCCAGCGTGGTCTTACATCCGCAGAACCACGGTTTGACTACCGGTTGCGTTCTGTTATGCTCTTTCCACCCACCCACAACCACAACCGCAAAACCCGAGTTCGCTCCGGTTCCCGCCATGCGGTCAGGTCACCCCAACACACAGGGGAATCGCCGTGCTGACGTTCTGGTCCGGGAAAACTTCCCGCGTGTGCAGCGGTCATTCTCGCCGCGACTTCCTGAAGGTCGGCGCACTCGGTGTCGGCGGTCTCACGCTCACGGACCTGCTGCGTGCCCGGGCCGACGGCCGCCCGACGCGGGCCAAGTCCGTCATCATGATCTGCCTGTTCGGCGGGCCGCCACACACCGACACGTACGACCTCAAGCCCGACGCTCCGGACGTTTTCCGTGGCGAGTTCAAGCCGATCAAGACGAACGTGCCCGGCGTCGAGATCTGCGAACTGTTCCCGCTTCAGGCGAAGATGTGGGACAAACTGGCCGTGATCCGCAGCGTCGTGCCCGGTCAGGCGGACCACCGCGATCAGGAGACGCACACCGGGTTCATCAGCGGCCGACCGTCGTTCGGGTCGGTCATCTCGAAGGTTCGCGGCCCCGCCCCGAACGGGATGCCGCCGTATGTCAACTTGCGGTTCCCGTCGAGCGGACTGGAACCGGCGTACCTCGGCGCCGCGCACAAGCCGTTCTCGCCGGGCGGTCCGGGTATCCAGAACCTCGGCCTAGCCCCGAGCATGACGACGGAGCGCGTCCAGGACCGCCGGGCGTTGCTCGCGGGGTTCGACGACGTGCGGCGTGACATTGACGCGTCCGGCGCGATGGCCGGCATGGACACGTTCCAGACGCAGGCGTTCGACATGATCCTGTCGGGCGAGGTCCGGAAGGCGCTGGACGTGTCGAAGGAGGACGCCGCGACCCGCGAGCGCTACAAGGGCGTCGAGAAGTTCCTGACGGCCCGCCGGCTCGTGGAAGCGGGCGTCGGGGCCGTCACGCTGGACATCGGCAACTGGGACACCCACTTCGACAATTTTAAGTATCTCAAGGAATGGCTGCCGAAGGTCGATCGCGCGGTGACGAACCTGATTCAGGACTTGCACGACCGCGGGTTGCAGGACGAAGTGGTCACGATCATGTGGGGCGAGTTCGGGCGCACCCCGAAGATCAACGACCGAGGCGGTCGCGACCACTGGGACCCGGTGATGTCCACGCTGATCGCTGGCGGCGGGCTGAAGGTGGGACAGGTCATCGGTTCGACCACGGGGCGGGGCGAAATCGCCAAGAGCCGGCCGTACCGGGTGCCGGAAGTGCTCAGCACCGTGTACCAGGCCGTGGGCATCGACCCGGCCCAGACGTTCCCCGACGGCAACGGCCGACCGATGTACGTCCTCGACCAACGTGAAGCGGTCACCGAGCTGCTCTGACTCGTCCCGAACCGGCTCTCAAACCAAGGTTGCTTGCCATGCGTTTCATGAAACGGTTGTCACGCCGGATCACTGCCGCCCTCGGTGTCGCGCTCGTACTGGTTGCCGCGCCGGGGACGTTCGCCGCGGCGGAACCGCCGGCAGCGAGCAAGGCCGAGCCGAAAGACAAAGTCGAGGTGATGGAGAAGACCGGACGCGGCCGGTTCGTGTCGTACAAGGACGGCAGGTTGACGGTCCGGGCCAACTCCGGCTCGCTTCTGGTCTGGAACAAGATCGCGGAAGACACCAACGCGCTGCTGTTCGATCAAGAGGTCGGTAAGTTCCAGCCGGCGACCGCCGCCGCGTTGAACAAGGCCAAAGGCGGCGCGTGGATTCAAGTCATCATCGACAAGGGGAAAACCACCGTCCGCATCGGGGAGAGAAAAGGGCTGACAACGGGCACGTTCGTGTCGTACAAGAACGACCGGTTGCTGATCCTCGGCAAGGATCTCGGCGCGAGTTACGTCCAGAAGTACGGGAACAACGTTCACTTCAACAAGTTCCGCGACGACGTGCCCGCCTTCGAGAGCATCGACGGAGGCGAGTTCAAAGCGGTCGGCACGGCCAACAAGGTGTTGGGGAGCGTCAAGGAAGGAACGGTGATTCGCGTTCACGGTGAGGGCGACGACAACATCACGCGCGTCGAGATCGGCGCACCGAAGGTACCTGCACCGGCACCGGACAAGGTCGCGCCGAAGGACAAATTGGTACGCGGTTGGTTCGTCTCGTTCGAGGATGGCGTGCTGGCAGTGGCAACCCAGAACAATGGCGTGACACGGCACAAACTCCCCGTGAACACCAAGACCTTCCTGTGGAACCACGACGAACGGCGCTCGAACCCAATGGACACGGCCGAGGCGATGAAGCAACTCAAGGCGCTCGGGGAACCCGTTAGCGCCACGCACGTCGATACGGCCAAAACCCTGATCTGGCGCAAGGCCGGGACCGGACTTGTCGTCCAGATCAACGACGACAGCGTCACCATCCGCATCGGCGAGACGAAAACCCCCGCCTACGTCGGCACGTTCGTGTCGTTCAAGGACGACTCGCTGTTCTTCCGCTTGAAGAATCCCAGTCTGCATTTCCAGAAGACGTACGGTGACACGGTGAAGTTTCTGATGAACGAAACCATCTGCGTCTACGAAAGCATCGACGGTGGCGAGTACAAGTACGTCGGCACTCCCCGCACCGTCTTGAGCAACGTGAAGGAAGGAACGATCGTCACCGTCTTCCATAACTACAAAACCGAAACCGACGAATTCCACCTCGTCCTGATCGGCGTGAAGAAGAAGTAACTCGGCCGGAGATTGCCGCGATGAGTTCCGTGAAGTCGGAGTTCCGTCACGTTGGTATCGCGCTGGTAATGGTTGCCGCGCTCGGTGGTGTGCCGTGCGCTCAGGTCGCGGCACAACCGCCGGCGACGGACAGGAGTGAGCCGAAAGAACGGACCGCGTCTGGCACGTTCGTGTCGTTCAAGGACGGCACCCTGACGATCCAGGGCAAAACCGGCCCGCTCGTCTACAAGCAGATCGGCGCGAACTACAAGAGTTTCGAGAACAACGAGAACGGCCCCGGCTCGAAGCTGGTGGGAACCGCCGACGCGCTCGGGCGGCTCGCTCTCGGAACCGTGATTCGCGTCAACGTCGAAGATCGCGAAATCTCCTTTGGTCTGGATCACCGCGTGACCGGCACGTTCGAGTCGTTCAACGAGGGCAAGTTGAACCTCCTCGCCGCGGAAGCCCCACCGAGTTTCGTCAAGAAACCGACGGGTAACGTCGCGCTGACGATCGACCCGAACACGCCAGTTCTCGTGAGTACCGCTGGTGGTGACTATAAGTTCGCGGGCCTCGCTGGAACGGTGTTGAAGACCGTGAAGAAGGGCGAGGTTGTTACCGCGCGCAGCGAATACGATCCCGACATCATCGAGGTGATCCAGATCGGCGAGCCGAATCGCCGGATGGAGCGCTACGTCGGGCAGAGCCGCGGGACCGTGCGCGGAACGGTCGTGTCGTTCAAGGACGGCGTCCTCCGGATTCGCGGAAAGGGGGTCACCTCGTTGGCGGCCAACGAGTACGAACGGGTGATCGCCACGCGGATCGCCGACGGCGTACCGATCGTCGAGAGCATCGACGGCGGCGAATATCAACCGGCCGGGGCCGAAGCGCTGAAGACCTTTAAGGAAGGGACGGTCGTGACGATCCGCAAAGTCGAGGGCGTGATCTTGGAGGTTCAGATCGGCGTCCCGAACAAGAAATGACCCGCCCGAAGAGTCCATCGATCTCGGTGGACAACGTTTGTCCTCTCCTCGAATACAACCATGATTCCCACCATGAAAACCACTCTTGCCCTCTTCTGCGCGCTGGTGTTCGCGTCAGCGACGTTCGCGGCGGAGCCCGTGACCTTCGACGCCCGCACCGCCAAGAGCGGCAACTGGTCGGACGCCAAGACCTGGAAAGACGGGCGCAAGCCGCAGACGGGTGACTTCGTTCAGGTTCGGGCTGGGCACACCGTCACTTACGACGTGGATTCCGCCGACGCGCTGCGGATGGTTCACGTCGCGGGCACGCTCACGTTTTCGCGCGAGAAGTCCACGCTCCTGGACGTCGGGTTGCTCAAGATCGAACCGGGCGAGACGACGACGGAAGACGGCTTGAACTGCCACGACGCCGCGCCCACCGTACTCGCCGGTGCTCCGGTGCCGGTACTCGAAATCGG
>CAMDQN010000216.1 GCA_945905925.1 Singulisphaera sp. GP187
TTGATACTTCTCTCACGCCCTGCCAAACCCGATTGCCAACCGGAGATGCCGCCACCGCGATGCTGCGCGTTTCCTTCTTGGTTTGCGCCTTCTGGAGCGCTTTCAGAAAATTCGTAGCGGAGCCGCGACCGTCAGGGAGCGTGTGATCGGTCGCTCCCTGACGGTCGCGGCTCCGACCAGACGCTACGCATTCACTGAAAGCGCTCGAACTCGCCGCGACCGCGACTATTACCCAACGCTATCTCACTTTCTCCTTAAGATGACAACGTTGCGCTTTTCCGATCTTTCTCATTCCCTTTTCACCCGCGCGGCGTAACGATGTGGACAACCGACGGGAACTCGTAGCCCACGTCGGCGAACGATTCACCTCTCTCCCACAAGGGGAACTCATGCGTGCGATTCGGTGTCTGGTGGCGGCCGTGCTGGCCGCCGGTATCGTGACGGTCGTTGCGGCTCAGCAGCCGGGCGGCGGCCGTGGTGGCTTCGGCGACGTGAATACCCTGGTGCTGACCAATGCGGCCCTCCAGGAAGAACTGAAGGTCACCGCCGACCAAAAGACGAAACTGAAGCCCGCCGTCGAGAAGCAAGAAGCCCTGACCAAGAAGCGCGGCGAACTCTTCGGCAAGGGCGGGAAGGGCTTCGACAAGGACGCCTTCGCGACGTACCAGGAAGAAAGCAAGAAGGTGGGCGAAGAGGTCAAGAAGGTCGTCGATGAGACCCTGACTGCGGCTCAGAAGAAGCGCCTGAAGCAGATCGCCATTCAGGTGATGAGCTTCCAGGTGTTCAACGACCCGGAAGCCAAGGGCGGCAAGGGCGGGTTCGGCGGGTCGAGCGAAGCCGACAAGGCCATCATGAAAGAAGTCGGTGAGGCGCTGAAGTTGAGCGACAAGCAGAAGAGCAGCGTTAAGGGCGTCGTGGATGAGTTCAACAAGGAGCGTGGCGACATCAACAAGGAAGCCGGCATCGGTGGCGGCTTCGGCGGCAAGGGCAAAGCCCCGGACGCGGAGAAGGTGGCGTCCGCGAACACGAAGATCGCCAAGCTCCGCAAGGACTCGTGGACCAAGATCGAGAAAGAACTCGATGGCACCCAACAGACCGCGTGGAAGGGTCTCGTCGGCGAGCCGTTCGACACGGAAAAGCTCCGCCCGGTTGCCCCGAAGAAGGACTGACCGCTGTTCGGTGAGTTAACCACGAAGCCCGCCCGGCGAACCGGGCGGGCTTCGTTCATTTCGTGGCGGGAGGTAGTCGCCGCTTGCGGCTTCGTGGGCCGACAGCCGAGACGTTCGCGTTACTTCAACGGGACGCGGCCGGCGAAGCACTCCGCGGCGTGCCCGAACTTCTTCTGGAGTTCGTACCCGTGGCCCATCACGGCGAGGACCGCCGCACGCTCGATATCTGCACGGTACATGAGGGCGCGGCACCGGCGCACGGCTTCCGCGCCGTTGCCGTCGCGCGCGTCGATCGCCGCGAGCCGCAGTTCCGCTCGCGCACCGACCTCGTCGGGGTCGGCCGCCGCGAGGGCCGCGTACCGCGTGCGAGCCTGCTTCCGCTTGTCGAGACTGTCGTACTGCTCGGCCGCGGCGAACGTCATTCGCAGCACGAACGGGCCGCGTGCGGAGTCGGTCGCGGTGTCGTACAGGTCGCTCATCTGTTGTGTGAGACCGAGTTCGGCGTACACCTGCCCGATGAAGTACACGCCTGCGGGGCCGATTGCGCGGCCGTCGTTGGCGTACTCGATCGCGGTGAGGAGCAACTCACGCCGGCTCTCCGTTGGTGCGCTGCGGTATCGGAGCAGCGCTTCGTAGAACGTCGCGAGCATTGCGTGCGATTCGCGAGTGCTGAACCGCGTCTCGCGGAGAAGGGCGAGAGCGGATTCATCGGAATTTTCGAGTAGGTCGCAGGTACACATGCCGAGTGCCGCCGCGGACATGGCCTCCTTTGTCTTGCCGTTGAGCGCGGTTCGGTACGCGGACCGCGCCGAGGCGGTGTCTCCGCCGTCCAGGTGCGTGCGCGCGACCCAGCACCAACCCAGATCGGCCCAGCGCGTGCCGGGCGCGCGGTCGATCACCTCCAGGAACCGCGCCCGCGAGCCGCCTCGGTCCCCTTCCTTGAGTTCGAGTAGGCCGAGATTGTAGGCCGCGTGGGTCATCTCTGGCGCGCTCGAGCCAGTTTCGATCACCTGCTTGTAGCCGCGAGCCGCGGACCGGATACGCCCGGCGTGGGCGTCGAGATTCGCGAGCGTGACCCGCGTCGCTCCGGCCGCCGGGTGTTCAGGGGCGAGCGCGAGAACTCGCCGCAGCGCGTCTGCAAGTGCGTCTGGTTCGGCGGCGCGCGACGCGTGAGTGAGTCGCAGTGTCCCGCTCCGGATTTCCCACGCGATCCCGGCGCGATCGGTCAGCGAAGAGAGCAGTTCACCGAACGGGAGTCGTTCCACTTCGACCGGGCCGACAGTCGCGGCTAGCAACGCGGCCAGGTCGTTTTCGACGCGAACCTCCATGTCCGCCGCAGTCGCGATTGTTCGCAACATGTCGAGCGCCGATCGCGCCGAGAGCCGCGCGGTCACTTCTGGCAAGCCGTGCGATTCCGCATTGCGGTGAATTTCGATATCGCGCCCGGCGTGAGGGACCGGGTTAACGGTTGGTACGTCGGTCGGGAGCCAGTCGAGATACCGGTCCGCGCTCACGCGGAGCGACGGCCACGCGAGTGCGTCCGCGTCGAACGGGTCGAGCGCCGGCGCGGCACCGGCTGCCAGCACCGCGAGTTGCGCACGCATGGAGAGCGCTTCCGCGTACACGTTCGTCCCTTTGCACTCGGGGTGCCCGGTGCGGAGCAGCACGCGGTCCACGAATGCCCCCGCCGCCGGGAAAGAGTTCTGTGCGACCGCGCACCGCGCCCGGCCGAGGAGCGCCCGTGCCGACGCACCCGCGTTCGCGTCTGTTTCGGCTTTCTTGAAGGCGGCGTCCGCATCTTTCCATTTCCTCAACCCTTCCAGACACAGCGCCTCGCGGTACGCGAGTGGGCATTCGTCGGCACCGAACGTGTTGCGCGGGGCTTCGCGACAGGCAGCCAGCGCGTCGGCATAACAGCCCGCGCGGATGAGCGTGTCGATCCGCGCGGCGAGCGGCGCGCTCGCCAGGTTGGGCACCGGTTCGCCTGTCGGGGGCGCGATGCCCGGCGACACCGGCTCGTCGGCTTCCACCGCGGCGGCTTCCGTCGGGTTCAGTTTGGTTCGAATCGCGAAGCTCCCGGCCGCGCCGCCGGCGGCGCACGCGACCACCAACGCGGCCCGGAACACTTGCCCGAGGCGACTGTGGCGCGGGATCGCAGTTGGGTCCGGGGCGGGCTCGTTGCTGGTCGCAGGTGTCGTAGACATTGTTGCTGACCGAATTTTCGGTTGCCGCGACGTGGGAAACAGCGAACAGTAGAGTACGCGTGCGCGTGTGGAGCAATTCGGAGCAAATTTTCCCCGCCCCGTTCGACAATAGTTTTTGTAAGCCGTGAAGACGGGCACCCATACCTGAAAAAATCACGAGTCGAGCCATGAGAATCGAGCCCACTGGCGCTCAACCCGCCATTCCGCAAGTCCCAACCACACGCCCCAACACCCGCGCCGCAGACCCGGCCCCGGTCGCGGCCCCGGTTCCGGTCGCGGCCCCGGTTCCGGTCGCGGCCCCCGGCAGTGCCGAGGAGTTCGCGCTCACGGGTCAACTCGCCGCGCTGCTTTCGACGGTGCGCGAGTTCCCCGCGGTCCGTCCGGATGTCGTCGCGGTCGCTGTGGCTCGTCTCGCGGCCGGCGACTTCAACACCCCGCAGGCAGCGGCGACCGCAGCCGTAGCGGTCGTCGCTGCTCAACCGAGCATCGCCGATTAATCCGCGGACCAACACAATCTTCACGTGGCCCGACGAGCTATTGCTCGCCGGGCCACGTGCGTTTGGGGGCGAGCGTCCGCGCCCTGGGAAATCCAGGTGCGGCGCGAAAAAGCGTGCGAACGATCGCGGGCAAATTTCGAGAAGCGACTTCGATAACTCACGCAGACGGGGCGGAATGCCCGACCCGCAACGACCATCCAACTCGGAGTGTCCGCAATGGCCCTGTCAGTCGTCAACAACGGCGCGTCGCTCAACGCCCAGCAGAACCTCGGCCGCACCAGTTCGGCCCTGTCGAAATCGCTCGAACGGCTCTCGACCGGTCTGAAGATCAACCGCGGTGCGGACGGCCCCGCCGGCCTCGTGATCTCGGAACAACAGCGGGCACAGATCTCCGGTCTGAGGACGGCCATCGACAACACGAATAAGGCCGTTTCGCTCGCGCAGACTGGTGAAGGCGCGCTGAACGAACTCAACACCCTTCTGAACAAGGTTCGCAGCCTGGCCCTCGACTCGGCTAACAGCGGCGTGAACGAGGCCAGCGCCCTCGCCTCGAACCAGGCCGAAATCGCCAACGCCCTCAACACCATCAACAACATCGCGAATACGACCAAGTTCGGGACCGGTAAGTTCCTCCTGAACGGCCAGGCCGGGGTGACGGCGACCGCCACGACCAACCCGAGTGTCCTTGGGCAGCTCAAGGCGGACATCGGTGCGACGGCCGGTGCGAAGTCGGTCACGGTCGGCGGGGCGAGCGGTGGCATCGTCACGAGCGCGAACACCGCTGACAACGCGGTCGCGGCCGGGACCGTGGTCATCGGCGGCGGCGGCTTGGCGGCGGGCGTCACGGTCGACCTGGCCGCGATCGCGACCGTCGCGGGCACTGTCACAGCTATCCAGAGCGCCCTGGATACGAAGGCCGGGGCGGGCAACTTCACCGTGACCGGTGCGGCCGGTGCCCCGCTCGTGATCACCAGCAAGATCAGCGGTTCCGCCGTCACCTTGCTCTCCAACTCGGCTCACTCGGCCGCACTGACCGGCACCACGAACGGCACCTTGTTGACCGGCACCGCGGGGGCGGCCCTGACCGCAGGCAACGTCGTCAACGGGAATGCGACCGGCGGCCGGGCGGCCGGGGCGAGCGCTCTCGGCGTCGCCACCCTGACGGCCAACGGCACTCTGACCGTCGGCGGCGGCGGGTTGACGCAGTCCCTGGTCGTCAGCCTGACCACCGGCGACAACGCGGCGACCATCGTTCAGAAGGTGCAGACCGCGCTGGACAACGCGTCGTCCCTCGGCGGCGGCCTCGGCAAGTTCACAGTCGGCGGTGTGGCCGGGAGCCAACTGACGATCCAGAGCAACATCCTGGGTTCGTCGGCCATCACCATCCAGGCCGACACGGGCGGCAACACCTCCGCGATTACCGGCGTCAGCAGTGCCAGCGCCGACACCGGGGTGGCCGGCAACGCGCTGTTCGCGTTCGTGGACGGCAACGCCACTACGGTTGCCGCGGGCACGCAGGGGCTGAGCAATTTCGTCACCTTCGGCGGGTCCACCGGTATCACGTTCAACGTCGCGGTCACCGGCGGCAAGGCAACCTCGGGCACAAACACCGTGACCGTGGCCGATAACTCGCTGTCCTTCCAGATCGGGGCGAACGCGGGCGAAACGGTTCGGCTGTCCATCGACCAGGTGACGACCGACCGGCTCGGCAGCGGCGTCAGCGGGCTGGTGAACA
>CAMDQN010000217.1 GCA_945905925.1 Singulisphaera sp. GP187
GCTGTTGGCAAAGGCTCAACGCCAGGAAGGTTCCTTCGGAACCATGAAGCTCTCACCCATCGCCAAAAAGCTACGCGAACTCATCGGGGAGAAAGACGCGAACTCAGCCGAGGGCGGCTGAGTTACAAGTCCACAGCGCAAGCCCCTCGTCTGTGGAATGTGCGAGCCGTTACATTCGGGTGGTTGTGTCGGTCGGTTCGCTCGGGTAGACTTGTAGCTAGTTTTGAATGTTTGTGAGCATGCAACATACGAAACCGGGGTTAGTTTCCCCGAAACCGACCGTCTTTCTTTCAGATTGCCTGAGAGTTCGGCTCGTGGAAGTGAGGAACCACATGTCCATGCCCCTTCGAGTTGCGGCTTTCTTGGCCGCGCTCGTCTGTCCGGCACTGAGTCACGGAGCGGAACCGGCTCCGAATCCCAAGCCTGCGAAAGACTCGGCCGACACGCTGGCCACGGTCATCGATAAGCACCTCGCGGTGGACTGGGAGGCCCGCGGGCTAATCCCGGCCGAGCAGACCGACGACGCCGAGTTCGTCCGCCGCGTGTACCTCGACATCATCGGGCGCGCCCCGAAGGCGTCCGAGGCGCGCGAGTTCATCGAAGACAAATCGGCCGATAAGCGTTCGAAGCTCGTCGATTTCCTCCTCAAGATGCCGGGCCACGCGAACTACTTCGCGGCCGTGACGCGGGCGCAGTGGCTCCCGCAGACGATGACCAACTTCCAGTTGGCGCAGTTCGGCGGGCAGTTCGAGAACTACCTCCGCACGCAGTACCGCGAAAACGCCCCGGCCGATCAGGTCGTGAAGCGCATTGTGACGGTCGGGCTGACGGTCAACACCCAGAACCCGATGTTCCGGTTCGTGCAGGCCAGCGGCGGCGACCCCGACGGGCAGCAGATCGCGGGCTTCTACTCCGCGAACGAGGGCCGTCCGGAGAACGTCGGTTCCGCCGTGAGCCGCCTGTTCCTCGGGATGAAGCTCGAATGTGCTCAGTGCCACGACCACCCGTTCGCGCCGTACACCCGCGACCAGTTCTGGCAGTTTGCGGCGTTCTTCGCCGAAATGAACCCGCTTACCGGCCCGCGACCCGGCTTCATTGGACCGATTCAACCGCAGTCCGACCGCAACCGGATCGGCGTGATGGGCACCGACCGCAAGGTGACCGCCACGTTCTTCGACGGTTCCAACCCGGAGTGGTCGCTCGACAAGAACCCGCGCCAGGAACTCGGCGAGTGGCTCGTCAGTGCGAAGAACCCGTTCTTCGCGAAGAACATGGCGAACCGGATGTGGGCGCACTTCTTCGGCATCGGCATCATCGACCCCGTCGATGAACCGGGCGAGAACAACCCCGCGAGCCACCCGGCACTGCTCAAAGACCTCGGGAAAGCGTTCGCGGACAGCGGCTTCGACAACCGGATGCTGATCCGGGCCATCACCCGGTCGAAGGCCTACCAGCTCACCAGCAAGATGACGCACCCGGGCCAGGCTGACCCGCGCACGTTCGCCAAGATGAGCCTGAAGGGGCTGACCCCGGCGCAACTGTTCGACACGATGGTCGCCGCGACCGGGTTCCGCGAACCGGCCTACATGCGGAACCAGCAGAACTTCGGGTTCGTTCAGCCGAACAACCCGCGCAGCCAGTTCCTCACGCGATTCGCGAGCAACGAGCGCGCGACCGAGGCCAACACCACGATCCTTCAAGCTCTAATGCTGATGAACGGTTCGTTCATCGGCGATCAGACTGACCTCGCCAAGAGCGAACTGCTCGCCGCGATCGTGGACATGCCGGGTTGGGACACCAAGCAGCGAGTCAGCAACCTGTTCCTGACCGCGTTCGCTCGCAACCCAACGCCAGAGGAACTGGAGAAGTTCACCAGTTACGTGGATCGCGGCGGCGCGAAGAACGACAAGAAACAGGCGCTCGCTGACGTGTTCTGGGTGCTGCTCAACAGCCCCGAGTTCCTGTTCAATCATTGAGTTGTTGCCTTCTGTAGGGTGGGTCAAGGCTTTGCGCAGGCCCACCACGGCGATACCAGCCAGGTTAACCCTTGCGACTTTCGTTCAGCGCTGGTGGGCCTGCGCAAAGCCTTGACCCACCCTACGAAACACCAAACACCAACACCACTCATAAGGAGCCTTCCCGTGTCGAACCTAAGCCTTGACCGTCGTCACCTACTTCGCGTCGGCGCGGTGAGTACCGCCGTATCGATGTCGGGCTGGATGGGCGAACTCGCCCGCGCCACCGAAGAGAAGAAGATCAAGCCGAAACGGTCGTGCATCTTGTTGTGGATGAACGGCGGGCCGAGCAGCATCGACCTGTGGGACTTGAAGGTCGGTCACGAGAACGGCGGACCGTACAAGGAAATCGAAGCCGCGCCAGATCTCAAGATCGGCGAACACTTGCCGAAGCTCGCCAAACACGGCAAGAACCTCGCGGTTCTTCGCGGCATGTCCACGAAGGAAGGCGACCACGCCCGCGGCACCTACCTGATGCGGACCGGCCAGTTGCCGGGTTTCGCGGGTATTCAGTACCCGAGCATCGGCTCGCTCATCTCGAAGGAACTCGGTGACCCGAAGGCCGAATTGCCGAACTTCATCAGCGTCGCACCGCAGCGGTTCTTCTCGGCGGAAGCGTTTGGCCCCGGCTTCCTCGGACCGGTTCACGCGCCGCTCATCGTCGGCGACGGCCAGTTCAACAACAACGTCCCGGCCGCGAACATCGACGCGATTCTGAAGGTGGCTGATCTGGACCGGCCGAAGGCGATCGACGAGATGACCGCCGCGGCCCGGCTCGACATGCTGCGCGAAATGCAAGAAGACTTCGCGACCAAGCGCCCCGGCGCGATCGCCAAGAGCCACGCCGCGGCCTATGATCGCGCCATTCGCCTGATGCAGTCCGAAGGTGGCAAGGTGTTCGACCTCACCACCGAGACGGACGCGACCCGCGACAAGTACGGACGCAACTTGTTCGGCCAGGGCTGCTTGCTGGCCCGCCGGTTGGTTGAGAAGAGCGTGCCGTTCGTCGAGGTCACCCTCGGCAACTGGGACACACATGGCAACAACTTCGACCTCGTCAAGAACCTGTGTGGCACGCTCGACGCGGCGTGGGCCGCGCTGATGGACGACCTCAAGGATCGCGGGTTGCTCGAAACGACCACGATCGTGTGGGCTGGCGAGTTCGGTCGCACTCCGAAGATCAACCAGGGCAGGGGCCGCGACCACTACCCGAACGCGTGGAGCACGGTCATCGCGGGCGGCGGCGTCAAGGGCGGTCAGGCGGCTGGCAAGACGAGCAAGGACGGTACGACGGTCGAAGAACGCGTCACCCCGACAGTGGACTTCCTCGCAACCGTGTGCGGCGCCCTGGGCATCGACTTCGAGAAGCAGAACATGTCGAACGTGGGTCGCCCCATCCGCATCGTCGAGAAGGGCGCCAAGCCGGTCAAGGAGGTGCTCGCGTGAACACCCAGCGACCCCTCCCCAACCCCTCCCCTAAGAAGGGAGGGGCTTTCAGCGACGGTCGCTTGCGCGACCGCAACCTCTTCCGGTTTTGGTTCGGCTCCCCCTCCCTTCTTAGGGGAGGGGGTTGGGGGGAGAGGTTCTTCGCCCTCGCCCTCTTCGCGCTCCTCGTGATCGCATCGAGTACGGTCCTCGCCGTGCCGAACGCCCCGGCTCTTCCCACGGCACCCGCGCCTCGACCTGCGGCGCCCAAGTTCGTCGCCCCCAAGTTTAACGACACGTTTGAAGTGCTGGTGTTCACCAACCAGCGGCCCGTGCGCGTGCGACTCACCGCACTGCACGAAGGCAAGTCGGTCGGCGAACACTGGCGGGACCGGCTCCAGAAAGCGTTCGACTTCTGCGACCGCGACGGCAACGGGTTCCTCAACGAGAAGGAATCGAAGTTTGTCTTCTCCGATCAGGGACTGGCGCAACTGCTCGCGAACGGCTTCTATCAGCCGGGCGCGACGAGCAGCCCGACCCTCAGCACGCTCGACAAAGACGGCGACGGGAAGGTGTCGTTCGAGGAGTTCGTCGCGTCCTACAAACTGACCGCCGCGCAGTTGCTGCGCCCGCAACCGCCCCAGCCGGACAACTACGGCAACGCCGCAGTGACCGAATCCATCTACAAGATGCTCGACGCCAACGGCGACGGGAAACTGACGAAGGACGAGGTGAAGGCGGTCGAGAAACTACTCACCACGCGCGACGCGGACGAGGACGAGTGCCTGAGTATGCAGGAACTCGCACCGGGACTCTACGACCCGAACTTCGGCGGGCGCCGGCCGATCCAGCCCGTTCAACCACCGAACGGGAACCCGTACCCGGTCGCGATCAGCACGCAAACGGTCGTCGTGTACCAAACCGGACTCATCCCGGGCACGGTCACGCAACAGGTCATCAAGAAGTACGACAAGGACGGTGACTTTGAACTCACGAACGCCGAGATCGCCTTCGATGCCGTGACCTTCACGGCGCTCGACAAGGACAGCAACGGGAAGCTCGACGGCGAGGAACTCGACGTGTGGCGAACCGGCGCACCGGACCTCGCCCTCACGCTCTCGCTCGCCTCGAAGGCTGTCGATTGCGTGGCGAAGTTGAGCGACGAGAAATCGGCTGCGGCCCGCGGCTTCGCGGTGAAGCAGGTCGAAGGCGGGCGGCTCGTGCTGCACGTCGGTCGGCAGCCGATCGACTTCTGGGCGTTCGCCCCGGTCGTTCAGAACGGTCAAGCGAACTTGAAGCAGCAGTACGGGTACATGTTCACGCAGGCCGCGGCCGGGAAGAAGTTCGTCGAAGAGAAAGACTTGGAGGGTCCGAAGGCGGTGCAGTTCCAGTTCGTGAAGGTGGTCTTCGACGCGGCCGACCGCGACGCTGACGGCAAGATGACCAAAGAAGAGTTCGATGCGTACTTCGACCTTCAGGACAGCTTCCGCAACATCAGCCTGAGCCTCACGCCGGGCGTGCAGACGCCGACGCTGTTCCAGTTGCTCGACGAGAACCGCGACGCGCGCCTGAGCGTACGCGAACTGCGGACTGCGTGGGACCGGCTCATCGTTCTGGAGGAACCAAAGGCCGAGGTCATCACGAAGAACATCATCCAGCCGTCGGTGACGCTGCGGCTGGCGCGCACATTCGACCGGTACTACGTCCAGCAGCCCCAGCAGTATTATGGCAACCCGAACCAGGTGGTCGTGCCGTCGAAGGGGCCGGTGTGGTTCCGCAAGATGGATCGGAACGCAGACGGTGACCTGTCGCGCACTGAGTACATCGGCACGAAGGAAGAGTTCGACATTCTCGACGCGGACAAGGACGGGCTGATCAGTTTGGCGGAGGCGGAAGCCTTCGACAAGAAGATGCGGGAGAAGGACGAGAAGGATAAGTAGGACGAGTGCCAGTGGCGTAGGCCTGCAGGGGCCGTGTAGCGATCT
>CAMDQN010000218.1 GCA_945905925.1 Singulisphaera sp. GP187
ACTGTCGCGCAACGGTTTATCAGGGGGCTTACGCCCCCCGCTCGCCATAAGATAAGCGAGACCTTCTACCTTGAGACGACATCATGGCGACGAACACCCACGACGCGATCATCATCGGGGCCGGGCACAACGGCTTAGTCACGGCCGCATATCTGGCAAAAGCCGGCTACAAGGTACTCGTGTTGGAGCGCCGCGAAATCGTCGGCGGGTGCTGCATCACGGAAGAACCATGGCCCGGCTTCAAGGTGTCCACCGCGGCCTACGTCAACAGTCTGTTGCGCCCCGAAATCATCCGCGACTTGGAGCTGAAGAAGTACGGCTTCGAGATGCTCCCGCGCTCGCCATCGTCGTTCACGCCGTTCCCGGACGGCCGCTACCTGATGATGGGGCCGGACAAGGAGATGACGCGCAAGGAGATCGCGAAGTTCTCGGCGAAGGACGCGGAAGCGTACCCGAAGTACGAGGACATGCTGACGCGAGTCGCGGACTTCCTCGAACCAATGCTCACGCAGACCCCGCCTGACCCGTTCGGCGGTTTAGGTTCGCTCTGGAAGCTTGGCAAACTCGGGATGGGGTTCCGCAAGTTGGGTCGCACGACCGCGACCGAAGCCGTCGAGATTCTAACCGGCGCCGCACGGCCCATTCTCGACCGGTGGTTCGAGTCGGAGGAACTGAAAGCCACCATCGCGACTGACGCGGTTATTGGCGCGTTTGCTCCACCGTCGCATCCAGGCACCGCGTATGTCCTCTTCCACCACGTGATGGGAGAGTGCAACGGCGTTCGTGGCGTGTGGGGCTACGTTCGCGGCGGTATGGGCACCATCTCGAATAGCATCGCGTCGGCCGCGAAGAGCTACGGTGCCCAGATCCGCACGAATGCGGACGTGGGCAAGATCATGGTGAGCGACGGGCGCGTGGTCGGTGTCGCGCTGAAGGACGGCACCGAGTTCCGCGCGAAGCGGGTCGCGTCTGGCGCCGACGCGAACGTCACTTTCCTGAAACTGATGGATGCAAAAGACCTGCCGGCGGAGTTCGTCGCGCAAGTGAAGAAGATCGACTACTCTTCGGCCACGGTGAAGATCAACGTCGCGATTGATCGGCCGCCGAACTGGAAGGCGCTACCCTCGGACGGCAAGGTCGGACCGCAGCACCACGGCACGATGCACGTGTGCCCAGATCAGGACTACATCGAGCGCGCCTTCGACGACGCGAAGTACGGTCGTTGGTCCCGCGACCCGATGCTCGAATGCACGATGGCAACCGCGCTCGATTCGACGCTCGCGCCTGAGGGAAAGCACATCCTGAGCATGTTTGTGCAGTACGCGCCGTACACGCTGAAGGGCACGACCTGGGAGGTCGAGAAGGACAAGTTCGCGGACCGGTGCTTCGACATTCTCGAAGAGTACGCACCGGGCTTCAAGTCGAGCGTGTTGCACCGCATGGTGATTCCGCCACCGGACATGGAACGGATGTGGGGCATCACCGGCGGGAACATCATGCAAGGCTCGATGAGCCTGTCGAGCATGTTCAGCTTCCGGCCGGTTGCGGGTTACGCGGACTACCGCACACCGATCAAGGGGTTGTACATGTGCGGAGCCGCGGCGCACCCCGGCGGCGGCGTGATGGGCGCCTGCGGTCTGAACGCGGCGCGTGAGATGCTTAGGGATGGGTGAGCGCATTTCTGGGTAGGTGCCACATGCGGAGCGGCACGGCTTTGCAACCGCGATGCGATTGGCGTGCTCGTCGCGCGGCGATGCGGGATATCGCGTGCCGCTCGGCATGTGGCACCTACCCGGCAAACCCGTTGCTTACCGCCTTGAAACCTCCGCGTTCGCGGGTATCGAATCCACACGCTTTTCGCCTTACTTTCCCACGGACACGGGGTCCGCATGAATGTCGCTGTCGTTGGAACCGGGTACGTCGGACTCGTCACGGGGACGTGTCTCGCCGAAACCGGCAACACCGTGGTTTGCGTGGACAACAACCCGGAGAAACTCGCGCTACTCCAGAACGGCGGTATCCCGATCTTCGAGCCGGGCCTCAACGTCCTCGTGAAAAAGAACCGCGACGCGGGCCGACTCACGTTCACCGGCAATCTCGCGTCAGCGGTCCGCAACGCGCGATTCATCTTCGTCGCGGTCGGCACGCCGGAACTTTCCTCCGGCGACGTGGACCTGAAGTACGTGAACGCGGTCGTCGATGGCGTGTGTACCGCGCTGAAAGACGCGCCGAAGGGGGCGCCCGGTGACCGAGTCGTTGTGCTGAAGAGCACGGTTCCGCCGGGCACGAACCGCGCCGTCACCGACCGCATGACTGCGAACGACTGCGCGCACATCGCCGTCGCGAGCAACCCGGAATTCCTGAAAGAAGGCGCCGCGATCGACGACTTCATGACACCCGATCGCGTAGTTGTGGGCGTCCGGCACGAAGCCGTCGGCGAAGCGCTCCGCGAACTGTACCTGCCGTACTGCACGGACGCGCGCCCGTTCCTCGTGATGGCGCCCGAGTCGGCCGAGATGACGAAGTACGCGGCCAACGCGATGCTCGCGACGAAGATCAGCTTCATCAACGAGATGGCGAACCTGTGCGACGCAACCGGTGCCGACGTGAACGCGGTTCGCAAGGGCATCGGGCACGACCAGCGCATCGGGTTTCAGTTTCTTGCGCCCGGTCCAGGCTACGGCGGCTCGTGCTTCCCGAAAGACGTGAAGGGCTTGATCGCGGTCGCGAAGAAGTTGGGGCTGACGCTCCGCGTCTCCGAAGCGGTGGACGCAGCCAACGACGCGCAGAAAGAAGTCTTGTTCGCGAAGATCAACCGACACTTTCAGGGGAAGGTTGCGGGGAAGACGTTCGCGGTGTGGGGGTTGGCCTTCAAGCCCAAGACCGACGACATCCGCGAAGCCCCGGCGCTGACGCTCATCGACACGCTCCTCGCGGTCGGCGCGAAGGTGAGGGCGTTCGACCCGGAAGCGATCCCGAACGTCCGCGCGCGTTACGGTGACAAACTCTTCTACGCGACCGACCCGCTCGGCGCGCTCGACGGGGCCGACGCACTCGTGTTGGTGACGGAGTGGCCGGAGTTCCGCACGCCGAACTTCGCGGAGGTGAAACGCCGCCTGGCGACCCCGGTGATCTTCGACGGTCGCAACTTGTATGCGATGGAAGAGCAAGCGATTCTTGCCACGGGGGTCACGTACTTCGGGATTGGCCGCGGGCAGAGTTGACGCCCACAATGCGACTCAGGTGGCTTTGCGGACGTCGAGCAACTTCTTCCACCATCGAACCTTATTCGTGGGCGGAGGCGGAGCAGGTGCCGGGTCCTCTTCTTTCTCCTCACCTTTCGATTCGGTTGTCGCGTTGAGGTCGCGCGTCGAGACCGCTTGAACCAGAATTCCAAGAACGACGAATCCGACGACGACTCCGTTGAGCGCCGCGTCGTTTCGCGCGACCCACGGGCCGATGTCGCGTTGGAGGTACTGTTCGACCAGAAGAATGTTCGCGTGTCCGGCGAGCAGCACGCCCATGAGGCTCGTAAGTAGCATCGTCCAGAGGCGGTAGAGCAGCAACCCGAACAACCCGCCACAGAAAAACACGGCCCAGAGTTCTTGCGCCTGCGGCAACACCCACTGCACCGCGAGCCACGCCCCGCACCCGCCGGCTACGAAGGCGAGTACCTTCGCCAACTCCAACGCGAGCAAGCCAGCCGCGACCGCGAGCAGGATCCCGATCGCCATCACCTGCGTGCCACCGCTCGTCCGGCCCGCGTTCAGTCCGATCAAGCCAGCCGTGAGTGTGATTCCCGCGACCACCCAGAACCGGTGCCAGCGCCACCCGAACAGCCACAGCGCACACCCGAGTACGCTGATGGTGCCGGCCATCGCGATTGAGAGTCCGCGTCCTTCGGCGAGGATGTCTGGAGCGATCAGTTGCACGTCGCACCGGGTTGGGGAACGAATCCGTTATTATTCAAGTTACGGCCGCGTGACGAACAGTGTCAAGCGTCCTCTGCGAGTGGAGTGGTGGTATTCCGGGCCGCGCTACCCGACGTTTCCGGTTGTTTGCAGGTTCCCGGCGCTGAGGTGCTACAAATAGTGTACCGCGACTGCGCATCCACATTTACGTCGAGGACGTGTCTCGTGCCGCCGATTCATTTTGTTGTCGATCGTCGGGACGCCGGGCAGACGCTCGCCGCCGTCCTCAAGACACGTTTCGGGATTCCGTGGGCGCAGGCCAAACGCCTCGTCGAGAACCGCCACGTCAAGGTGAGCGGGCAGGTGGAAACGGACGTGGCTCGTCGGCTGAAACTCGGCAAACGCGTGGAACTCGAAGCCGGGACCGTTGAAGTGAAGAAAGCGGACAAGACAAAGAAGGTGGAAGGCGGAGGGCGAAAGGCAGACAAGTCACCGAGCAAAAAGGCACAAAAGCCTCCGCGGAAGGACGATCGACAACCAGCAAAGCCGCCGGCACGCCGGCCTTCGGTTACCACTTCACCCTCTCACCCCTCCGCCCCTTTTCCTGAAATCGTCTACGTGGACGACGCGATCGTCGTGGTGAACAAGCCTGTTGGTCTCACGACGATGCGCCAGAAAGATGAGGTCGAAGAATTCGGGGAACACGGCCAGAAGTTCCTGACGCGAACACTCGCGGGGTTGTTACCTGGGCTTCTGGGCACCCCGGACAAACCGGTGATCGCGGTCCATCGACTCGACCGTGACACGTCAGGTCTGGTGGTGTTCGCGCGCACTCGCGCTGCGGGCGAGAGCCTGACGCAGCAGTTCCGTAAACACAGCACCGAGCGCCGGTATCTCGCGCTCACTCGCAGCGTGCCGAAGTCGGGGCGAATCGCGTCGGTGTTCGTGCCCGACCGAGGGGATGGTCGCCGCGGAAGCACGACGGATCTGATCGCGGAGGACGGCAAGCGCGCGGTGACGCACGTTGCGGTTCTGGAAACGTTTGGAAGGTTCGCACTGGTAGAGTGTCGACTCGATACCGGGCGCACGCATCAGGTTCGTATCCACCTGGGCGAAGCCGGCACGCCGATCTGTGGCGAAGCCGTGTACGACCGACCCATCAATGGGAAGCCGTTGTCCGACGGGAGCGGCGCGAATCGCCCGATGCTTCACGCGGCGCGCCTCGGGTTCACGCACCCGGAAACCGGCGACACCGTAAGTTGGAACGTGGAACCGCCGTCCGACTTCACCGAACTCCTCGCGAGCCTCCGAAAAGGCGAGCGGGGAACGTAAGCCCCAATAGTGTTCGGCACGGGATTTGCGCCTTTGTCGGGTTGTGTGCGGTCGGACGTCTCCGTCCGCAAAATTGGCACCCGATCCTTCTCGCCACGATGCCACGCCAACCCAAACCCGCTCCGACCAAACAGAATATCGCCGGCCTGA
>CAMDQN010000219.1 GCA_945905925.1 Singulisphaera sp. GP187
GCTTTGTCGGTGGTGATGGCCGGCGGGTCCACCTTCAGTGGGCGCTGGGGCGGCCGAGATTCTTCAGCGGCGAGCAGACAGACACCAGCGAGCAGCACCAACCCGAGCGCCGCGGCTGCGATGTTGCGTTTCGCAATCATTGGGAGAACTCCTTGGTTCCAGTGCGTGTCTCGGCGGAGTTCACTTCGGCTGCCGCTTCTTCCAGTTGTCGAGCCACTTGTCGGGATCCCAGTAGTGGTCTTCCTGGTCCTTGAACATGTAAGCGTGCATGAACGAGCGCGGGCGCCGGCGCTCCGGCGGGAGGTCGTAAGCGGTCTCATCCACTTCAAAGGCGAACCCCAGCGGCATCGGCGTTTCGGTCGTCGCCTCTTTCCACCCGTTGTTGCCCGCGAACCAGCGCCCGGAGTAGTCGCCCAAAACCACCATGTCCCATCGCGTGATCTTCCCCTTAGCGCGGTCGTACACGATCACGCCCTCCACTCGGGCGTCGTAACGGTTTTCGAGGTTCTTGACGAACTTGCGGTCGGGCCAGGTGTGGAGCACGCCCGGCGCGGTGAGCAGCACGGATCCGTGAACGCGCAGCCGGACACTTTGCGCCGTAACCGCCTCGACCGTTACTTCAAGTTCGCTGGTGCGGACGGAATCGGGCTTCCAGGATTCTTCCACGACCCAGAGTGTCTGAGGTACCAGTCCGTAGAGCCAGATCCGCTTGGCGAGTTTCACGGGCACCTTCTGCGTTTGCCCTTTCTCGGGCTTCGCGGGAACGAGCGACTTGCACTCGTCGGCCGTCAGCCACAGCGAACTGCGCTGGCCGTGCGGTGCGTGCGTCCGCAAGCCGCTGCAATCGTCGCCTTCGGGGTGGCGGTACTGGCCCGTCTCGCTGCGACCCAGCGGCCGATCGTAAATCGTTAGCACCAGCCCACCGACCGGTGGCGGAAACTGCGGCTGGATGTCGCCTTCAACGGACTTGGGGCGGCGATCCGCTTCGGGGAGTTTCCCGTACGTGTCCAGAACGTCCTGAAGCGCCGGGGCCAGACCGTTCCGGTCCTTGACCTTCCCGGTGAGAAGCCGGCCGGACGGCGTCATCAGCACCAGTTGGGTGCCGTGTAGCCACCCGCTGCCCTCGTCCGGGTTGGGCTTCGCGTTATAGAACCGCTTCCACGCGGCCTGGTACACATCGTCTTTGCTGTTGATGTACCAGCCCGGGGCGAAGCACACGAACTTCTCGTTGAGCAACTTGATCGCAGCGTCGGTGTACAGGGTCGAGCCACCTGACAGGTGGTGCGAGGCGGCGCTTCAACAGACCCCCAGAGGTTCGTTGTAACCGGCCCCACCGGTGTACAGGACGACGAGCGGCCGGTCTTCCTTGGCGGCCAACTTCCGGGCCGCCACCACGTCGGTCATCCACTGAACCTGGAGGTGTCGCCACTCGGTCGCTTGCGGCCGGATCAGCGCGAACAGTTTGGGCGTACTCTCCGGTCTCAGGTCGAGTTTGCTCGCGGGAGCGGGCTTCTTGGCCGGTTCCTTATCGAGCGCGCCCGCGTCTCCGGGCGCCAGGAGTGCCGTGAGGCCGAGCGCCGCGACCAGCGCGGCCCACTGAAACTTGACGAGTGGCATGGTTCACTCCTTTTGCGAGCCGGGAAGCCAAGGCCGGTGCGAGGCGCATCGGTGAGTCGCGATTCCAGGCTGAGTTGAACGGTCAAACAAGTGGTGTCGGGCGGGACCGGGTGTGGGTAGGTGAAAATGGTATACCACAGCCGGTGTGGAACTGCGAGCGCCTTCCCAATGAAGCAGAGGAGTGTTGCTCTTGGGTACTCCGCGGTACACGCTGATCAGAAACGCTGAACCCAAGCACCGCTCCGTCGCACGGCGGGATGACGACTGAAGTGTGCGGCCCGCGGACACGAAGCACGTCACCGGGCCAAAGGGCAAAGTGGCCGAAGGTCAGCCGCAGTGCTGCACCGCCGACTGAAAGACCAGGGTTGCAAGTCCTCGTACGACGCGGTGCGGCGCTTTCTGGCTCATCAATTCCAGGCGGCGGGTGTCACCCCACTGCGTGCAAGTCGCGGGCCGCCACGTCCGTGTCGCTCCTCGGCTCGTCAGTTGTCGTTCGAGTTCGTGCGTCGAGTCGAGAAGCGATCCGAGGAGGTGGCCGAGCGGATGGAGAAGGTGAACGCGATCCCGGAGTTGTGCGGATCCCTGAAGTTGGCGAACGAGTTGTTGGCGATGACGCGGGGCGAATCGAAGACGACGTTGGCGGATTGGCTGGGTCGTGCGGATGTCAGTGCGAGTGGATCGGTGCAGTCGTTCGCGGAGACGTTTTGAACGGGTTCGGCGGCGGTCCAGACCGCGTTGTCCACGTCGTGGAGTAACGGGCCGGTCGAAGGTCAGGTGAATCGACTGAAGACCGTCAAGTGGTCGATGTACGGACACGCGGGCTTGGCGTTGCTCCGGGCGCGGGTGTGCGCTAAATCGTGAACGCGAGGGGTATCGGTCGAGCGAGACGCCGGGAACGCAGATACGCCATCACCAAGAGTGCGGAAGAGCCCCTTTTGGGTGCTGATTACCATACTGGCGCCGGTCGTAGTCGCCAAAGCTGGCCCACAACCGCTCCTGCGACAGGTACTCCGATTCCAAAATCTTGCACGCGTCTTTGAAAAGGATTCCGGTGTCCACCTGCTCCTGCGTGAGCGTAGTGAGGCTCGTGCAGAACGGGCTGACCCTCGACCGCTCCGGGCGCACGAGGATGCTCCGCTTCTCCAGGCGCCGACCGCTACTGAGTTCGAGCGGCGTCAAGCCGATCTCGATGATGTCGTTCGTCTCGCCCTTCGGCGGGAACCCACCGTCCCAGCACGTTGATTCGATGTCGATGACGAGTATGTGATCGAGTCGTTTGGCCATGGCGCGCCGTTCCGGGTGTTTTGCCAACGCGGCGCCCGCGCACCGCGAGTGCGTACGGTATCGTAGGGGTCAGTGTAGCAACCGCACCGGGCCGGTTCGCGCGACGCGGGTTGCGAACAGGTTCTCGACTCGAACTGGGGAGAGCGAATGGCGAACGAGACTCACGACGAAACGGCTAACGAGACCCTGGGCACGATGGGCGCCGCAAACGGCGCGGCGAACGTGGTCGGGACGGCAGTCGGCGCCGCAGCGGGCGCGATCGCCGGCCAGGACACGGCCAAGAAGCCCGCCGCCATCAAGAAGCCGGTTGCGAAGGCCACCGCCGCTTAGAAACCGGCTTCGTAAGTTGCCGTGAACAAACCGGTCGCCGCGAAGAAAGCCGCACCGACCAAGAAACCTGCCGCGAAGCAGGTCGCGCCCAAGAAGAAGTAACAACGCGTTCGGACCGCTGGAACTTGAAACACGGCCCGCGAAACTCCACACTAGTGGCATCCCCAGCGGAGCCGCTCGAATGGAAGTGCTCATCACCGCCGACCGGATCCAAACGCGAGTGGACGAGTTGGCCGCCGAGATCGTTCGCACCTACGACGGCAAGCCGGTCACGGTAGTGGGCATACTGACCGGCTGTCTCATGTTCACGGCCGACCTCATTCGCAGGATCGACCTGCCAATCCGGGTCGCGTTCATCACCGCGTCGAGCTATCGCGGCGAGACCTTCGTCGCCGGACGCCTGGAGATCCACGACGAACTGCTCCCGGACATCGCAGGTAAGCACATCTTGTTACTCGACGACATTCTCGACACGGGCAAGACGCTGACGCGCGTGGTCGCGCACCTGATCGACCGTGGCGCGGCATCGGTTAAGGTCAGCGTGTTGCTGCGGAAGCTCGGCCGTCAGGAGGTGCCGTTCGAACCGGACTTCGTCGGGTTCACGATTCCCGACAAGTTCGTCGTCGGCTACGGGCTGGACTTCAACGACGAACACCGGCACCTGCCGTTCGTCGGAATCTTGCAGCCGGGGTAGGATCTGGTGATTTGCCTTTTTCGAACACCAACCACTACGACACCTTGAAGCTCTTTTTCCTCACTTCCGACCTCGGCGACGATGACGCGGCGGGGCAACTCGCGCTCCTGGCCTGCGCACTGCCGCGAAACCGGTTCGAGGTCGCGGTCGGCGCCCTCGGCGCCAGCAAAGGGACCGCGACCGACACGCTGCGAGCTGCAGACGTTGGGATCAGCACGCTGCCGGTGCGAAACGCCCTGGACTTCAGCGGGATGCGCCGACTCCGCCGCGCCGTGCGGGAATCCGGCGCGACCGTGCTTCACGCGTTCGGGGTGGACGCGGTGCGGATCGCGCGATTGTGTCTGGCACGGCGCGGCGAAGACAACGCCCCGCAACTCGTGGCGACAGGCGCCGCGGACTCCGGTGGGGGGATCGGGGGGTGGCTCGCGGCGCGACAGGTGCGGCGTGCCGACCGTGTGATCGCGACCGGCTGGGCCGAGGCCGAACGCTATCGCCGATCCGGGGTGAACGGCAACCGGCTCACGCGAATCGCCCCGGCCGCGGTCCCACCCCTTACCGCACCCGACCACGCGCAGTTCTGCCGGGACCTGGGCGCACCCGAAAGCGCGCAACTGATCTTCGCCGGCGGGCGCCTGGACGCCGTGCACGGCGCGAAGGACGCGGTCGGCGCGTTCGACATGATTCGCTACAGATCGCCCGCGTTGCAACTGGTGATGACCGGCGACGGCCCCGACCGCGACGCGACGGAAGGGCTGGGCCGCGCGCTCGCGTTCGACGACTTCCGTATTCGCTTCACCGGTGCCCGGCCCGACCTCGCCACCGCGACGCTTCTCGCTGATCAGGTGTGGGTGACGTGTGTTCGCGGCGGCGAACACCTCGCGCTGCGGGCGATGGCAGCCGGGAAACCGGTCGTGGCCTATCACACGCCGGAACTGGGCGAGATCATCGACGACGGCGTGACCGGTTACCTTGTGCCGCCCGGCGACCGCCCGGCCCTCGCAACGAAAGCCCAGATGTTGCTCGCGGACCCGGAAGCCGCCGCGCGGATGGGTGAAGCCGGACTCGCTATCGCCACGGAGCGGTTCAGCGTGGCGCGCCTGGTCGAGCAGCACACACGCGTGTATCAGGAGTTGGCGGAAGAGGGTACTGCACGAGCACTGGTGTCTTGAGGGTGGTCCGCTCTCCGAGAGCGGACCGGGTGTACGACATGCTTTGCACCTACGCTGCGTCCTTGTGGCGTCGTTCGCCGGTGAGATTGGCTTGTCGTCGTTTCCAGAAGTCGTCGAGTGGCGTGGTTTCGCTGAGTAGGTCGGCCCGCAGTTGAAGGATGGCTTCGGCGCCC
>CAMDQN010000220.1 GCA_945905925.1 Singulisphaera sp. GP187
GACGCACCTTCTGTGAGGAACCCTTGAGCTTCTTGATCACCTCGGACAGCGTGGCTCGCTCCGCATCCGTGAGCCGAACGATATACTTCTTCTGCATGGCCGAACCTCCGGGGTACGACCATCATCCCGAAAACATGAGATCACGAACACCCTAATTCGTTAACATGACGTTGCACTAGTACGACCACCGACCAGAGGAACGAAGAACGAATTGAGACGCGGGTGTTCATGACGAACCCTTGGGCACAGTGAAGCAGTGCACCCAAGCATCCGCTTTACTGTGCGGACGGTCAAGAACTCGCCCGGTTGAGCGCCCCCAGTTTCTTGAGGGTGAGAAGAAAGGCGGCAGTTCCGTTCGCGTCCTGCTGTCCATACCTGAGCCATGGGTCTTTTTCGCGCGGCACAGGCTTGCACGCCACGACAAGCCAAGGATAATAGGTCGAATTACACCCCTCCATGTGTCTGGTGGACCAATGCTCCCCCGCTTGTACTGCTTCCTGTGTTCGCTCGCAATCGTCTCCCTCGCGGTCGGTCTGTGCCCCGCACGGGCGGACGACGCGGACGCGGTGAAGGAGAAACTGTTCCAGGCGAAGAAGACGTTCGACGCCGAGACCCAGAAGTTCCGCCAGGCGGTCGGCGACCTGCTGGACAAGCGCGAGGAGGCGGCGCGCAAGGCGGGGAGCAAGAAGCAACTCGACCAAGTAAAGGCCGAGCGGACCGCGTTCGAGGCCACCGGCGACTTGCCAGCCATGCTGCCCCCGGCGGTGCTGAAAACGCTGACCGCCGCGCGGACGAATCTGGACAAGGCGTACCAGGGGGGTGTGAGGGACTACATCCGACTGAAGCAGGACGCCGCGGCTGACGCGGTCGAGAAGGAGCGGCAAGCGTTCCTCTTCACCTCCGTATTCATCAGCGGCAAGCGGACCCCGCTAACCACCTTGAAGCCGTTCGACATCAAGGCCTGGAATAACTGGTTCGAGAAGGACACGGACAAGTACGGGATGGGAAAGGACGCGGTGCCACACAGCCTGTTCATGCACCCGAACTTCAAGGGCGAGGCGTCCGTGAGCTACCTCCTCCCGCCGAAGGCTCTCGCATTTCGCGCCACCGTGGGGGTCCCCAAGCACAAAGACGATCAGGGCAAGCCGGCTTCGCCGCTCACGTTTGAAGTCCTCGGCGACGGGAAATCACTGTGGAAGTCCGAGCCGGTCGCGAAGCTCGACACGTTCCAGACGTGTACCGTGAAGGTCGAGAACGTAAAGACGCTCACCCTCCGGGTTCACTGCCCGGCGGAACACGGCGGGGCACATGCCGTGTGGTTCGCACCGGTTCTGGCCGAGTAACACAACCGCTCCCCACCTACCCCGAATTATTCCCATGCGCTTACCTGCTCTTGTGTGCCTCGTCCCCACCCTCGTTCTCCTCGCGCTGGCGGGTTCGGCGGCACGCGCGGACGACGCGGACGCGGTGAAGGAGCGTTTGTTCCAGGCGAAGAAGGGGTACGACGCCGAGGCCCAGAAGTTCCGCCAGGCGGTCGGCGACCTGCTGGACAAGCGTGAGGAGGCGGCGCGCAAGGCGGGGAGCAAGAAGCAACTCGACCAGGTCAAGGCCGAGCGGACCGCGTTCGAGAAGGAGGGCGAGTTGCCGACGGCGGTCCCCGCGCCGACCAAGCAGCAACTCGGCGCGGCGCGGGCGAAACTGGAGAAAGCGTACGCGACCGCAGTCAAGGATTACGTCAAATTGAAGGAAGACGCCGCAGCGGCGGCGGTCGAGAAGGAACAACAGAAGTTCGCCATCGCCTCCGCCTTGCAGTTGGGGAAAAGGACGTACCTCGTGACGCTCAAGCACTTCGATGTCAAGGCGAAGGATGGCATGTTCACGAACGACGGAACTCTGGCGAGCAAGAAGAGCGTGAATTACAAATTCAACGGGGAGCCTGCACCGCACAGTATCAGCATCTTTGCGCCCCCCAAAGGCACGGCTCAAGTCAAGTATCCGCTGGACGGAAAGTGGCTCGCCGTTCGCGCAACAGTCGGAGTCCCGAAAGTCGAGGACTCGACTCAAGAGCCTGCCTCCGCGCTCGTATTCGAGGTTCTGGGGGATGGGAAGTCGTTGTGGAAGTCGGAACCGGTCAAGAAACGGGACGAGTTTCAAACGTGCGTTGTGAGCGTGGAGAAAGTGAAAGTTCTCACGTTGCAAGTCCATTGCGCGGGCAAACCCGAGTGGTGTCGAGCCGTCTGGTTCGAACCGACTCTCGTCGAGTAACGCCCCCATTCTCTTCACCCTTGGTATCGTCATGCACCCCTCCCGCTCCCGCTTCCTTCTCCCAATCGCCGCGTTACTCTTCGCCGTGGCGGGACTGTGCTCGGCGCAGGCGGACGACGCCGACGCGGTGAAGGAGAAGTTGTTCCAGGCGAAGAAGACGTATGACACCGAGACGCAGAAATTCCGCCAGGCGGTCGCGGAAGTACTCGACAAGCGTGAGGCGGACGCCCGCAAGACCGGGAACAAGAAGGGCGTCGATCAGGCGAAGGCGGAGCGGAAGGCATTCGAGGAGACCGGGGAGTTGCCCATGACGGTGCCGCTGGCCGTACTCAAGTCGATGGTCACCGCACGGGCAAACCTGGACCGAGCGTACGCTGCGGCGGTCAAGGAGTATGTGAAACTGAAGGAGGACTCCGCGGCCGAAGCCGCAGAGAAGGAACAGGCCAAGTTCGCCATCGACGCTGCGTTTCTGTTCGGGAGGAGGACATTCCTGAGCACCCTCAAGCCCTCCGATGTCAAGACTTCGACCAAAGGGTTTGACGGCGACACGGGCCGGTTCAAGATGAACGGGGAATTGGTGACGCACAGCATCTTTCTCCACCCGACGACCAACTCTCACTCGTCCGTCAGTTACAACCTTGCCGGGAAGGCAGTTGCGTTCCGAACAAGCGTCGGGATTCCCAAGCACGCAGACATCGCGGGTGCTCCCGCTTCCCCACTCACGTTCGAGGTTTTGGGCGACGGTAAATCACTCTGGAAGTCGCAGCCGGTTAGCAAACTCGACACGTTCCAGACCTGTGCGGTCAACGTCGAGAAGGTCAAGACGCTTACGCTCCGCGTTCACTGCCCGGGAGACCAGGCCCGGGCGCACGGCATCTGGTTCGGTCCGATCCTCGTTGAGTAACGCTTTCCCAGTAGCCTCATCACGGCGGCAGATCGAACCGGCGGAGGGTGCCCGCCTTCGGGTCGTGAACGATCAGGACGCGAGCATCCGGCGACAGCGCGAACGTCGGGCGCGCGCCGTTCGTCGTGATCGTCGCGCGTGCGATTGGCTCGCCTTTCGGCACGCTCACCACTTCAACGGTAACCTCGTTCTCGACCGGTTCGCGCAGCACTGCCGCGACGCGCCCGTCCGCGGACAGTGCGACCGGCGAAGTCTCCGCGAACCCCTTCCCGAAGCGGTGCAGCACGTCACCCGACTTGCCGTCCACGAGGCACGGCCCGGTGTCGGTCGCGCTCCGTGCCGGGCCGTTGTACCCGATCGCAAGCCCATCGGCAGACACATCCGTCACCGCGTGCGTCCGGCCGTTCGCGGGTGTGGGGTAGATCCACCCCTCGGACTCTCCCGACGGGAGGGTGATCCAACTAAACCCGCCGCTGTATTCCGCGACCAGCACCCGCGTCGAGTCGGCCGTGAAGTGGACGGACCCGCCCACCCAGGTGACGCCCGCCACTTTCTTGTCGGTCTCGAAAATGCCGAATGGAACCGCAGCGTGCGCGCCGGGCGTTGGCGCGGCGCGTGCCACCACGTGGAATCGCCCATTTGGCGATAGCCACGCGCGTTTGAGTTTCGCATCCCCTATTCCCGGAGGGATGGGCGTGACGGGGATCTTCTCGCCGGTCTTCCCGGTTTTCACGTCCCAGGTCCGAAACTCCTTGTCGTCCGTGACGTACTTCGCAACGCGCCCGGCGTCCATCGCGAAGAAGGTGTTACCCCCAGTTAGTTCGATCAGCCCGAACGCCGGGCGCTTCTTGCCCGACTGCAGATCAAGCGCGGCCAGCGACGTGTGCGGGCCGCCCCACATGATCGTCTGATCGCGGATTTCGAGCGTCGCCGGGCGCCCCTCGGAATCCACCGGCACGTTCCAGCGCTCCTTCAGCACGACCGGTTCTTTCGGCATCGGCGGGGTTTTCGTTCCCGCGACCGGGCCGGACCGGTTCACGTCGAACAGGTACGCCGATTTGGAATGGTAGCACAGGACGACCAGCGCGGTCCCGTCGCGCGTGAAAGCGAACTTCGTGGCGGGAAACGTACCGTCCGATGTACCGGTGTCGGTCGCTGCGTGCGCGAGGACCGCCCCGGAGCGAGCGTCCACGATGTCGTAGGTGCCGGCGTCGCGGGTACTCCGGCGAACGGCGGCCCGGGTTCCGTCGGCCGAAAGCACTACCTGGGAACCGGAAAAATACCCGTCGATGAACTCGCGGAGCACCTTTCCGGTTTTCCCGTCGATGATCGCGGGGCCGGTGAGGTCGCCGCGCGTCCGTGTACCGGCCGCGCCGTTGTACCCCAGGAGCGCGCCGTCGGCCGACATGGAGGTCACGGTGTGGTGGCGCCCACCGGCCGTACTCCCGTCGAACGTCCATTCCCCGTCGCGCTGCCCGGTGGGCAGTTTGATCCAGTGGCACCGTCCGCTCGTGTCGGCGAACAGCACCCGCGACGAATCGGCCGTGAAGTGGATCGTCCCGTTGTTCTTCCAGTCGGTCTTGACCAGAACTTTCTTCGTCGCGGTGTCGAAGATGTGGATGGGCAGTTCGGCGGCCTCTTTTTTCTCGGGCAGGCGGGTCCGCGCCACCACGAGGTATTTCCCGTCGGGCGACAGGATCGCAGACGTTCCAAGTCCCGGGCCGACCGCGAGAACCTCCGGAATGGGGACGGGGGAGAGTTCGATCCAGGTCGCCCCGTCCCACACCCGCAGTATGGTCCCGAGGCGACCACCGATTCGGCCACCCTCCATTTGGAAGAAACCTTCAACGCGTCCATTCGTTGGGATCGTGAAGATCGTGAAGCCGGTGCCGGTGCGTTTTGCACCGGTTGTCAGTTCCAACCCGACGACTTGGTTGTTGTGTTATGGTTCAGTCGGAAATGGAAGAACCTGGTAGGGGCGTACATTAATCCCCAAGGGAGGTCTGTATGTCCAAGTCACATGTGTTCACGGCCGCGGAGAAGGTTGTCATCCTCAAGAAGCACCTGGTCGAGAAGGTGCCCGTTTCCG
>CAMDQN010000221.1 GCA_945905925.1 Singulisphaera sp. GP187
GGTCACGCCGCGCGGCTGGCGCGCGGCTGGACGCCAGCCGCGCGGCGTGACCGGTTCCCCCACACCGCAGTCTGCCGCAGCCGCGACGCAGACGCCCCCGCCCCAACCCGCACGCAACCCGACCCCGCGAACCGACCGGCGCACGACCCCGGTCTCCGGTCCTCGCGCGAACAACGAAACTCCGCGGCCGGACCCCGCTGAGCGAGCCTACGCCGAACCGGTGCAGTTACAGACACAAGCGGACATCGCCGTCGCGCTGACCGCCGCGCTCACCAGTCGCATGAAGCCCGCCGCCGCGCCGCGGCGAGACCTGCGCCCGTCCACCGCCGGGTGGATGCTGCTCACCGGGGTCGGCATCGCGTTCGCCCTGGTCGCGCTGTTCACCGACCTGAACTACCGGTGGCCGGCGCTGGCAATCGGCGTTGCTCAAATCGCGATCGGGTACGCGTGGATCGTGCGCCTGACGCACCTGCGCGACCCGAAGCGCGGCCTGGCGTGTGCGGTCCCGCCGCTCACGTTCTACTACCTCTCGCAGCGCAAGTACGCGAAGTTCCGCCCGCTCTGGTTCGTGTTTACTGGGACCGCGATCGCGGGGATGGCCGCCGCCGCGCCGGCGCTCGCGGACCTCGCCCGGCCCCTGGTTGCGAAGCCCGTTCCCCCGGCACCACCACCGGACCCGGCCGCCGAGTCGAAGCTCGTGCAACTCCGCAAGTTCCGCGACCAGCGCGCCTACGACTCGCTCATCGAGGTGCTCGAACTGCTCGTCAAAACCGACACGATCCAGTCCGTGGACGCCGCGGACCGGGCCGAACTCGCGACCGAACTGGAGAGCCTCTGCGGGCACCCACTGACCGACGTGCGGGTCGCAGCGATGACGGCCTTCCCGTCGTGGGATCCAACCCCGGACGCGGAACGCGCACGGAAGGTGTGCCTCAAGGCGATCCAGTCACCGACCCAGGAGGAGCGCATGTGTGCGCTGCGGCTATTGCCGGAGTGGAAGGACGCCGACGTCGCGCGGGCGGTGCAATCGCTCATCGGCCGGCCAGGCGGGGAAACGAACCAGGCACAGGCGTCGCTCAAAAAAATCGGCGGCGCGCCGGCGGAACAGGCCGCACTCGCCCTCCTGAAGCGGGCCGACAACCAGGGGACGCGGCTGATCGCGATCGATGTCCTGGAGAACGTTGGCGGACGGAAGGCGGCGGACGAGTTGTACACCCATGCGCAGGCGACCGACGATCCGGCGGTGCGGAACCGCGCTCTCGCCGCGATCGACGTGATCGAGAAGCGTCTCCGCAAGCCGATCCCGTAGCACGAAGAAGAACGCAGAGAAAACAACAGAGAGAGGATTAACTTACTTCGGAGTTACGCAGTTGGCGCTCGGTCGGGGACCTGGAGCTTACGCCCACAGGTCCCCGACCACGTAACTCCTACTGTCTTCGGATTTCTCTTCTCGGCTTTGTGGTTCTTTGTGTTTATCCGTGGTTACTCTTTTCACTTCAGGTAGCGGTTCAGCACGTTCTCGATCATCTCCTGTCGCCCAGAGACGTTTGCGTTCGCATCGCCCTTCTTCAACATGTAGGCTTCGAGTTCCTCGAACTTCATCTTGCCGCTTTCGATGTCCGCACCGATGCCGGTGTCCCAACTCGCGTACCGCTGCTTCACGATGTTCTTCAGCACACCGTCCTTGCGGATCGCCGCCGCGATCTTCAGCCCATGAGCGAACGCGTCCATCCCGCCGATGTGCGCGTGGAACAAATCCACCGGCTCGAAACTGTCGCGACGAACTTTGGCGTCGAAGTTTAACCCGCCAGCGCCGATCCCCCCTTGATTGAGGACGATCAGCATGACTTGCGCGGTGAGGTACAGGTCCGTCGGGAACTGGTCCGTGTCCCAACCGAGCAACAGGTCGCCGCGATTCGCGTCGATGCTGCCGAGCATTCCGTTGATGCTCGCGTATTCGAGTTCGTGACCCATCGTGTGACGCGCGAGCGTCGCGTGGTTCGTCTCCACGTTGAACTTGAACTCCTTCTCCAACCCGTTGCTGCGCAAGAACGCGAGCGAGTGCGCGCAGTCGAAATCGTACTGATGCGACGTCGGCTCGTGCGGTTTGGGTTCGATCAGGAACGGGCCGGTGAACCCGATCTTTTTCTTGTACTCCACCGCCATGTGGAAGAACTTCGCGAGGTGGCTCAGTTCGCGATTGAGATCGGTGTTCCAGAGGGTCATGTACCCTTCGCGCCCGCCCCAGAAGACATAATTTTCGCCGCCCAACTCCTTCGTCACTTCGAGCGCCTTCTTCACCTGCGCCGCGGAGTATGCGAACACGTCGGCGTTGCAACTCGTGCTCGCCCCGTGGACGAACCGCCGGTTGCTGAACAGGTTCGCGGTGCCCCACAGGAGTTTGATCCCGGTACGGCCCTGCGCGTCCTTGAGCTTCTTCACGACGCTGTCGAGAATCTTGTTGGTTTCACTGAGGTTCGCGCCTTCGGGGGCAATGTCGCGGTCGTGGAAGCAGTAGTACGGCACGCCGAGTTTCTCCATGAACTCGAACGCGACATCGACGCGCTTCAGCGCCATCGCTTCGGAGTCGGTGCCGTCTTCCCACGGCCTGACGGCGCAGCCTGGGCCGAACGGATCGCCGCCCATTCCGCGGAACGTGTGCCAGTAGCACACCGCGAACCGCAGATGGTCGCGCATCGACTTCCCTTCGACGACTTCGTCGGGGTTGTAGTGCCGGTACGCGAGCGGGTTGGTGCTATCCGGTCCTTCGTACTTGATCTTGGGAACGTCGGGGAAGAACGACATGGAGCGCCTGCGTGAGAGGGTTGGGGGCCGTGAAGAGAGGGTAGCGTTTCGCGGCGCGCGCGGGTAGGATTTGTGGCGGCGGCTCCCTGAAATGGTGCGACCCGCGTTCGTTCGGTGTCACCGGCTGACGTCCACTTCGGTGATGACGCTCGTCTGTGCGGCGCCACTGCCGAGCGTCGGGGCCGTCAAGGTAACCGTAGTCCGGCCGCCCTTGCCCTCGTAATTCAGGAACCACGCGAACCCGCGACCCCCGTCGAGCTTCAACGTCTTCTTCAGTTCCTTGACATCGGTCGCCTTAGTCACCTTCTGGCCGTTGAGCAGGAACGACCCGTTGAACGGCTTGCTTGATGACGACGAGTCCAAGTCGTAGTAGCCGTTGAAGTAGAAGCCGATGTTCCCGATCTTCATCGTGTTCTTGTCCTGAAGGCACTTGATGCCGTGGTCGTTCCAGTAGATCGCGTTGTTATAGCCGGTCGTGTTCTTGCCGCTCGACTTCCCGAACGCCTTCTCAAGGTCCGCGACGTCCGGCTTCTCGGGGATGGCGACGCCGTTGATGCTGACCTTGTCGTTCACGATCTCGACCTTGAACGCGTCCTTCTCTTCAACTGGCTTCGGCTCGGCAGGTTTTGGGTCGGCCGGCTTCGGATCGACCGGTTTCGGGTCGCCGGCCTTCGGGGTATCGGCCGTCTTGCCACACCCGGCAACAGCGAGCAGACCAGCGAGGACCGTCACTGTGGCCAAGCGGGACCAGTTCTTCGAGACAAGCATGGGCACTCTCTTGGCAAGGGCGAACGTTCTACCACTCGACGCGACCACTACTTTAGCGAAGCCGGTCGCCCACTTCACGCCTTGCGCATCTGTTCCATCAGCGAGACGACGAACGCGGGTAAGTCTTCCGGTGTGCGGCTCGTAATCACGTTGCCGTCGATGCACACTTCCTGATCGACGTAGGTTCCGCCCGCGTTCGTCACGTCGTCCTTGATCGAATGGAAGCACGTCACCTTCTTGCCCTTCAAACCTGTCGTGGAGCAGAGAACCCACGGGCTATAGCTGAAGGAACTACCGCATGATATACTGAATTTCATGGGGATCGACGTACTTTTCCCTGTGGAGTGCAAGCCGTGCTTACCTCAGAAGTGGCCTTCAGCTACACCCGGTTCTCTTCCACCTCACAAGCCGATGGTGACTCGGTGCGGCGACAAAACGCGCTGCGTGACGACTGGTTGAAGCGGCACCCGACCGTGAAGCTCGACACGTCGTTGTCTCTGGTCGATTCGGGCGTGAGCGGCTTCCGTGGCAAGAACCGGAGCGACAAGCGGAACGCGCTCGCTCAGTTCCTTGACTTGGTGAAACGCGGGCGCGTCCCTTCCGGCGCGTGGCTCATCGTCGAGAGCGTTGACCGACTCTCGCGGGAACACCCCGAAGAGGCGGTTCCGTTCATGTACGACATCATCCGTGCAGGCGTGCGCATCGTCACCCTGTCGCCAAGCGAGATGGTTTACCAAGAGGGGATGGACTTAGGCCGAACGCTGATGATGCTGATGGAAGCTTTTCGCGGGCACGGCGAGAGCGCCCGCAAGAGCGATCTTTGCGGTCAAGCATGGGCAGAGATCAAGCGGCACGCCCGCGAGTCCAAGACGCCACTCGGTAAGAACCTTCACCCCGCCTGGGTGAAAATCAAAGACGGAAAGCACGTTCTGGTTTCCGGGGCCGCTGCTGCGGTGCGCAAGATCTACGAACTCGCCGCGAAGGGTTGGAGCACGCCGCGTATCACCCGGCATTTGAACGACACGAAGGTTCCCGCCATCGGCCGCAAGGGTGTTTGGGTCCGCAGCTACATTCAGAAGATCATCATGGACCGTTCCGTTCTCGGCGAGTACCAACCGACGAAGGGAAGCGCCCGCAAGATAATCGACGGTGAACTGATCCTCGATTACTGGCCCCGCGTCGTGAGTGACGAACTGTTCGAGCGCGTCCGGGTCGGGCGCTCCGAGCGAGCGACACACAAGAACGTCCGGGCGAAGCGGCCAGCACGCATCGCCCATGCGTTCTCAGGTATGCTCACCGACGCGCTCGACGTGTGTCCGATGTACACCATCAAGCACAAGGGACGACAGTACATCGTGAGTCAGAAAGGGTTCGAGGAACCAGAGGGCGATACCCACCGCCGAACTTTCCCGCTCGACGTGCTGCAAGCCGCTCTTCTCGGCCGGATGCGCGAACTGGCGTCGGCCGACCTGTTCACCGACCCGACCGCATCGGCGTTGGCTGAAGTGACCGCGAAGGTCGCGGGCATCGAACGAAAACTGAAAGTGGCCGTCGAGCGGTTCGAGGCCGACCCGGAAAACACGACGTGGGCGAGCAAGGTA
>CAMDQN010000222.1 GCA_945905925.1 Singulisphaera sp. GP187
GGTGTCGGTCTCTGGGGTCCACCCAGACCACTTCAGATCGCCGAACGCGACTTCCGTCTTCAGCGGCAGCGGGCTGTCATCGACCGGCGCGCCGGGCACCTGCGCTGGAATGGCTGTCAGCGTGCCGCCCTTCATGTCGGGCACGAGGATGTTCTTACCGGTCGCGTCGAGGCACGTGTCGGCCGCGGACTTGAAGCCTTCGGCCACGAGCAGCGGCTTGTCGCCGGGGCGCGCGATCACGAACAACTTCCCGGTCTTCCAACTCGAAATGAAGAGCCGACCGTAGTGGTCCCATGTGAGGCCGTCGGCGCCTTCCATACCGTCGGCGAGCTTCTCGCTCGTGCCGTCGATGAGCTTGACGCGATACAGGATGCCGCTGCCGAAGTCCGCGAGGAGGATGTGCGACTGGCCGTCCATCGCGAGGCCGTTGGGCGTGTTCAACCCGGGCAGTTTCTTCTCATCGACGAGGAGATCGACCTTGAGTTCGCCCTTCGGTGGCGGTTGCGTGGTCTTCCCCTTCGGCATCGGCGGCGGCGTGATGCGGAACACCGCGCCGCCGGCCCCCTTGAGGTCGCCGGAGTCGCTCACGAACACGATCCCGCTCTCTGGGTCCACCGCGACATCGTTGAGGAACTTCGGCGCGATCGGGAACTTCGCGGCGTCCACGAACGTTTCCGCTTTCGGCTCCTTCGCGGTGATGTCGATGCGTAGCACCTTCGTTTTGTCCGCGACGTACATCCACTTCTGGAAGATGGCAATGCCTTTGGGGTCGTCGAGACCGCCGACGAACGTGACCGCCTTGCCGCCGTCGATGACAGCGATGGAGCCGTCGCCGTCCTTCTCGCCGCCGATGATGGAGACGTAAACCTTACCGTTGGGCCCGAGGACGACCGATTCGGGGAGAACCATCCCCTCGACGAGTGGTTTGGGCAGATCGGCTGCGCCGGCGCCAGCCGGGGCTGCGAGGAGGAGCAAAGCGAGAGACAGGTAGCGCTTCATCGTGGGTGAGCCTCAGAAGGGAAAGGATGCCGGGATAGTGTGGCCGGACGGAGCGCCGAGGGCAAGGGGCACGCCGGGCTTTCAACGTCGAAGCCGCTCGGCCCAGAAACTTTTCGCCGGCCCCCTTATGGCACCAACTCAAAGTTGTGTGTTGCCTTGTCCGAGGCGACGATCGCGGAGAACCCGGAGGTCGCGTTGCTGTGGTACTTCGCCGGGATGTTGTTCACCTTCTTGTATTTTGGGTTCGGCATCCCGCTGCTGTTGTCCACCAGGTAAGGCGGCGCGACGAGCACCTTGTAGTTCCCGGCGATCAGACTCGCGTTGTAGGCGCCGTCCGCGCCCAACTCGGCCTGCGCCCCGCGACCGGTCGCGTCGTCGATGAACTGAACCGTCCCCTCGGTCACCGGTTCGCCCTTGAACGTCACCTTGCCGGAAACCGCAATCGGCTGCTCCGGCGGAGAACCGCACCCGACCGCGGTCACCAAACCAACCGTCAGGAACAAAACCAGGTACGCACAGGCGCGCGAAGAGAACACCATTGTTGGCCCCTAATGAAATGGGCCGCCGGGATTGGCGGCCCGAAAAGTTGTGGGAAACCCAGACGCAGTCACGGCAGGTTGATAACCGAACCGTCCGCGATGTTGGCACCGTTCTGGAGAACGAGAAGGTCGATCGAGTTTGGCACGAACGACACCGATCCATCGCCGCGGAGCATCATCGCGCCGCCTGTGTGGTTGGACGACAGCGGGGTGTTGCAGTTCGGGAACAGTTGCCAGTCGGCGGTCACCGCCGGGTTCGGGGTCTGCCGAATTGTGGTCACGTTGAAGCACCGGCAATCGGTATCGACGCCGTTCACTTCGTACACGCCGGTGGCCGACCAGGTGCCGTTGCCGTTCGGTACGCGGCTGTTCTTCGCCCCCATCGTCGGCCCGCTCGGTGGCGTGGCCGTGCGGTTCTGCGTGTTGCCTCGCAGGTACGCCGACTGCTCGCCGATGACGTAGGTGTTCGACAGCCCGTCGGTGAAGTCCCCGAACTTACGCGCCCGCGCCCCGGGAAACGCCCCGCCGCCGGAGTGCAGCGACGCGCCGGTCGGCAAGGTGCCGTCGGTACTCGGGTGGTTCGACCCGCCCGCCAGCGCGGTGTAGCTCGACCACTGGAACGACCAAGTGACGCCGCCCGGCGCCTCCGATTGAGTTTCCGGCAGGTTCGACGACGGACACCGCCAGATCTTCGGCTTGAGGTCGCGGACGATCACCCGCTTCCTGTCGAAGTCGGCGACCGGCGTGGTACCGGTGCCCATCCACCACGTCGATCCCGAGGAGAACACGACGCCCCCGGTCGCGTCGTGTGGCAGCGCCTTGAACGAGTTTCCTTGTTCCACGAACTCGGAAAGGGTCCACCACAGGGTGGCTCCGTGCCGACCGCTCGCGGCGCCGTAGATGAGCGTCTGTGGGGGCATGGCCGCGTAGGACGCTTCGTAGTTGTGAACCGCCAGCCCCATCTGTTTCATGTTGTTGCTGCAACTCATGCGCGCCGCGGCTTCGCGGACCTTCTGAACTGCGGGGAGAAGCAGCCCAATGAGGATGGCGATAATCGCGATCACAACCAGCAACTCAATCAGCGTGAAACCCCGCCGATGGGTATTTGGGAGGGAAAACATGTCGATCCCGAGAGAGGAGAAAATGAACAAGTTGCCAGGCGAATGGACTCGGAATCACTCTACATCTCCCCGCGAAGTATCACAAGAACTGATTTCGATAGCACGGCGCCGCCTATAACAATGCACCACGGGTGACTGCTTCCGGTCGCACTGCGTCCTCGTCCCCGGTTCCCACGGCTGACCCCCAACTCCGTCGGAGATTCACCCCATGACCTTGCGTGTTCCCGCGCTGGCGGCCGTCGCCACACTGACAGGGCTTCTCATGATTCCCAGTACCACCCCGGCCGACGAGGGCATGTGGTTGTTCAACAACCCGCCCCGCGCCCAACTCAAGAAATACGGCTTCGACCCTACCGAGCAGTGGCTCGATCACGTCCGGCTTTCGAGCGTACGGTTCAACTCCGGCGGGTCCGGTTCGTTCGTTTCGCCCGACGGCCTCGTGATGACCAACCACCACGTCGGCGCCGGCGACCTGGAGAAGGTTTCCACCGCCGAGAAGAACTACCTCCGCGACGGCTTCCACGCGAAGACCCACGCCGACGAGATCAAGTGCAAGGGCTTGGAACTCAACGTCCTCATCGGCATCAAGGACGTTACCGCCGAAGTGGAGAAAGCGGTTCCTGCCGGCACCGCGCCGGCCGCGGCGTTCAAGCTCCGTACCGCGAAGATCGCAGAGTTGGAGAAGGGCGCCGCCGACCCCGATAAGAAGATTCGCGCCGACGTGGTCACGCTGTACGCGGGCGGACAATATCACCTGTACACGTTCAAGAAGTACGAAGACATCCGCATCGTGTTCGCGCCGGAAAAGCAGGCCGCGTTCTACGGCGGCGACCCCGACAACTTCGAGTACCCGCGCTTCGACCTCGACGTGTGCTTCTTCCGCGTCTACGAGAACGACAAGCCGCTGAAGTGCGAGCATTACCTGAAGTGGAGCGTAGCCGGCAGCAAGGAAGACGAACTCGTGTTCGTGTCCGGGCACCCCGGCCGCACGAACCGCGCGAACACGGTGGACGAGCTGAAATACCTCCGCGACACCGGCTACCCGTACCTGCTGAACCGGCTGAACCGGCTCGAAGTGCTGCTCAACTCGTGGTCCGGGCGCAGCGAGCAGAACTCGCAGCGCGCCGAGGAAGAACTGTTCAGCATCCAGAACAGCCGCAAGGCGCGCATCGGCGGCCTCGCGGGTTTAATGGACCCGAAGTTGATGGGCCGCAAGGAGACGGAGCAGCAGCGGCTCAAGGACTTCATCGTCCTCAAGTCCAAAGAAGGGGTGAAAACACCGTGGCTGGAGGAGGCACAAAAGGCCTACGACACCGTCGCGAAGGCCGAGAAGGTCCGCGCCGAACTCATCAAGGAAATGACCGCGCTGGAGAACGCGGGCGGGTTCAACTCCGCGTCGTTCGGCATCGCACGCACGCTGCTCCGCGCATCAGAAGAACTGCCGAAGCCGGGCGGCGAGCGACTCCGCGAGTTCGCAGACGCCCGCATCCCGTCGCTCAAGTTCGGGCTGTTCTCCGACGAGCCGATCTTTGAAGATCTCGAAATCCTCAAACTCAGCGATGCCTTGCAGTTCCTTGCGGTCACGCTCGGGCCGGATAGCGACCTGGTGAAGAAGGTACTCAACGGCAAGTCGCCGCGCGAGCGCGCGTACGAACTCATCAGCGGTACGAAGGTCCGCGACCCGAAAGTGCGCGAGAAGATCTTCGCGGACATCGAAGCCGCCGCGAAGGGCGGCAAGCCCTACGACCTCGCGGCGCTCAAAGACCCGATGATCGAAGTCGCGCGCCTCGTGGACGGCCCGTCGCGGGCGCTCCGCAAGCGATTTGAAACCGAAGTCGATGAACCGAAACGCCAGGCGCACGCGGCGCTCGCGAAGGCAAAGTTCGCGATGGACGGCGACAAGGTGTACCCAGACGCGACCTTCACCCTCCGCCTCGCATACGGTACCGTGAAGGGTTACAAGGAAGACGGCAAATCTGTGCCCGCGTTCACCACGATCGATGGCCTCTACAAACGCTCCGCGGAACAGCACAACAAGGGCGCGTTCGAGTTGCCCAAGCGGTGGGTGGACAAGAAGGACAAACTCGACCTGAAGACGCCATACAACTTCGTCTGCACCGCGGACATCATCGGCGGCAACAGCGGTTCGCCGGTGATCAACCGCAACGCGGAGGTAGTCGGTTTGATCTTCGACGGCAACATTCAGTCGTTGGTGCTCGACTTCATCTTCGAGCAGGAGGTGTCGCGGGCAGTGTCGGTGGACAGTCGCGCGATCGTCGAGGCGTTGCGGAAGGTTTACGACGCCAACGACCTCGCCGACGAACTGACTGGGAAGAAGAAGTAGTCTGGCGTTTGTGTTTGGTGTTTGGTGTTGTGTTTCTGGTTAGCTGCAAGCCGAAGGCAAGCGCGAAC
>CAMDQN010000223.1 GCA_945905925.1 Singulisphaera sp. GP187
GCCTGTCGGATCTGTGCGAAGTTGTCCACCGTGAGCATCCTCCACCCCCTGCGCGGGCGGGGTTGATGTACCCGTCCCGCGTCAGGGGCTGTGCTACGGTGTCTTCCTTTTCAAAGCTGAAATGTCTTCCGACTCAACGCTGATTACCATGCACAGGCGCTCCGGCTCGAAGGACTTGTCGAGGATTTTCCGGGCCTCCTTGCGGTAACGCTCCAGGAGCACCGGGTCGGCGACGATGCGTTCGAGCAGTGGGTTGGGTGCGCCCGTCCTCGGCACGGGCCAGGCCGCGTGCCAGTCGGCGTGGACCCGGATCTTATCGAAGGCCGTTTCGCAGAAGCCGACATCCAGATCCCACGGCATGTACCGCCAGCGGTCGTTTTTGCCGTCGTGGTACAGGAAGTAGTTGTGTGGGTTCCATCCCGTCAGTTGATCGAACGCGCCGGAGAACAGCATGACCGCCGTGACACGGAGGAAGTCGTCGACCTCCATCTTCGATTCGAGTGTCTTCGCGAACTCTTTCGGCTCCGTCTTGTTGATCAGCTTGATGAACTCGACCAGCCGGGCGGGTTCCTTCTGCGCGGTCTTGGTCTTCGCCGCGAACGTCTTCAAATAGAGCTTCGGGTCGTCGCCCAGGAACTGAAGGTTGCAACCCGGTCCCCCTTCATCGACCTTGAACAGCGCACCGCGAGCGTCGGGGAGATGGTTCGCGAGGAACGACTCGTCGATCCGCTCGACGTTCACGTAAACGCCCCGGTACTCCTTGTTCACGTACAGTTTGGCGTAGTTGCAGCGGTGCGTCGTGATGCCGTGGTCGCGGAGGATGTCGGTGACGATCGGCTCGCTGAACAGACTGCCGAACTGGACGCCGTTGTCGAAGGACACCTGCCGCAGTCCGAAGAACCGGCGGTCCTTATCAGCCTTGTCGAACTTGATCAGGAAGCTCCGCTTGTGGGCCTGCTTCGGGTTCGAGGAACTGTTGCCCTTGAACCGGACCGAGACGTTCTCGACGGTGACGTCCCGCCACCGGAAGGACGCGGGCACGTCGACGAGTTCCGGCAGCGCCGCCAGCATGCGATTCAGGTCTTTGTCCGCGATGATCAGGTGAACCGACTGGACCTCGTCCGGCTGGTAGAACGCGGCCACGGCCTTGTCGTCGGCGAGGCCACGTGCGGACGGCTCCGCACCGGCGAGAGGGCTGCTCGCGGTCACGAGTGCGGCGCAGATGAACAGAACCCGTGTTGGCACGAGTGGCTCCTGAGTGGGAGACGGCTTGTGGTCCTGACATCACCGAAGCCGGAGGTGCATGGGAGTGAGTAGACTATACCGCGAATCAACATCCGCCGCATCGGTGACCGCATGACCGCTCGCACACCGCTGGTCCTGGGCACGCACCACGTCGCGATCATCTGCTCGGACTACGGGCGGTCGAAGCGGTTCTACGTCGAGGTGCTCGGCCTGGAGGTGATCGCCGAGGTGTACCGGGAGGCCCGGCGCTCGCACAAGCTCGACCTCCGGTTGCCGGACGGGACGCAGGTCGAGTTGTTCAGCTTCCCCGACCCGCCGCCGCGGCCGAGCTACCCGGAGGCGTGCGGGCTGCGGCACCTGGCGTTCGCGGTCGCCGACCTCGACGCGACGGTCGCGCACCTGGAGAAGCACGGCGTCGCGGTCGAGCCGGTGCGGGTGGACGAGTACACGGGCAAGCGGTTCACGTTCTTCGCCGACCCGGACGGACTGCCACTGGAACTGTATGAGCGATAACGGTCACGCGTTCGGATCGGGATTCCACCAGCACGGCCCCTTTTCTTTTCTCGCGTGCGCCGCACGGCGGCGGATGTTGTCCATGCGCTTGGCGGTGAGTGGCCGGAACGAGCGGGCAGCGGCGAACGCGGCGTCCTGCTCGTTCGGGTAGCTCATTCCCAGAAGTGCCACGTCCGGGTCGAGTGTCAGCGTGTAGTGCAGGCACTCCGCGACCGATAGTCGCGGCAGGACCGCTTCCGTATCGTCAGAGCCGCCGCTGGACACCTTGCCCCGCGGTCGGGTCTTGAGCGGCTGGTTGTACCCGCTGGTGTCGCCCACGAGTTTGCCGGCCCCGAACGTCTTGAAGCAGACCGTCCCGGCCCCCAGTGACTTCGCCAGCGGCAAGACGTCGGTCACATAACGCGGGTCCACGAACGGCCCCACGGGGAACATCACCACGTCGCACACGCCCGCGGTGAGGGCCGCACGCAGCACATCGGGGTGGTGTGACGAAATCCCGCGGAACCGGCACTTTCCGCTCTTTGTCGCGTCGGCGAGTTGGTCGAAGCCGCCGCCCGGCTGACAGAGGCGGTCGAAGGCGTCCATCGCGGACAGGCCGTGAAACACGAACAGGTCAGTGTGGCCGAGACCGAGTCGGACGAGCGAGCCGTCGATCTGCGGACCGACCGGCCGGTCGTGGTGGTCGATCTTGTCGATCACGAACACTGAACCCCGCGGCCGTTCCCGGACGGCCCGGCCGACGATCTCCTCGGAGTGCCCGTCCTCGTAGTTCGGGGCCGTGTCGATCACGTTCAGCCCGGCGTCGAGCGCCCGGCGTGCGGTGGCGACACACGTCTCGATCGGCACGCTGCGATCGGCCAAGTCGCCGATGCCCAGCACAGTCGCCACGAACCCGGTGCTGCCGAGTTCGCGGCGGGGCGTGAAGCGTTCGTTCTCAGCCATGGTCGCAACGGGTCGAGGTCATGAACGTCCCTTACGCCGGTGACGGGCACCTTCATCTTACGCGGCCGGCGAATCCGTTCCGGCGAGCGTGTGCCCGGTCAGCCCTTCACCGCCGTCCGATAGCGGCGGTCGGCCTCGGCCCAGTCGGCGAACTTCAGGAACTTTTCGACATACTCGGCCTTCTTGTTCTGGTAGTCGACGTAGAACGCGTGCTCGTACACGTCGATGACCACCAGCGGAGCGCTCAGCCACAGCGGCCCCTGGGCGTGCTCATCGCTGACCACATTGTACAGCCGCCCGTTGACCGGGTGGACGACCAGCATCGCCCACCCCGCCGCTGCCTTCGCACTCGCCACGAAGTCCGCGGCCCACTTGTCCACCGACCCGAACCGCTTCTCGATCGCCTTCTTGATCCCATCCGGCGGGTTGGTCGCCTTCAGTGCCAGCCCATCGAAGTACAACTCGTGCAGGACCACGCTGTTCCCACGGCTGGACTGGATCTGCTTCAGACGCTCGAACGCCGCAGGGTCGATGACGGTGCCCTTTGTGAAGCTCTCCTCGAACCTCGCGTCGGCTCCCGCGAACGCTTTCAACGCCCCGCCGTAGTGGGCCGTGTGGTGCGGGCTGATCTGGGCGGCACTCAGGAAGCCGGGCACCTCCTTGTGCTTCAGGGGCTTCGGGTTTCCGGTGATCAGACCGCTGCCGGCGTACGGCGAGGTGTCGGCTTCGGCGGCTTGTGCGAGTCCCGGCACGAGCAGCGATCCGGTCGCGGCACCGGACGAGGCGAACAGGAAGTTGCGGCGGTTCAGCGGGTCCATGTGAGGCTCCGGGTTCGGGACAGTTTTTGGTCGGAACCCACCGCCGTGGTGAGGCGTTCGGGTTCGTCGGGGGTAGAGTATACCCGGACGCACTCACCCCGCACCGGACGCTCTCATGCTCTCGCGTATGACTTTCGTGCTCGCTGCTATTGTGCCCCTCACACTCGCGGCTGTCGCTTCCGCGGCCGAACCGGAGCCGTTCCCCGCCCCGTCGACCAAGTGGCAGGGATTCGCCAAGCACGACTTCAAGTTGGGCGACCTCGACGCGACGGTCGTTGTGCCGGAGAAAGCACTTCCGGGTCGGCCGTGGGTGTGGCGGGGCGAGTTCTTCGGTGCGTTCGCCGACGCCGACGTGGCGCTGGTGAAGGCGGGTTGGCACCTCGCGTACCTGAAGACGCCCGACCTGTTCGGCTCCCCGAAGGCGGTAACGAAGTGGGAGGCGTTCTACGCCATGATGGTGAAGGACTACGGCATGCACAAGAAGCCGGGGCTGATCGGCCTGTCCCGCGGCGGGCTGTACTGCATGAACTGGGCGGCGGCGCATCCTGACCAGACGCTGGCGGTGTACCTCGACAACGCGGTGTGCGACTTCAAGAGTTGGCCGGGGGGAGTGCCGAAGAAGCTCGGCACCGGCAAGGGGAGCGAGGCCGAGTGGAAGAAACTGCTCGCGGCCTACGAGTTCAAGAGCGACGACGAGGCGATCAAGTACACGCTCAACCCCGTGGACAACCTCGCCCCGCTGGCGAAGGCGAAGATCCCGTTACTCCTTGTGTACGGCGACAAGGACGCGGTCGTCCCGCACGCCGAGAACTCGGAACGGGTGTTCGACCGCTACAAGGTACTCGGCGGGCCGGTCGAGCGGATCGTGAAGCCCGGTCAGGACCACCACCCGCACGGGCTCAAGGACGTGGCGCCCGTCGTCACGTTCTTCACCGCCGCACTCGAACCGAAGAAGTGATTCCGGTGCCGGGTTATTCGCCCTTCGGGGCGAGCCAGCGGACGGCGTTCTCCAGGAGTTGCAGCACGGGCTTCTCCTTGAACACCGGGTACGTCTCGTAGCCGGGTCGGAAGTAGAACACCCGGCCCTTGCCGACGTTCCAGATCATTCCACTGCGGAACTAGTCGCCCGTGGCCCACCGCTCTTCGAGGATCACCTCGTCGGGTTCGGGTACAGGGAACCCCGCTCGGCGCACATCTCCGTTTTCAGCGGTCAGCGATTCACCATAATTTCGTACTGCGGTTACTCTTCATCCTCCTCGTCATCGTCGTCATCGTCGTCTTCGTCTTCGTCGTCCTCTTCGTCGAGGTCGAGGTCATCGTCGTCGTCCTCCTCTTCATCATCTTCTTCTTCGTCGATGGCCACGACGGGGGGCTTCAACTTGTCCGGGTGCAGCGGTAAATCCAGGTACATAACGGGCTCCGGTGCTGGGTTGCGGTCGTGTCGGCGGGAAGAAAACTAG
>CAMDQN010000224.1 GCA_945905925.1 Singulisphaera sp. GP187
TCGGTTATTCGGTCCGATCAGCGTCAACTGGGCGGGCACCCCGTTGCGAAGTCCGGAGGTGATGTTGTCGTGCCTTCGGGGAACCACGACACAAGGCGGGTTGCGGGTGAGTGCCCAGTGGCAGACGCGGATCTACCCGAAGGGGGTCAAGGTAACACACGCCGAAATGGACCAGGTGCATCTGCTCAAAGACGATTGCTGCCCGCGGTGGAACTACTCCATCGTGCCCTGCGACCTCTGGGAGTGCCGATGAAACAAAAATGGAAGTTATTCATTGGTCACTCCTAAGATGGCCTCCCAAATCGCTCGTTTTCGGCGGAAGTTCTCGAAGTGATTGCTCAACTTCACCCTTCGGCCAAGGTTGCCAAACCTTGGTGGGAAGCCCTTGTCTTTATGCGGACTCCTGCTCCAAACTGGCAGAAACCGGAAGTCCTGTGGCGGATGCACTCCGATACGTCGTTCCCGACCGACGTAGCGGAACAGATGCTGGCAATGGGTCAAGCAGCGGAACCTATCCTCGATCGGCTCGCCAAGAAGAAACGGTAATTCAATGGATCCGTTCCCACCCACGATTCACCTCGGCAGACGAGCACAGAACGGTGGACGAGCAACCAATGAGTTCCGTCGGCCAGTCCGAGCGTGCCACGCAGAACCGCATCACCGCGTTGTTCCCCCACTGCTTCAAGTACGGTGCGACTGACGCGGACACTGCCACCCCGCTGATACTCGACGAACTGCGTGTCATCCGCGCGGGGCTTCGGCTCTTGCCGGTCGACGAGCGCCGCGAGCGGTTCACGATGCGGCACCTTCACGCCATCCGCCGTCGCGAGTGCGGCAAGTTGTTCGGCGATTGCGGCTTCCTGGAAACTGGTGGCGAGCGCCGTCACGTCGGGCGGCGTGTTTCTGACACTCAAGATCACGGGTCGCAGCGTTCGGGGTCGCGGCGTGTCCGCGAGTCGATGCAGGAACCCGCCGTTCCGGGTTGGCTTCGAGGATTCTACACGCATGCAGATAGCGACCGCGCGGTCGCGCGAGACTGAACACCAGTCAGCGCGCTCGCACACCGGGCAAGGGTTTTCGCGGTTGGTGCGGATCCACGTCGTTTCGGTCCGATCATCGCTGCTTCTGGTGCTTCGGGTGGAACTTCAGGAACTGTTCCACCGATACCTCCTTCGTGCTGGTCGCGAACGACCGGCCGATCCGCTTCCGGTGCGCCTTCTCGTCCGCGAACCGACCGGTTCCGGCACCGGCGAGCCGATGGTGAACTCCACGGGTACCCGCACCACCGCATACGTCTGGCCCTCGCCGTTCACGAACCACTCCTTCCCCTGCGCCACCCACGGTGCCGGCACCAGCGCGGGCGAAACACACGAGCGTGATGGCGTCACGATGGTGATTCGCAGTGCGCGATTCATGCGGTGTTGAAAGCGCTCGGCATCGGTTCATGCCACTCGCGCGGAGAGGTCGGAATGGATTGGCAGGATTTGAGGACTTGAGCTAAGATCGTTGACGTGGCCCACACCGCACCCCCAAATCCCGCCGTTCGCTCACCCTCCGGGGCATTGCTATGTCCAACCAGTTTACGCCGGACTTTGATGCGGATGACGACCAGCCGCCGCTACCGGCGGGAACCCTTTCGTCCAACGGGCAATGGATCTTCGGGTCCGTATTCGCGGGATTGCTGCTGATCGGATTCAGTTTCGGCGTCTGGGCTGGCGTGAGCAAAACGAAGGCGCCCGAAAAGCCGCCGGAAGTCGCGGATCTCAAGAAGGACGAAAAGCCTGCGCCGCTGCCCAAGCCCGTCGATCAGAAACCGAAGGATAACATCCCGCCGGTCGTCACTCCGCCCGTCGAGCCAAAAGTCGAGCCAAAAGTCGAGCCGAAAACAGAAGTGAAGCCACCGGTCGTCGAGCCAAAGAAAGAACCGGACCCGAAGCCCAAGGTGGAGTTCAAGGCGGTTTCGTTCAAGGAAGTGTCGCCGCTGTTCGTCCGGTACTGCGGCAACTGCCACGGGAGCGTCAAGCCGAAGAAGGGCGTCGATCTGAGCACGTACGCCAAGGCCACGAAGGAAGATAACGTGACACCGGGTTCGCCGGATAAGAGTACGCTCTACCTGACCTTGGTCACGACCGACTCGGACAAGAAGATGCCGCCGGAAGGCACACCGCAGCCGACCCCCGCCGAAATCAAACTCATTCAGGATTGGATCGGGAGCGGCGCGAAACCACGGCGCCCGATCCGAGGGCGCCGCGGAGTCACGCCCGGCGGCACCCCGCGACGAACCGGTCACTCACCAAACACGTAACCGAACAGCGCCTCGGCTGCTTTCTGGCGTTCCACTTCGAGCATGTTCGCCTGCTCTTTCGCGACCTTGATCGCGTCTTGCAGTTTGCGCACGCGGGCGAGGATCGCGTTCTTGCGGTCCGTCGCGATGCACCCGCTATACAGAATCTGCGTCCACGTCCCGACCGGCACGTCCTTCGTGAACAACTCGGTCTGGGCCGGGTGTTCGGTCGTCGCGGGATACTTCACGATGACGGTCGGTTCCTTGCTTGTGCGCAACGACTCGTTAGCTTTGCCGCGGAGCAAGCCGCTGTTCGGGTCGTGCGCCCACTCTTCCGCCGGGTCTGGGGTCGGGATCTTTGAGACGAACGTTTCGAGGTCGTTCACCTGTTTGTCGAGGAACAGCAGCGTCGTGACGGGCACGTTCGTGAGAACGGTCTTGCCGTCCACGACGATGTCGGCCTTCGCGGACTGGTTCCCGGTGTCCTGCGTCAGCACGAGGTTCCAGAGTTCCGTCCACTTCTCGCGCGCCTGCCGAATCAGGTCGTCGGCGCGCTGCTGCACGCGCTGGCTTTCCGATGGCAACTTCTGACCGTTCACCTCATCGAGCGGGCGGTAGGTCCGTTCGCGCCCGGTGAAGAGTTGTTCCTTCTGGATGAGCTTGTGCAGTTCGGTGATTTGCTTCTCGGCGTCGCCCTTGCGCGCGGTGACAACGGCGTTGATCTGATTCAGTTTCGGCATGGCGCCCCCTGTATTGAGTGTGGAAGCTAGACACGAAAATGCGAAGTGGGTTCGGCGCTGCGCCCCGTTTAGCGTCAGCCCCGCAGGGGCGATCGCTTCTGCTCAAGAGCGAACGCCATCAGTTCTGGGTAGAAGCCGTGGAAGTCCGTGGCGAGTTCGGCATCGCGCGAGATGAGGAGCGGCATCGCGTCCGGGAGCCACATCGCCCGGTTCGGGATTCGATTGGCGATCACCTTCGAGACACGCGCGAGCGTGTCCTCGATGCCGTCGAGCGTCGCGTACCGGTTGAGGCGATCTTGGTCCACGAACTTGCGCATGAAGTCGCGCGGATCGTCGGGGAGGCCGACGAGCCGATCTTCCAACACGCGATAGCAGCGCGCCGCAAAATCACTGAGCGGTTCGGCGCTGTACCGCGACCACTCGCGCGCGAGGATGTGATCGTAGTAGATGTCGATGATGATGCCGCCGAACCAACCGAACTCTTTCGAGACGCGGCTGATACTGCGAAGCGTGAGCGGGTGCCGGTCGGTGAACCCGTCGATGAGCCGGTGTAGCATGACGCCGCGAAGCACATCGGGCGCCAGCGACGGCAGGTCGGGGTTGCGCACGAAGTCGGCCGCGACGCCGCCGGCCATGTCGCCGGGGTCGCCGTCGGCGAGGTGAAGGTGCGCGAGGAAATTCAACGGTTCCGTCCTGGGATGTGAAGGTGTTAAAGCAACCTACCCCCAACTCCCTCCCTGAAGGGAAGAAAGACAAAGCCGACAGGTCTTTCTCCCCTTCCTCTCAGGGAGGGGGTTGGGGGTAGATCTCTTACTTCTTCTTGCCACTCGGAGTGGCGTCGCCCTTGAGTTCGCCGGTCGCGTACCTCAGTCCGCCGAAGAGGTGCTTCTGGAACCGCTCGTCCTTCCACACCTTCGGGTCGTGCCCGAACGACGAGTAGAACACCTTGCCCTTCCCTTCTTCGCGGCACCATGAGATCGCGTAGTCGCCATCCTTACGGGCCTGACCGTCGTTCAACTTGGTGTTGGTCCACTCACCGACGCTCAGAATGATGTGAAGCCGCTCGCGCGAGTACGGCGCGTCTCTGAAGATGTACATTTCGTCTTGGTACTCCATGCCGTCCTCGAACCCTGCCGCGGCCGGGTGCTTCGCGTCCTCGACCTTCACCTTGATCTTCTGGAGGCCTGACGGGTGCGTCTTGAAGTACGCGCCGATAAGGTCACCGTACACGGTGTCGATGTATTGCGTGTCGGTCGCGCAGTGCGTGCCGCAAAGCGCACCACCAGCCTTCACCCATTCGCGTAGGTCAGCGAGTTCGTCCTTCGTCAGCGGGTTGCCGGTCGTGAAGAACAGCACCACGTCGAAGTTCTTCAGCGTCTCCTTGTTGATGCGCCCGCAGTGTTCCTTGCCGACGGCCTGCTTGGTCGGTCCGCGGAACTTGTCGCTGTACGCTTCGAGTGCCGTCTTTCCGGATTTGTCCTTCGCGTCCGGGTCGCCGGTGAACCGCCAACAGGTCACGTCGAACCCGTTCTTCGGGCCGACATCCTTGAGTACCTCTTCGGCCGTGATGACCGAACCGTGAACGAACCCGGTGCTGTGCGTGACGAGCAACAGGCGCTTGTTCTTCGCCTTCTCCGGCGCCTCGGCTGAGGATCGCGAGACCGAGCCGATCGCGAACAGCGCCGCGACGGCGAGTAGGAACACGAGCTTCTTCATGTGGCGAACTCCGCAAGGGAATGGTGAGGCAGGTCCGACGTGCGAATTGTAAGCGCGGAAGAGAAGAAACCCACCCCCACCCTGGGCTGATCGGAAGTTGGGGTTGACTGCCGTTTGAGGAACGATTTCACTCCCACTTCTTCCGTTTCGCTCCTCCACGAGATACCGCCATGGACGGCACACGCACGATGACCGAGATTCGCAAAACGTTCCGTACGCCCTTGCGCATC
>CAMDQN010000225.1 GCA_945905925.1 Singulisphaera sp. GP187
ACTGAGCTAAAACCAAGAGGAAAGCGACCACTCCGTAAGTGGCTTGCCCGTTGAGAATTCGGATAATGACATGGCGTAAGCTCTTTCAGAAAAGTGTGTTGTGGAAACGCTGAATCCGACTGGTTTTTAGCTCAGTTGCGGATCGTTGATTTCCTAACTTCCCAAAAAACCTCACCGGTCCCCCGTTCTCACGTTCCGCAGGTGGCACGTCGGGCGCGGAGCGAACGGCCCGTTCCCGTTGGGGCAGACAGAGAGGCGCGATGCTCGGGTTCGGTCCCATCCTCCACGTGATCCTCATCAACCTGGTTCTGTCTGGGGACAACGCGGTAATGATCTCGCTGGCGGTCCACCGGTTGCCCCAGGCCCAGCGGCGCTGGGCGATCATCTTCGGAACGATGGCGGCCGTGGGGCTCCAGATCGCCCTCACGCTGATCGCATCGGTGCTGCTGCTCGTTCCCGGGTTGATGCTGGTCGGCGGGGTCTGCCTGTTCCTGGTCGCGTGCTCCCTGGTCCGGGAGGAGGCCGCCGCGGAGGCCGAGGACGAGGCCAAGCACGGGCCGCACGTGGACGTCGGCACCACCTGGTCCGCCATCCGACGCATCATGTTGGCGAACTGCATCATGAGCCTGGACAACGTCCTCGCGGTGGCGGCCACCAGTCGCGGGGAGCCGGTCGCCCTGGCGATCGGGCTGGTCGTCTCGGTGAGCGTGATCACCGTGTTCAGTAGCGTGGTAGCCCGGCTCATGAACCGGTACCGGTGGCTGCCGCTGGCCGGGGGGCTGATGATCGCGTTCACCGCCGGCGACCTGATCGTCAGCGACCGGGACGTGGGGCGGTTGGTGGTGGCCAACTTCAACGTCTCGCTCAACGCCGAGTGGGACGAGCGCATGGCCACCCGGACCGAACTGGGAACCTTCGCCGGCCCGGACGGGCTCCCCTCCGACACCCGCGACCGGATCTCGGTCGACGGCCCCACGGTGACGTTCGCGGGGGTGATGTCCGAACGCGACCGGGACGCCCTGCGGGAGTGCGTCTGTTCCGACCGGGACCGCGAGAACGTGGCCCGCATGTACAAGGAGGCGCAGCACCGCCCGGCCCCGGCGTGGGCCCCGCCCGTGGCCGACCGTTGGCTAACGGAGCGGGTTCAAGTAAAATGGCCCCACGAAATGTGGGCGCGGGTCCGCGACGACCGCTATCCGTGGGTCAGTTACCTCGTCCAGGGCGGGTTTGTTATTGGCCTGCTCGGGTACGTCGGGTACCTGAGGCGGGCCGTGGCTCACCCCCACGAGCAACCACCCGAGTGCGCCGGCCCGGTCCCCCAGGGCCAACGCATGAAAACCGCTTAGGAAACAACGATTTAAGGTCGCACAAGCACGTTTGGGGCCGGTATTGCCCGATTGGTCGCTGAAGCCCTGCGTTTTCCACGGAGAATTTCATGCGTTTGCCCTGCCCGGTCCCCCAGGCCCAATCGTCCCCAACCCGCGGAGGTGCGCCGTGCAGCAATTCTTGACCCCCTACGAGGCCGATCAGGTCGATCAGATCTCGTCCTGGCTGTCGGAGCGCCCGAGCGTCATCGAATCGGTCGTCAACACGGTCGCCGCCCCGATCGCGCGGGTCACCTCCTACTTCGCCGCGGACCTCGGGACCGTGACCGTCGGTCGGATGGCGCGCCTGGCGGCGCTCAACGACGGGGTCGCCGAGATCGCGCAGGCGGCCGGGGTGGCGGACGTGGCCGAACTGAAGAACCGGCCGCTCCAGGAGTGCGACGCCCTGGCGCTCCAGGTGAGTTACCACAACGAGCGCGAGGCGCTGCTCGAGGGCATGGCCTTCACCGGCCTCGAGGCCGTCGGCCCGATCGTGGCGGTCCTAGCGGACATCGTGGCGGAGTCGGTGGAACTCGTCTCCGCCCTCCGGGCCATCACCCGGATCGGGCACTGCTACGGGTACCGCCTGAACCGGCCGCAGGACATGCCTATCATCGAGGCGGTCCTGGAGGTCGCGATGCTCCCCGACCCGGTCCGGCGCGCCGACCGGGTCAAGGCCCTGCACGACACCCTGGACCGAAAGGCCATCGTCATCACCGCCGAGGAGGCCCGCATCGCCAACGAGGCGGTCGGCCGGGTGGAAGGGGTGGGCTCCGTCACGGAGATGGCGGTCGACGAGTTGGTGGCCGAAGGGCCGTTCGCCGTGTTCTTCGACTACCACTTCGAACGGCAGGTCGATATCGCGGCCCGGCGGATCTTCCAGGAACGGTGGCTGCGGGACAACGGGAAGGTGACCAGCGTCCCCCCGGCCCCCGCCCCGCACCGGCGGTCCTCGGGACGAGAGGTGTACGACGCGGCCGGGCAAACGGCGTTCCTGGGCGGCGGCGCACTCGGGTTCGTGGTGTGCCTGCCCGTCGCGCTCCTGGGCCGACTGTTCCGCGGGGCCGACAACACCGCCACCCGCGGGCTCCGGGACGGCTCCGCCGATGCCAAACGGACCGTCCGCCGCTGGACCGGCGGCACCCGGCCGGCGCCCGCCCGGTTCTCCAGACCCGCGGTCGCGCCGACGCCCGCGTGATCCCCACTCCCACCCAGACCGGAGCTCGCCGATGTCCAGCACCCTCGTCCTCACCGCCCCCACGAGTTCCGTCGGCAACGGGGCCGTTGCGATCGGTCAGAAGGCGTCCGATGTGGCCGGTCAGGTGGTGTACTCCACCTGCTACTCGCTGGCGTACACCGCGACCCTCCCGCTCGCGCTGGTCTTCTACTACACTCCGAAGTCGAACTGGTTCGTCCGGGGGGTGATCGCCGGGTCGCGCCGGGCCTTCCGCGTTGTCGACGGCACCCAGGCCAAAAAGTAGCCGCCGCACCGCTGTCAGGTTTTTCCTGACAAGCGCCGTCGACCGGACCGTATCGGGGTTGACGCCTCTCCCCGATTGCGGGACCGGGCCACTTTGTTAAGCTCTCAACGTCACTACACGTTCGTCATGGAAGCCCAACTCTCCCCCTAACCGGGCGAACCCGGACAGGGAACGACACGGATTACCCGTCCGTCAAACCGACCTGCCCCGGCACCGGCGGGTGGTGGGAGAGTCAACACGTGATACCAGCGTCCGGTTGCGTGGTGGGCACCAAATCACCCGCCAAGGGGTCCGAAAGTCGACCGAAACCGGAGCCGCGGACGGGTTCCCGGATCGTCATGATGGACGCCCCCACCGGCGGGTCGGTCCCGGTCCCGGCCGCCTGCCATCTGATTCATTTCCTGCTCGAAGGCCGGGTATCGCTGCGCGTGACCGGCGGTGGGATCGATCGCTCCGTGTCCGTCGGCCCAGGGAGCGTCACCGTCCTCCCCGCGGGCGCGGCGTACACGTTCCGCGCCGACGGGCCGAACCGCGCGGTGGTCTGCGCGATCGCCACCGCCGACCTTCACGCCATCGGCCCGGTTCCCGCCGTCGGGGTTCTGCCCCGGCTGGGGGTGACCGACCCGGCACTCTGGTTCTTTGGCGAAGCGCTGGCCCGCGAACTGGCCGAACCCGAACAGATCGGGTCCGGCGATCTCGTCGGGGCGCTGCACCTGGGACTGACGATTCAGTTGCTCCGCGGGTACGCCGCCGGCGCCCGGCGCGCGGACCCCGAGGCCGTCCGGGCGACCCGGATGACCTCGGCCCGCCTCGCCAAGGCCCAGGCGTTCATCGCCGCGCACCTGGCCGACGACTTCGCCCTCAGCGACCTGGCCGCAGCGGTCGGGGTCAGCCCGTTCCACTTCGCCCGGATGTTCAAGGGGGCGGTCAGCCTCACGCCCCATCAGTACCTGACCCGGGCCCGGATCGAGCGCGCGAAACAGTTGCTCCACCAGGAGGGCCTTTCGCTGGTCCGAATCGCCCTGGACGTGGGGTTCTCGTCCCAGAGCCACCTGACGGCCGTGTTCCACAAGGTCGTCGGGCTCACCCCCGCGGTGTACCGCGAACGGTGCGGCACCCGCGCCCCGGCGGACCGGAGCGGCCCGGTTTGACCCCCGACCGGAGATTGGGTGATCGCAGGGCGGGCGCCCGGCCGATGAATGAGCGAGGGTCCCTGGTGGGCGCGGCCCCTCCGCAGAACCCGCGGAACCCGCGGAACGATCCGCCAAGGAGGCGACCATGCGCGTCCGGACATCTGAACTACTCTGCCTGGGTGCCGGACTGGCCGCGGGCGTCGCGCTGGGGATGAGCGTGCCGTACCTCCGGCGAACGGTGCTGCCGAAACTGGTCGCGCCGGGCGGGGTTCTCAGCTCGGTTTACGCGGTCGTCGCTGAGAAGGTGGCGATGGAGATCGAGAAGTTACAAGACGACGCCGCCGCAACCGCCGCGACCGTGCCTCCACATCCGCAGGCTCCCGAACAGGCGGCGTGAGAACGCGGTCCGGGTTGCTCACCCGACGATCGGGAGAATTCGCCCCGGCCGCTCAATCGCCCCACATCCGATTGCCGATTTGACGCTGCGGGACACACGGGCACCGCACCGCCAAGTCGACAGGGTCTTCGCCATGCACGCTCCTGCGCCCGCCCGCCCAACGTTCCGTCCGGGACTCGTTGCACTCGTCGCCGTTTTCGTCCTGGGGTCCGTCGTGCCCCCCGCCAGCTCCCAGTATTCGCTCCCAGGGTCCGAACAGGGCCGGTCGGACCCGGTCGCCACTCTCACGACCGCGGCGGACTACGGTTCGCCGGACGGAACCGGGAACCCGAAGACCGGCGACGACGGCCCCGAGACCGGCAACGACAAGAAGACCGTAAACGTCCGGCGAGTCGGCGTGGGTGTGCGTTGAGTTCGGCGTGTGGAGTCGAGGTGTGAAGTTCACGGGTTGGCGGAGAGATGGCGTTTGGCCCAGACGTCAGGCAACAGATTGGTCACGTCGGCCGGTTTCGCGGACAGTTGAGTCAGCACGTCGCTCAGGTACGACCACGGATTTACACCGTGACGCTTCG
>CAMDQN010000226.1 GCA_945905925.1 Singulisphaera sp. GP187
AGGGTGAACGCCTCGCGACTGCGGAGTCCGGCCCCGAGCGCCAGGCGCTCGGCGTCGGTCAGTTCTCGAACGAACAGAGGTGGTTTCATGACCCATTATTCGGGCCTATCACCCTTCGGACAAGTAACCGAATGAGACTCCACTAGCGGCAGCACCGTCGTGATGTGTTCGTCGGGCACGGGGCGGACGCGGGGCGTTTCACGTGCCCCGGACTTACCTCGCTTGAGACCCTTGACGCGAAGGAGTGCAGCGTGGATTTCGACCGGCAGAAGTTCGTCCTCGACGGCCCACGCGTACATCCGCTTCACGCGGCCGATGAGTTTGTTGATGCACTTCCGGGCCATCCCCTTGCGGACGACCTTGCGCTCCCAGGTTACCGCCCCGGTTGCCTCGTCTGCGCCCTTCACCTCGCGGGTGATCTCGTGAGTAATCATCGCCTCGCGGACGGCTTTCAGTTTCTTCGGAGTGAACTCGCCGGCGGGCGTGCCGCCGTAGAGTCGGCGGACGAACCGGAGGGCGAGTTTGATCGAGTGGACCTCGCTGGTGGGTTTGCCGTCCTTGACGTAGTAGGTCTTGGCGAAGCGCCAGTACCGGGCGATCAGTTCGGTGACGGTAAGTGGGGTGTCGGCCGGGACCGGGAGAGGCGGTTCGCGGCGCTCGGCGAGGTGTTCGGCGATCAGACGGTGGTACTGTTCCCAGCTCTCGGCGGAATCGTGAGTGCCGAGGTAGTGATCCTTGCCGCCGATCGTGACGACGGCGCAGTCGCGGGCTTTGTGGTAGCGGTAGGACGGGTTTTTCTTGCGTGGCATGGTGGTGGGTCCGAAAAGCTGAATCCAGTACGGTACTGGATTTCTCAGGCTTTCAGGACGCACCACCGACCGTCGGTGGGTTAGCGTAACGTGCTATCGGCGAATAACTTCCAACAAGTCGGGCTGATAGGATTTGAACCTACGACCTCTTGGTCCCGAATCACAATTTCAAAGTCCCGTCGCGTCGGCCAGACACACGAAAATCACAGGGATTTGCAGAGTATTGCACGCTCACGGCACCTTTGCAAGTTCCGTTTCGGAAACGGTCTGTTGCATCGTTTTGGCGTAGTTATGGCGTATAGTGGCGTAGTCGCGAGCGCTTGGTAGGCGACCGCATCCCTAACCGATCCACCTGAAACTCGCCGCATTTTTCTCATGCTGGGCGTACGGTCATTCTGATATCGAGGGCGAGAATATCGCCCCGTACCCACCTAGCGTCACGCACAGGGGCACACGACCGCCACGGTCATCTCTTTGCCTGTTGCAGATCGTTCGGCCAGCAGACGCACGCTAATGCAATTTGGCGTGGCGTGGTCAGAATTATCCGACCTCACTCCCGCCAGACCGTACGCTACTTGTGAAAAATACTCACACATCTTTCAAACCTTTTTCCCCCCACGCGCGGCCACGCGCCGAACCACGGCTTCGAACTCGGTGATCGCGGCGTCGAACTTCGCCGTGTCGCGCTCGCTCCACGCGGCGAACACAACATCGGCCGCGCGCTGTACGGCGGGTACCGTACCGCTTACCCCGAGGTGTTCGACCAGCGTGTCCGCGTCGTACATCGCGCGGCTTGCTCGCCCTTGGTCCCACGGGGATGGTGGAGCGAACGTAGCAATGGGTGTTAAGGGGTCTGCCCCGGAGGGCTTAACACCCTTTGCTACGTTTCCTCCACCATCCCCCGAGGGCGAGCGCGATATTGCGGAGCGGACAAGTTCCATGACGTTAGCCACGGGCGGCACCTCCGTTAGCGTCCGCGGTCCAGACCTCGGGCGGGCGCCCCTTAGTCGCGCGCTGTTCGGGTTGGGTGGGTCGGGCGAGTCGCATCTCGTTCAGCAGGGCAAGCGCGGCGTCTACGTCGGCGCCCAAGACTCGCCCTCCGACCAGTTCGCGAATTGCGGTCCGGGTCGCGCCTTTCGGGGAGTTCTGCAGGTACAGCAGCACCTTGTCCGCGGTTGGGTTGCCCGTGCTGCTGCCGAAGAGGTGCGACACGGAGTCTTCGCAGTACCCCCACGCGGCAACGGCGGCACCGAGGTGTTCGAGCCGCACCACGGTGGACTTGTCCAGCACCGCGTAGAGCATGCTCAACCGCAGGACGTGCGCCGTGTCTCGCGCCAGCAGCGCGTCTACGATTCCAGATCGGTGGGACTCGTTCATCGCCATGTACACGGCATGCCACAGGGCTTCGGCTTCGGCGTCCCGCGTGATCTCGCCCGCGCCTTCCGCGAAGGCGAACGCGTAGGCCAGTTCGCGCTGGAGTTCGGCGAGAACCTTGTGGTCGGGATTCCCGCCGCACGGCAGCAACTTGCTCCGCTTGGAACACACCCACAGGAACCTGTTGCCGAATCCGTTGCTCTGGTCGGTGGCGCTGAGCGTGTTCAGTAGTTCGGATTTCGTGACGTGTGCGACGACGGTGATGTGGGCGCCGGTGGCCTTCACGGGAGAGTTCTTCGTTAGGCTACTCAGTTGCTTCCCGTCCCATACGTTCCGCATTATGTCCGACAGGATGTTCCCCTGTCGGTCTGCCTGCTTCAGCACCTTCGCGAACTCCTCCTCCACGACCAGCAGGCGCTTGTCCTGAATGCCTTCGTCCACCACCACGAGTTCGTCGTGATCGGGGTCGGGGGCTTCGTTCACCACGCGGTCGCGGACCCGGTGAATGAGTCCTTCGCCCGAGGACAACCCGCTCGTGATATTGTTGCTCGCCCACTCAGGATCGACGGCTTCGAAGAACGTTTGCACTCGCCCGAGGGAAGTACCTTTTCTGGCGCGTGCCGTATCGCCAACGATGCAGATGAATTCGTTGCCGTAGTGCTTGGTGCCTTCAACAACAAAGTGCGCGGTTCTCCCGATGCGGTTACCCGCGAACGCCAGAAACTGAAAGAGCAGCGCCGCGCTGCTCGCTTCGGTGTGCGGGTCCAGGGCGCGAACGAATCGGCCCACCAAGCCATACAGAGCTTCGGGCTGTAGATCGGGCCACGGTGGGGATGTCAGGCGCCGGGCCGATGCGGCCGGAACCGGCGCGGTCCTCTCGGGCTGCTTCGCGGCGAACATCAGTTGGTGAAGATCGGCGACGTTGTGGGTCAGCAGGTAATCGTCCAACCCGACCTTCGCGCCGTTCGTGCCCGAGGGCAGTCGTACCACCCGCACGTCGGCACCGCTGGCTTGCAGCGATTCGGCGAGGTGTAGTTCGGCCTGCTGAACTTTGGAGTTGGCCACCGCGTCCGAGTCGTACACGATGTACACCGCGCGGTCGGCCCAGTCGATTGCGGCAAGATCGGGGATCAACTCTCGCTCGCTGTGTTTACGCCCATCGGCGTCGGCTTCGCGCTTCGCCATCCAGCCGTAGACGCCCACCAAACCGATGCACGCGAAGCCGTGCTGGTCGGCGGCGGCGGCTTTCTTCTCCCCCTCGGTGACGAGCATCGCGATGCTCGGGTCCACGATCTTTGCGCGGGTCGCGGGCGGGATGTACACGCGGTTCGATACGCGGGCGGGGCTTTCGTATTTGACGACCTTCCCGTCCTTCCGGCGCGGCTTGCTCGGCTTCACCCGCGTGTACCCGATCTGCGCGCCGGTGGCGTCGCGGAACGGGATGCATAGGCACGGCCCGAGGTCGGTTGCGGGGTGTTTCCAGTTCAGCAGTTTCGACACGGTAGACGGGTCAGATTCTGAGTAGAACCCGCAGTCGCGAATCTGTTCGTCGGACAGTCCAGACGCGCGCAAGTCCGCGAGATGATCGGGGTGGATAACTTGCTCAACATGAGCCTTCGGCGGTATCATGTACGTGTTCCTTTTGAGTCGTGAATGTGTGCGTCGAGAACACGAAGGTCGGGGGTAGCGCCCCGACCTTTACGTGTTCGTCGGTGTGATTACGCGCCCATTTCGGTGAGCCGGCGGACGGCTTCGTCCGCGGCCTTGCGGCGGGCGGCGGGGGAGCGATGCGGCACCTCGGAGGCGGGCGAGTCGTTCAACGCCGCGAGGAAGTCCGCGAGCGATTGCTCGGTGACGTACAGCACGCTACCCACCCGGACGGCGACGAGCTTCACCCGCTGGCCGTTTGCGGCGGTCACGCCCTTGTGAACCCACCTCGCGACGGTAGACGGGTTGGCGTGTCTGCCGTTGCGTCCGGGCAAGCGCCGTGCGACGGCGGACAAGGACATGGCGTTCGTGTCGATGGAATTAGCCACGGGCCACCCCCTTCCGCGCAGCGGGTGAATCGAGTTTGTCGGCGAACACGACGCGGATGCCTACATCCGCGAGCCAGTCGCGAGCCAGAGATTCCAACATTCGATCCCTAGACTTGCGCGCCGCGAGCAGGATGCAGAACAGGAACGGCGGGTCAGTCGGTCGCGGGTCGCATGATTGATGTGATTGCATTTCACACCTCCTTTGCAGAACCCGCAGTCGGTCGTAATCCTCGTTGTCCAGAAATGCCGACGGGCTGGTTTCCACTTGGAAAACCAGCCCGTGCGATGGTTCGAGGGTTTTTCCGACGGTCGGAATCCGATTCCGACCGTCGGAATCAGTCGTCGGATTCGTCATCATCCTTTACCCGATTGGGCCGGTCGGAGCGAATCAGCCCGGAACGATCCATCTTGCGCGCGTGTTCGACGGCTTGCTCCGCGCGAACCGCCTTCAAATGTTCCATCCAGGTCCAATAGTGTTCGGCACGGCATTTGTTGTCAGTGCGAAGCAGGCGTCCGCCCGCGTCGATCCTGACGGAGTTTGCTGTCGGCCGCGTGAAGGGCATGATTACAGACACAATCGCCGGAAGTGGTGTTGGTTACCGCGCAGCGTCGAACG
>CAMDQN010000227.1 GCA_945905925.1 Singulisphaera sp. GP187
GAAGCGAATGAACTACTCGTTCAAGCGGCTGCCGCCGTCGAGCAACGGCAGAAGTCTTCCCGAGGCTCGGGTAGAAAGTCAGAGCGATCGGCAGAAGCACCGGATGCGTCCCATGGCGTCTTCGGCCATCAGTCGCCGGACTGGGGTAAGCTCGGTCTATGGCGATTCGTCGCCCTCCACGCGGCGGTTGCCGGAACCTTCGTCGCGGGAATCCTTGTCCTTGGGGCGATCGCCACTCTTTCACCGAAGAACAAGAGCGATCCGTTCCCGTGGGAAGGCATGTTTATGTTCGCCGCCCTCTTCGCTCTTGCCGCCGCCGTCGCCGTCTGCGTGCTCCCAATCACGGCCGGGCGATTCTGGCCGGAGCGATCCGAGTACCTCGGTCGATGGGGCCGTCACGAGTTTCGCGTCTTCCTACCGACAACATGGCTCGGCTGGGCAGGTTACTACCTTGCACTCGGAACGGCTGCGAGTTGCGTGTTCCTCTTGGCCGTGGCGGCGTTCGCGGCACTTTTTGCGGCGGCATCGGCCACTAATACCTGTCGCCATTGTGGGGCAGCGGTCTGGGCGGGCGCCCCCATCTGTCCCCACTGCGGAGCTGTTCGGCCGTGATTTCATGACGCTGCAAGCCTCTCCTGCGATGCCACGCAACCCGCGAGTGGACGAAGGCTACTGACAGGAGAGAAACACTTGCACGAACAGTACCAAGGCCGGTTGGCGAAGTGCGACGACAAGAGGAAGACAAACCCGCTGGCGTGCGGCTCCGCCCTTCCGGTCAAGTCAAAGTGACGGCATCGGGTTCCGGACCCGCAAACTCAAGTAGAACCCCTTGCGTCCGGTCTGACCAAGCTGGAAGGTGCAAGCAACGAAATTGCACCGGGCACGGTGCCGAACGGCCGAACAGCAAACCTTGTGGGAGGGCTTTCTCAACCGGAGCAGGAGATGACCGATGCGACTGGTTTCCATCCAGGCTGAGACGCGAGAGCGAGGGACCGAAGACGGTGTGGATCGAACCCCCCACAACTGGCTGGAAGCCGATGCGCTGTTCGCAGCGGGTATGCGAGCGATGAGGGCACGCGAGGACGACCAAGCCTTTCGCCTGTTCTCCCGGCTCTGCCGCTACACCGGCGATGCACCGCCCGACCTGATGTCGTCAGCACGGACGCTCAGGGACTTCCTCGACCCCGATCATTCTGCCAAGCAGAAGGCCGAGGCCATGCTCCGCGTCTTCTCCCCCGCCCTTATCCGCGTGTACGACGCCGACCGCGACACGGCCGAACAGCCGCCGACAGCCTTCGACCAAGCCGACGAACCCTGAGTATTGGGCCGCGAACGCGACGAGTATAATGCACATGGCCGGAGTACCTCCTCCGGCACGAATATTTCCCGCGTCAACAATGCGGGACTGCTCGGCGGCCGGAAGGGTTCGCAGTGGCGTCAGACGACGCGAGCAAGCGGGAGACAAGCGGGAACAGCCCGCAGCGTCGAAAGGCCGGCGGAGACGGCCTTCGGCGGCTGTTCGCTTTTGGGCTTCAAAACCTGTGGGGGGTGTGAACAACGCTCCCAGTCGGTTCGATTCCGATACACTCCCGTTTGCTGTGTTTTGCTGCTGTGTACCAGCCCGCCGAATCACCCCACACCTTATGGCTCACCCCAACTTGAACAGCTTCGCGGCGGTGCCGCCGAACACCTTCGCGCGGTCAGTTTCGCTCAGGTGTCCGAGCAGCGCCGCGACGCGGTCGCGTTCCGCCTTGTAGCTCTTGCCGGTCGCCTTCTCGTTGTAGCCGCCGCCGAACATCAAGCGGTCCGCACCGAACGCTTCCGTGAGTTGCTTCAGCACCGGTTGAGGATCGCTGTGCGGGTATGTCTTCTTGTCCGGCACCGCGGATAACTTCATCGTCACGTTGGTGTACTTCGCCCACTTCAGCACCACCGCGTATTCCTTCTCCGTCCCCTGGAACGGCCTGCCCAAGTGGTCGATCAGCACTCGCGTGTCCTTAAACTCCTTGATGAGCGGCTCGAAGCCTTCCGCGTATTTCGGCTCGAAATGCAGTTGAACCGCGAGACCGAGTTCGCCGATTGTCTTCCAGAGCGCGGTCAACTCTGGTTTGCCGAACGGCGGCAGGCGCTCCGGGTTGTACGCGTGAATCCGACCCGCGACGAGCGGCACCTTCTTCGCAAGCGCCTTCATGTTGTCGATCGCACCCACACGCCCCGCGAAGAACAGACACGTCCCTTTCAGTTTGCCCTTGCCGACCGTGAGACAGTGTTCGAGGTAACGGTGATCGTCTTGGTACGGCTCCGGGTGAACGACAATGGAGTGATCGACGCCCGCATCGGCCATGCACTTCAGGAGATGTTCCGGTGTGGCCGGGTCCGCGGGCTGGTACGGGCCGTCTTTGTGGTAGGGGAATTTCGGGTCGTCTTTGCCCGCGAAGCAGTGGAGGTGTGTATCGACGACCGGTGTCTTCGGGTCCGCGCCGCGAGCGATTGAGGCAAGGGGAAGTGCGAGAGTGGAACCGATGAACGCGCGACGGGTGACAGACATTGAAGCACCTGCGGCAAGAGGGAGGTGTTTTCGTTTTAGGCGAGCGGGGGGCGTAAGCCCCCTGTTAAATCTCCTCGTGTCGCGGCGATGTGAAAGCAAACAGGGGGCTTACGCCCCCGCTCGCCAGTGGCCCCAGTACAAACCAAGACCGTCACCCCCTATGGGGCGTAGAGCCGCAGGCGCGGAGCGTCGGCCGACAGCGGCGTGTGTGCGCATTTGCGTGGGAGCGTCAAAGGTGTCCCTGCGGGCACTTCGGCTTCGGCGTGTAGTTTCCCGTCGGCCAATTCAAACACGCGGTCCGCGAACGGTGTCAGACGCGGGTCATGCGTGACCACCAGAACCATCGCGCCGCGTTCGCGGGCCGATTCGGTGAGCAGATTGATGACCTGCTGGCCGTTTTCCCAGTCGAGGGCGCTGGTCGGTTCGTCGGCGAACACGAACGACGGGTTCTTCACCAGCGCGCGGCCGATCGCGACCCGCTGTTTCTCGCCGCCGCTCAGTTCCGCCGGGCGCAAGTGCGACTTGCCCGACATGCCGAGTTGACCGAGTACTTGGTCCGCCCGCGAACGAGCCTCACGCGCCGAACACCCTTCGCCCCACTTCAGCACGATCTCCAGTTGCTCGCGGGCCGTCAGTGCCGGGAACAGGTTGTAGCCCTGGAAGATGTACGAGCAGTGTTGGAGCCGGAACCGCTCCATCGCGTCCTCGGACATCTGCCACACGTCCTGGCCCAGTGCGCCGACCGTGCCGGTGTCTGGCCGCAATAGTCCAGACAGCACCGCGAGCAGCGTGGACTTCCCGCTTCCGGACGGACCCATCAGGAGGTTCAGTTCGCCAGGGCGGAAGTCTACGGACACACCCTTGAGTGCGAAGGACCGCGTTTCTCCTGCTCCGAACGAGCGGAACAGGTCCGCGCCCGCGAGCACCGGTTGGCGCCGGCAGATCACCGCCGGGGCTTCTGGGAGGAGGGAGAGCCGTTCGCCGTGGAACAACCGACCCAAATAACGCGAAAGCGGAATCATTGCGGCGTTTTCCTTGTGTCCTGGCGCGGGCGTACGAAAGCTGTGTGGGTGGTGAGAGTGGTTCCTCGGACCACTGGGTAGGGAGAGGTGGGTGGCCGAAACTCCTTTTCGTGAGATCGGCATTCCAGCCGCTATGCACACAGAGAAACGTGGAGTGGCGGGAAAACCGGGCAGGATTCACGAGCACGGCGCCGGGTTACTTCGTCGTTAGAGTCGTTATGCGATCGAACCCGGCGGGCGACAACACGCATTAACCAATTTTAACCGACATTATTACCCAGCGCAAGCGAACCGATTCGGGCGGAATTGGCGTGTTTCGGCCACGCTCGACAAACTCGGAGAACCTATCGGGCTGTTCACCGCTCCCTTCTTTGCGGTAATAGAATGGGAGGTTGAAGGAGAATTTCATGACGACGGCGACTCTCGCGGCGCCGGCGGATGCCGGTTTACGCGCTCTGCCCATTCTGCTCCAAAACGCAGAGGGCTGGGCGGAATTGCGCGCCGCGCTCGCCTCCGGGCGTAGCGGGACCGTGGACGGTGCGTGGGGTTCGTCCGCGGCGCTGGCGGCAAGTGCGATTGCGGGGGACGCTCCGGGGACGCTCCTCGTCGTTGTGCCGAACCCCGCCGATGTTGAGCCGTGGGCGGAGGACATCGCGTCGTTCACCACCGGGTCGCGGCCGGTCGTGTTCGAGGCGTGGGAAGCGTGGCCGGTCCCTTCCAATAAAGGGAAACTCGACCCGACCACGACTTCGCGTCTGCGCTTGCTTCAGCAACTTCAACGTGACCCGCCGAAGGTGGTGGTGTGCGGTGTCGTGGCGGTGTGTCAACCGGTGCCGGAGCGCGCCGACCTCGCCGCGAGGGGCCGCACGATCACGACGAGCGAGATCGTGGAGCCAAGCGAGTTGGCCGAGTGGTTAGTCGCGAACGGCTACAAGCGAGTGGACGCAGTCGAGTACCCGGGCGAGTTCAGCCGTCGCGGGGGCATTTGCGACATCTTCCCGCCGGACGCGCCGGACCCGTTCAGGTTGGAGTTCTTCGGCGACGAGGTGGAGAGCATCCGCACGTTCGCGGCCGGTTCGCAGCGGAGTCTGGAGAAGCAAAACCGCGTGGTGCTGTTGGGGATCGAAGAACCTCTCCCTCCAACCCCCTCCCCTAAGAAGGGAGGGGGAGAACCGCTCGCTTCGCTCGCGGATGCAGAAGGCGCGGCGTCAGCCGCGCC
>CAMDQN010000228.1 GCA_945905925.1 Singulisphaera sp. GP187
GGGCACCAAAGGCTCGTCGCCGGTGGCGACGGCGCTAAACGACGCGCGGATTTAGTCTTTCACGGCAGGCGGCGGGACCGGCTCTTCGATCACCGTGCCGGGCGGGGATCCTGGCGGGAGTGGGCCACCCGGGCGCGGCGACCCGCCAGCCGGCGCCTTCTTCTTGCGGTCGATCAGCGGGAGCTTCTCGTACTTGTCGTCGAGCACGCCCTTGCTGTCCACTTCGAGCCAGTCGTCGAGCAGCGTCGCGTACACGCGGCGGAAGTCGGTGTGGTACTTGATGTCGCCGTCAGTGAGGTCCGACATGCTCGGGTGCTTGCCGACCAGCCCGCCGACGACCTGCGACCCGGCCACGAACATGCACGACCCGCTGCCGTGGTCGGTGCCGCGAGAGCCGTTCTCTTTCACCCGGCGGCCGAACTCCGAGTACGTCATCAGCGCGACGCGCTCCGAGTGTTCCGGTTGCAGTGAGTTGAAGAAGTAACCGACCGCGGCCGACAGATCACCCATCAGGGTCGCGTGCATCTCGGCTTGGCCCGAGTGCGTGTCGAAGCCGCCGAGTTGCACGTAATAGATGCGCGTGCCCAGCCCCTTCTGGATGAGCCGCCCGACCAGACCGAGTTTCCCGCTCAGGGTGTTCAGGTCGTCCGGGTCGCGCTGCACGAAGCGGCCGTTAACGACTTCGCCCGTCTGGCCGCGACCGCTACTGCCGGCTTCGCGGAGTGCGTCCTCGATCTTCTGGAGGCTCGTGTATGTCTGGAGCTGGCGCTTGCGGACGAACGCGGCGAGGTCGGCTTTGCCTGCGTCCTTGTCGCCGTTCAGGTCTTCGATGAGCGCCTTGCGGTTGGTCTGGTTGCCGGTGAGTTGGAGCTTGAAACTGGCGCGGTCGGCGAGGCTGATGACGCCGCCATCGGCGCCCTGCATCGCGACGGGAAGGCGCTCGTCGCCGAGGTACATGCCGGGCACGCTCGCGTCCTTCGCGCTCAGGCTGGGGATGCTGCGGGCGAGCCAGCCGCTGCTGCCGGCGCGCTTCGGGTCCGCGAGTTGCCAGATGTCCATCGACTCGAAATGCGACCGGTCCGGGTTCGGGTAGCCCACACCCTGAATCACCGCGAGCCGCTTCTCGTCGTAAAGGCGCTTGAAGTCCTGCATCCGCGGGTGCAGCCCGTGGTAGTCGTCGATCTTCAGGACTTCCTTCTTGGCGAACGCGAGCGTGGGCCGCGCTTTCTGGTACAGGTCATCGCCGTAGGGCGCGATGGTGTTCAGTCCATCGTTGCCGCCGGTGAGTTCGATCACCACGAGCACGGTGTCTTTGGGTTTCTCGTCCTTCTCCGCGGCGCACGCGGTGGACGCGAGGAACTCCGGCACCACTCCGCCGACGGCCAGCAGGATCGACGTGCCGAGTGTGGTCTTCAGGAAGTCGCGGCGAGTACTCATTGCGAACCTCGTGTTTGGTGTTTGGTGTTTGGTGTTTGGTGTTTGGTGTTTGGGTTGTGCGTCTCGGATGAGCGCAGCGGCTCTTCCAACGAAACACCAAACACACTCATCGTCAGTTCAACTGGTATTCCGGCAAGCACATCATCGCGTGGTAGGCTTCGCGAACGCGCGCCTTGAACTCCAGCGAATCGAGCTTCACGTCTTTCGGGTCGAGCGGTTTCGGCGGCTCGGGCTTGTCCTTCGGCTTGTCCACCGGCTTCGGAGGCGGCGGTTCGTTGGGCGGCACTGGGATGTCGAATTTCTTGATGCCACCCTTCGGGAACGGTCCCTTCGGCGTCGTTGCGGGAGTCGCTGCGGGGCTGGGCGTGAGCAGGAACGTTTCGATCTTCTTCACCTGAACCGCTGTCGCCGCTTCACCGTACAGGAGCGTACTCATCTGCTTCACGATGTCCGCGATGTCCTTCGGCTTCGCGGCGTAGATCGCGGTGCAGACGTCGTGTTTCGCTTCGGGCGCCGGTGCGGACGCGGTAGCCATCGGCTTCGGCGCCTCGGCCGTTGTTGGCTCGGCGGGGAACCCGAACTGCGGCTGACGCTGCGGGCGCCCGTTGCGGCTCCAGTCGCCCACCGCGACCTTCTCCGCGAAGTTGTTCCGCGCCAACAGCGTCGCGCTGTTGAGCCAGTCGGTGCCGGTGCGCCAGCCTTTCACGTTCGGCGGCGAGAACAGCGATTGCCCCATCTTCGCCAGCGGATCGATCAGGTCGTTCAGCGGCACGCGTTCGGCAACCGCGCTGCGGACCGCGCCGAGGACGCACTCGACCGGCCACTTCACGCGCTTGCGGTACGCGTGTTCGCTGAAGAAGAGTTTGGAGCCGAGCATCGTCTTTGCCAAGTCCGCGATATCGTAGTCGGATTTGCGGAACTGCTCCGCGAGCGGCGCGAGCACCGCCTTCGGCGGTGGCGTTTCGCTCACGAGGAACGCGTAGAGCTTCGACACCAGGAATTTCGTGCATGCGTCCTGATCGCAACAGAGCTTCACCACGTCGGTGCCGGTCCACTTGCCGGTCTTGCTGAAGATGGTCTTTTCGCCGGTGTCGTGCAACTCGCGGTTGAACTCGAACTTCTTCACTTCGGCGTCGTGGTGCCAGCCGGTGAGCGAGCGGGCCGCTTCCTGAATGTCCTTCTCGGTGTAATTGCCGACGCCGAGCGAGAACAGTTCCATCACTTCGCGGGCGTAGTTCTCGTTGGGCGCGCCCTTCACGTTGCGGTTCGAGTCGAGCCAGACGAGCATCGCGGGGTCGCGGCTCATGTCGAGCAAGAACGGGCGGAACTTCCCGAGCGCGTGCTTCCGAATGGTGACGTTCTGCTCGTACATCAGCTTCGTGCTGCGGACCTTCGCGTAGCTGGTGGCGAAGTGGTTGTGCCAGAACATCGCGAGCTTTTCGCGCAGAGGATGCCCGCCCTCGGTCATGGCGTAGAGCCACCAGACGCGGAGGTTCACCGGTTCGGTGTAGTACTGACCGGTTTCGGTGAGCAGTTCGAGGCGATCGGCCGCGTCCGCTTCACCGGTCATGAAGTGAGTAAGGGTCTTGGGTAACCCCTGAGCAAGCGCCTGGTCGGTTTCCGCGGGGGTCGCGCCGAACCCGGCGCGGCGGAACAGGTGCGCGACCCACTTGCGGTTCCATTCGCCGCTGGCAGGTTGCCACGGCTTCCACGCCTCGACCGGATCAACCTTGCTCAAATTGGGGGGGAAGGCATCCGCCATGAGCGTGCTCCAGTGACCGATCGGCAGAACGCCGGAAGAAAAATCAGACAGGCGACCGCATTATTGCTTGGGCTGCGCCCAAATCAAGTGGCTGGGTATTGCTTCCGTGTAGCCGCAACCCCGAGGGGGTGCGCGAAGCAGAACGCACCCCTCGGGGTTGCGGCTGCACGGAATCATTTCTTCTCTTTTGCTTTCGCTTCGGCTTCCTTGATGTACTTTTCGGGATTCTCTTTGAACTCGTCGCGGCACCCAGAGCAGCACACCCAGTAATCCTTCCCCTTGTACAGCACCTTCATCGTGCCCAAACCGCCGCTGACGATGCACTCCGGTCCCTTCGGCACCGTCGCGAACGACTCGCCTTCCTTCGTTGCCCCCACTTGGTACTTCTTGCTGTAAGCGACGGTCGTTCCTGCCGGTCGTGTCTCGAACCGGTAAAGGTGACGGTTATGGTGCAGGAGGCTGAAGACGACCCGCTGCTCCTCGGTGGCTGGGCCGTCAGTGCGTGTCAGCGCGAGAACCTTGTCCTTGTCCGTAAGTGAACCGGTGAAGGTCGCGGTGGTCTTGTCCGTGCCGGTCAGCGTGAGCGTGAACTTCGGTTCGGAAACGCCCTTCTCAGGCGTGAATCGCAGTTCGCCTTTCGTGAAGTGCTTCCCCTTCGTGAAGGTGACCGCGAGCCACGCGTCCTTCTCCTTGAACTTCCACTCCCACGCGACCGTTTCTTCCCACGCGCCCGCAATCCGCTCCTCCTTTGTCCCTTCGGGGGCGCCGCTGCCTTTCCACGAACCGACCAGCACGGTAAACGGTTGAAGCGCCTCTTTCGGTGTTGTCGCCTTCACGGGATCGCACCCGAACCCGGGCGCTGGCTCGAAATGGCGCGCGCGGTGTTCCGAAGTAACACAGGTAGCCAACAGCAACACAGCGGCGATCATACCGGCACCTCGCGGAAACGACGGAACACCGACAAAATTCTCCCAAATAACGACGCGGGCTGCCAGCAATTTCAAACAGGTGAACGAAAGAAAGCCCGCGCAGGAGCGCGGGCGTTCAGCTTCTCGGGTGAGAAGGAAAGGGTAGGAGGGCAAATTCGGTCTAGCGCGGTTTGCGCGGCATCCGATACTTGCTCAACTTGCTGGGTAGGACAGGCGCGAGCGGTTCCGCCGGGGTGTCGGACGTGAGGATCACGTCCGTGTCCGGGCCACTGCTGACCATCGTGTGGTGCGCGTCGTTCGTGGTTTCGCCACTGCACACGGCGGCGAGTACGTCGCTCGCCCGTTCGATCTTGTCGTGGATCTCTTGACGGTCCACGCGAACGTGCGACGGGGCTTCGATGCCCAGTTTCACGCGGCCGGGACCAATGTTAACCACGGTGATTTTGATGTCGCCCGCGATGATGATGGATTCGCCGGGGCGCCGCGTTAGAACAAGCATGGGATGTCCCTCCTGGATGGTTGCCGGTAGTTGGTAAGGTGGTTTCACCTGCCGCCGGCTCTCCTGTTATCGATTCTACAACACAATTCTTCGCATTTTACAGTCAGACTCATTTTTCTCTCAAGTTTCCGCACACAGTTGTTGGGA
>CAMDQN010000229.1 GCA_945905925.1 Singulisphaera sp. GP187
GGGCCGCTCATCGAGTTGATGCGCGAAGTGCGCAACGCGGACGGCGTGCGCAAGGTGTTGGTGTCGTCGGGCATCCGCATGGATCTCGCGCAGATGTCGCCGGAGTACGTGCGCGAACTCGCCGAACACCACACCGGCGGGCGCCTGAAGGTCGCACCGGAGCACACCAGCCCCAAGGTTCTGGAGCTGATGAAGAAGCCGAACATCGACAACTTCGGCGTGTTCGCGGAACAGTACCGGCAAGCGAGCGCCGACGCGGGCAAGCCGAAGCAGCAGATCGTGCCGTACTTCATCGCGAGCCACCCGGGTTGTGACCTCGCAGAAATGATCGACCTCGCGCTCTATCTCAAGCAGAACGGCTACCGGCCGGATCAGGTGCAGGATTTCATTCCCGCGCCGTTCGACATCGCGACGTGCATGTACTACACGGGAATTGACCCGTTCTCGAAGAAGCCGGTCAACACGGCGAAAAACCTCAATGACCGCAAGATGCAGCGCGCGTTGATGCAGTTCTTCAAGCCCGAGAATTACTTCGAGGTGCGCGAGGCGCTCATCAAAGCCGGCCGCGCGGACCTCATCGGCGGATGCGATGGACTGATCCCCGCGCAGCCGCCGAAGGAGGCTCTTGAGGCCCGTCGCCGACAGGCGAACGCGGCGGCTCGCAACGACCATTACCACTCCGTCGCGAACCCGCCAGCCAGCGAAGAGGCGGGCGAGCGCCAGACGCCGCCCTTGGTGGGAAACAAGGGGTATCGGCCAGGGCGGAAATCGGCGGAGAGGCGGCAGGGGAAAAAGAAGGACGGACCGAAAGCGTAATCATGGGCGGCACCAGTTCAATAGTGAGAGGAGAGCCAAGGTGATGGCAGACTTCACTCCGACCCAGGGCCGATATCTGGCGTTCATTCACGCCTACATCAGTCTGCATGGCTACCCACCCGCCGAGTCCGAGATCGCCGCGGCCATGTGCGTTTCGCCGCCGTCGGTGAATCAGATGGTGAAGATGTTGGAAAAGAAAGGACTGATCCTGCGCCACCCGGGACAGCCCCGGTCGCTCCAAATCCTTGTCCCGGAAGATGAGATTCCGCCGTGGAATCAGCGCAAGTCGGCGAAGAGTCCTTTGCCCACCGACCACAAGCCAAAACCCACTGCCGCGACGCCGATGGCCCCTCCGGCGAACCTGTACGTCTTATCGGTCAATCTGGTGGCCGGGCCTGTCAGTGAGAAGTTCGCCAACAAGAGGATTCGCCGCGACATTGAAATCCGCGGTGACCAGACGCTCGAACAACTGCACCAAGCCATCTTCGCGGCGTTCGACCGGTCCGATGAGCACCTTTATGAATTCCAGTTCGGCAAGCGTCCGTTCGATCCCGACGGACCCAACTACGGCGTTCCCGATCCGCAGGAACGCGACAACGGGAGCGGAGACGCACGCACAACTACGCTGGACGCCCTCGATCTGAAGTCGTATCGCGTCTTCGGTTACCGGTTCGATTTCGGTGACGAATGGTATCATCAGGTCCAAGTGGAGCGGATCGAGCGAGCCATTCCGACCGTCACTTACCCGCGTGTCATCAAGCGGGTGGGGCAGTCTCCTCCCCAGTATGCCGAAGAGTAGGTGCCAACGATGTCTAACTCCGAGACGAAAGGCCAACCCGATTCATCCCCGCTCGAGCGGCTCGCGACTGCGATCGGACAGGCAACGCGGTCGGCGAAGTTTCTTGTGGCCGACCGCCTGCCCGCCGTCGATCTCGGCCTTGAAGTCGAGGGGTTGGGCCGCGTGTCTGTACCGCTGAAACGCGGGACGGCGAAGTCCCTCATCGCGACCTGCCAAGTCGCACCCTATGGAAAGGGCGAGGAGACGCTGGTCGATAGCCGGGTCCGCAAAACGTTTGAACTCGATCCGCAGAAGTTCCACCTCAGCGACGCGTGGAACTCGGCCATAGCGGACGCAACGCGAACGGTCGCGGACGCGCTGGGATTGCCCGCGGACCGCCTGGAAGCCAAACTCTACAAATTGCTGGTGTACGAGAAGGGCGGGTTCTTCCTGCCGCACCGCGACAGCGAGAAGCACGATCGGATGGTGGCCAGCCTGATCGTCGTGCTGCCCAACCCGTTCGAAGGCGGGAGACTGATCGTTCGGCACGGTGCCGTCAAAGAAAAGTTGGGGTTTGAAGAAGCGGCGGCCGGCAAGACCGCCTGTTTCGCCGCGTTCTACGCCGATTGCGAACACGAGGTCGAGCGCGTGACTTACGGCGTTCGACTCGCTCTGGCCTACAACTTGGTGCTGAAACCACCGCCCGGGAAACCATCGGGTGCCGCGGGACCGACCGCTCCTGACGATCAGTTAGCCGAAGTGATCGGATCGTGGGTCGCACGACAACCGGCCGAGCCACTGGTCTTCGCGCTGGATCACCACTACACGCAACGCGGACTGTCGCTGGATTTGCTGAAAGGAGCGGACCGAGAACTCGCGGACCTTGTGGTGCCCGCGGCGGCTCAAGCGAATTGCTTGGTGCATCTGGCGCAGGTCTCGCGCCACTTGTTGCAGTTCGCTGACGACGGCAGCTTCGGCGACGGTTACTCGCGCTATTCCTACCGTGCCCCGCGACGGCACGCGCTCCAGATCGGCGAAACCTACGAAGACGAGTTGAGCGGAACCGAGTGGACCAATCTCAGCGGTCAGAAGCAGCCGTGGGGAACCATTGCCTTCGACCTGTCGTCCATCGTCTCCTCGGTGCCGATCAACGACTGGAAGCCGACATCCGAGGAGTTCGAGGGTTACACGGGCAACGCCGGCAACACGCTCGACCGCTGGTATCATCGGTCGGCTATCGTCGTCTGGCATCGCGAGCATCACTTCGAGGTCGTCGCCAGTTCCGGTGCGGCCGACAGTATCCCGTTGTTCTGTTCGATGACGAAAAAGTTGGCCAAAACGCCCAAGAAACGGCTCGACGATGCCCGCCGCGACTGCATTCACTTCGCTCACGCCATCGCGGCTCAGTGGCCCCAGCGTTTCATCGGTTGGGGATATCACCGGCGTGAGGAAGAGTCGCCGCTCGACGACTTTCCGAACCATCTGCTGATGCTGCACGACCGGGATACCGTCGCGGCGTTCCTGACGAAACTGGCGGAACAGGACCAGACGCTGCCCATCGAATCGTTCGTGGTGGCCGCGTGTCGCGAGTTCGGTTGGACCGCGTTCGCCCAGGAACTGAAAGACCTGATCGCAGCGCGGACGAATGAGCGCGGCCGACAGGATATCCCGTTACGCGATGTCGAGTGGCTTTCCGCGTTCTGTTGCGATCCGTCAGCGGATCTCGACAAGTCGATTCTTGCTGGTGAACTGTGCGAGATCGCGGTGAAAAGATTCTGCGAACCGCGTTCGCAGCAACCGTCCTACTACGCGAGTCACCATCGCCGTGAAGCTTCCGTTGCCGAGAAATCGCTCCCGTTGCTGCTCCAGGCGCTGGCGGCAAGCGGCCGCGACGAAGACCTGTCGCGGGTGATTCGTTTCATTCGGGAGTTGCCGGACGAGTTCAGCCTGGACGACTGCCAGGTTCCCGGCCTGAAATTGTTGATCCCGTGGTCGCGGAAGCGGTTCGGCTCGGTGTACCCACAATTCAAGTCGTGGCTCGACGCCGTGCGGGGACAACTGGAACTTGCCACCGCCGCGGAGCCAACGCCACCGAGCGATTGGGCGCGTCCCACGGTCATCGACTGCAAGTGCCAATTCTGCACTCAACTCAAGGCTTTTCTGGCCGACCCCGCGCACGAGGTTGGCCGCATTCCGGCCCGCGAAGAGATGCGGCGACATCTGGTCGACACGATCGACCGGCATCAATGCGACGCCAAACACGCACTCGAGCGCAAGGGCAGCCCTTACTCCTTGGTGCTAACTAAAACGACCGGCTCCTTTGAGCGCGCTGTCAAGCGCTTCGAGGAAGACCGTCGCCTTCTGCGTGCGTTACCGTCGGTTTCCTGATCGCTGCCGGTTCCGTGGCTGACCCCGCGAATGGCGAGAAGCCGGGCGAGCGTGGGGCCGAACCGCCGCTGATCAAACGTGCGGGCTACCAACCGGGCCGGAAGTCACAAACGCGGCGGCAAGGCAAGGCAAGAAGTAAGGCGGCGGTTCGGCCTCATGATCGTCGCGAGTTATTCACCGGAGTCTCGAACTCCCAGGGGTCGTTCAGATCGACGTCCGCTACGAGAGCACGAACTCAGTAACGGTCGATGTGACCGAAGCACTCATCACCTCGGCGCGTCGCCGTACTCGATTGACCGGCCTTCTTGGTTGTCGGTCGCGGCGTACCCTCTCACCTGTTTCTCACTGGTCGGCACGGACAGGGCGAGTTACCATCCCTCCAATAGTGCGTATACGCACGAATCCAGATCAACCGCAATTCTTCGTGTGCTGTCGCCCGGCGATTCGCGAAGGGCGCGATCGTCCCTCATTCCGGTCCCGCCGCCGATGACCCAAGGACACGACATCGCGATCGCCCTCCGCGGCGCGTACCTGGCACTCCACCGCCGGTCGGAGTCGGCGTTCGCGCCGCACGGCGTCACCGCCGATCAGTTCGTGGTGATTATCGGTGAGAAGGGGTTCTTCCGCACTCTTGGTGATGGCGTATCTGCGTTCCCGGCGTCTCGCTCGACCGATACCTCTCGCGTTTACGATTTGGCGCACACCCGCGCCCGGAGCAACGCCAAGCCCGCGTGTCCGTACATCGACCGCTTGATGAATTTGAG
>CAMDQN010000230.1 GCA_945905925.1 Singulisphaera sp. GP187
ATGACAGTGGGCGATTCGCGCCGCCCCGCATCTTGTAGCCACAAGCCCGCGCCAAACCGTTAGCGCGAGGGCTGGCATGTAACAAGATTGGGGCGCAGATACGCCATCACCAACTTCGCGGAAGAACCCCTTCTCACCGATAATCACCAGCCGCGTAACCTACTGCGGACGGCCGAGCAGTTCCACTTCCTCAGCGACCTCGGCATGTTAAAGGGGCGGCCGCGATGCTCATCGACGGCGTTCTCGTGGAGGAAGGTCCGATGAACCCGCCGCATGTGATTGCTGCAAAGGCTTCCACATGCGCGTCGCAAAGCCACTCGTGCTGAGTCAAACCACAGACCCTGAACCGGATATCGCGATTGTTCCCGGGTCGCCCTGCGGCGTGCCGACGCACTCAGCCTCGGCGGTGATCGTGCGCGCCAACCGGCGTCGTGCGCGTCGCCAACCTACTGCCCTAAGCGAACCGTAGTCGATACACTTCCGATGAACGGCGCACTCACGCCGCACGCCGGGAGCCTCTCCGATGCCCGAATCACTTCGCTGCGTTCCGCCAAACGCGACCATCGTGGGTTACGATTTCAGCACCGGCGGCGTGAAGGCGCTCGCGTTCGACCTGCACGGCAACACCGTCACGCAGGTGCGGTTGCCCACCGACCTGTGGACCGAAGGCGGCGTCTCCGAACTCAACCTGATGCAACTCGAAGGGCAGGCCCGCGCCGCGACGCGACTGATCGCCGATGAACTCGACCACCTCGGCCGGGTAAACGGGTGGGTTGCGTGCGGCATCTCCGCCACGCACCACACCGCCGGCCGGCTCGGTCCCTCGGACGCGCAAGTGCGCCGCGCGATCTGCTGGAACGACCAGACGCTCGCGAAGTACCACGCCGAAGGCTTGAAGCGGCTCGGCGGCCAGGCGCGCGCGAAGGAACTGACCGGCGGGCCGTGGGCCGTGCGATACTCGCTCTCCCACCTCGTGAAGGACGAGCACACGCTGAGCGAAGCAGACTGGCATCGCACCGCCCACATGCTCCCGCACGGGCCGCTCGCGGCCGGCTACATCACCGACCGGTTCGACTGCACCAGCGTGTCGTCGGCCGCGTCCACGGGAATAATGGACCTGCGCACCAACGAGTGGCGCAAGGAGATGCTCGACGCCCTCGCGAAGCCGGAGTACCGCGAACTCGCGTGGAAGAGCCTGCCCCGCATCGTGGACATGAACGAACCGGTCGGACCACTCGCCAACCACATGGCTTCGGACGCTGGGTTGCCGACCGGTGTTCGGCCGCTCGTGTTCCCCACGCTCGACGATCAGGCCGCGGGGCTAATCGGCGGCGGCGCGGTCGAAGCCGGTCACGTCGCGATCATCCTCGGTAACTCCGCCGTCGTGAACTCGTCGTCGGCGCAGTTGCCGCAGTCCGGTACGCTCGACGCGATGAAGCTCAACTGGGGACCGTATCTCTGGATGCGGTGCTATTCCAACGGCGCGCAGTTCCTCGATGAAGTCGCGGGCGAGGACTGGTTCAAGATCGAAGCAGCCACGGACGTGCCGCCACTGTGCGACGGCGCGTCCGTGCTGCCGTTCCTGCTGTCGGAACCGTCGGTGGGGGTGGAAGAACCGCGTGTCGAGTGGTGCCCGGCGGAACCCGAGACCCGCGCCGTGAAGGTTCGCGCGTGTCTGGAGGCGCTCGCGTACCTTCTCACGCGGGCCGTTCGCGAACACGAAGCGGCGGGCCAGACCGTTACGCGAATCACCGTGTCCGGCGGGATGGCCAAGAGTCAGTTGATGTGCGAAATCCTCGCGAGCGCGCTGAACCGCCCGCTCGAACGGCTCGTGTCCGACGAAGGGCCGGCGCTTGGCGCAGCGGTCGTGGCGATCGCGGGGTTGGAGAGCTATCTTCGCAAGCAACAGGGAATCGCCGAACCGTACACCGCGGCCGACGCGGTCGCCGTGATGGTGAAGTTCCGCGACCGCGTTGCGCCGCGACCGGAATGGGTGAAGGATTACGCACGCGGGCAGGACGTGTTCGAACGCTGGCTGAAGGGCCAGCGCCCGTGTTGAGCGCGGCGCGGGCGGTTACTTGTTCGTGAGTTTCACGTTCACTTTCGTCGTTTTGTTGCCCGAAAAGATAACGCGAACCGCCGTGTTTTCGGGCACGTCCGCGGTGAACGTCTCGCCCTTCCCCTTTTTGCTCGCCAGCGCCTTGGCCTTGTTCGTGGGAATGTCGGCGTTTATCAACCCCTCTTCACCCTTCGCGTCCGCTTCCTTCATCACGAGTACGGTCACATCCTCAGCCGACGAGTACTCGACGGTAACCTTCTGCGGCTTCGGCTGTGCGGCCAAGTCAACCGCTACCGGCGCCCCAGGCTCGACCGACAGGGTCTTCGTCTCGTTCAGTTTTGCCGGGCCGCACCCGGTAGCGAGAAACAGACCGAAAGCACACACAATCAGCGCGAAACGAGCGGACATGGGGGAGGCCTTTCTGTCATTGGTCATTGGTCATTGGTCATTGGTCATTGGTCATTGGTCATTGGTCATTGGTCATTGGTCATTGGTCATTGGTCACGTAGCAGCGACCGTCGTGCCAATGACCAATGACCAAGTCATTCGATCTTCGTGAGCAGACCGGCGACGATCTTGCGGCCAGCGCCGATCGCGGCGCACGGAACGAACAGGTTCAGAGTCGCGGTGTCGCCCTTCAGCGTGACCGCAACGCCGATGAACGTGGGGTCGCCCTTCAGCGGCGTAACGTTGCCGATCTTCGGGAAGCCGGGCACCACGTCCTGCATCGCGCGGAGCGCGTCGATCAGCGTCGTGAGCGTGTAACCCGTCTCGACCATCAGAAGTAGATTCGCATCGGCGGGGAGGTTCTTGCGCGTGAGCGCAAACCCGGCCGTGTCGCCGACCGACTTCTTGCTTTCCGAGAAACCGTCGATCAGCCCCGTCGCGGTGGCCCAGTCCTTCGCAGTGACTTGAATCACCGTCTTGCCGTCGGTGCCGAGCCACAGCGTCATCTTCTCGGACACGGTTCGCTTGAGTTGCCCGAGCGTCGTTTCTTTCAAGCCTTCGGGGAGGTCTTTGACGGTCGCCTCGAAGTCGAACGCGAGTTGCATTTCGGTGAACGTGAAGCCCGCGTGCTTCCGGGCGTCTTTCGTTACCTTCGGCGCGTCCTTCAGCACCGCGCTCTGGATGCGTCCGCCGGCGCTCATCGCCGCGTAGCAGTTGATGAGCGCGTCCACGGCTTTCTTCGGCTCCGCGTACTTCGCAACGGTCAGCGACGCGTCCGGCGTGCCGCTGCCCGACACTTCGCCTTGCGGCCCGGCCGCGACCAACTCCGCCTGGCGCTTCTCGATTAGCTCGTTCGCCTTCGCGTCATCCTCCGCGGGCGCGAACTCGGGGTTCAGTCCGCGCATCGTCTCGACGAACTTCTTGCCGAACTTCGAGCCGGTGTATTGGCCCAGCCCGGCCGGGAGCTTGCCGAGTTCCGTATGAGGGCCGGGCATCTCGGTCTTCAGCAGTTTCACGCTCGCGGTATCCTCCGCGAACTGCGCCTGCGCGCGCAGGTTCAACCCTTCGGGGCGGAACTCCACCGCCACCACCAGCCCGCGACAGTCGCCGAGCGCCTGGAACACTCCTTCAACCATCGACTTCGCGACTTCGATCTGCTTCTTGGTGAGGCCCGGCAACATGCCGCCCATCAGCGCCTGTTGGATGCCGAAGTCGATCAAGCCCTTGAAGCCCTTGATTTGCTCGCCGTACATGTCGTTGATGACATCGAGGTTCACGTAAAGTGCGAAGTCGGCTCCGACGAATGACTTCGCGAGTTCGGGCGGCATGCTCGCGGTGGTAGCGCGCGTGAATTTGGTCGCGTAGGTGTCGGCGGTGCCCTTGTCCGGCGTGAGCGCGACGTAGTCTTTCAGATCGACCATGTAGAGCGCGTGTTCCGCGCCCGCGATGCTCAACTTCACCCCATCGACGTCCTTGCCTTCCTCGACCGTCTTTCGCTCGTCAGGCGTCAGGAACGTGGCGCGGAACTCCTTGTACGACGTGACCGGCACGAGGAATGATACCGCCGGCGAGTTCTCGAGCAGGCTCTCGAGGTTGTTCACCACGAGGTACACGCGACCGTCTTTCGGAATGGCCGTGAGTTTGCGGTCCGCGAACAGTCCCTTGAGCGTGTCGTCGATTTGCTTGTCGATGGTGGCGATGTCGTCCGGGAGCGCGGTCTTGAACATCGCGGAGAGTCGCTCGCGCGCGGCCCCGATGCCGGTGAGTTGCACGACGACGGGCGCCTTCGCCGGGAACGGGAACGTGATCGCCTTGCCCGCGTCCGGCGGCACAGGCGCCGCGGCGCGCGAGCCAGGCGTGAGCGCAACGAACGCCCCGACGACAACGGCCACGATCGCGGCGCGGACCAGCAAAGGCATGGGTGAATCCTGCAAGGGGCGAGATGCAACCGTGATGTGAGTATCTTAATGGAGTGGAAGCGAAGAACCTACCCCCAACCCCCAACCCCCTCCCTAGAGCGATTTCGGGAACGGCGTAGCGTTTGGTCGGAGCCGCGACCGTCAGGGAGCGAACGATCACACGCTCCCTGACGGTCGCGGCTCCGCTACGAATTTTCTGAAAGCGCTCCAGAAGGCGCAAACCAAGAAGGAAACGCGCAGCATCGCGGTGGCGGCATCTCCGGTTGGCAATCGGGTTTGGCAGGGCGTGAGAGAAGTATCAA
>CAMDQN010000231.1 GCA_945905925.1 Singulisphaera sp. GP187
GAGGCGACATACAAGTCGGCTAACCGATCCGGCTGGAGCCGTCCTGTCCGCAAGTCGTCCTTGAGTTGCTCGGCGAAATCCATGGCGAATCAATAACCGATCCGGCCGAGCGAGAGAATATCGGCTTCAGAGATTAGACAGCTACGAAACGAGATCCCCATGCCCTTGCCCAGGTTCGGTTCCGGGATGCCCGTCCCGCGGCGCCGCGCCGGCCGCTCGTAGTCATCGTCCCAATCGTCTTCGTAGGACGACTGGCGGTTGTATCCGCCGGACCCGCCGGATTCGCCGAGGCACTTGTTGGTGATCCATACCGACGCCCGGAGGACGACCGCGTAGATGAGCAGCACGACGAACAAGGCGACCAGACCGCAAGCACAGCCTAAAAGAAGTCCCACCGGAACCTCCGCGAACGTTCGTGGTAAAACCGGGGCGAGATGGCGCCCTTCACTCGTGCGACACGCACGCGATTGTAAGGTTCTTCCGACCGCTAGCAAGAAGGAAGCCGGGCTTCGCGCGGACGGGAACGCTCGCGGCGTGTTATGGCGCGAGCGCTTCCCACGCGAGGTATGCCGCGGCCACGGTCCCGAGCGCGAGGGCGAAAACGATCAGGTAGTGCAGGAACGCGACCCGCGCGGCCCGCCAGAACGTGGTTGGGAGGAGCATCGACAGGAGAAGCGTGAGCAGCCCGAACCCGATCGGCAGGAGCAGAATCAGGAACGCGAGCGGGACCAACTCGTCCGGCCCGTCCAGGTCGTTGAACGCTTCCCGCGCGAGGACCGCGCAGACCACGATACCGCCCGGTCCGACGAGACCGGAGAGCAAGGTGACGAGCATCCCGGTCGCGAGGCCCGGTTCGGGGATCACGCGGGTTTTGTGTTTCCGCGGTTTCGGGGCGGGTTCGTCTGAGTCCCAGTCGTCCCACTGGCCGAACGTGTCGGGCACCTCCGCCGGGCCGAGGATCCGGTTCGCCAGCGCCACCGCGGCGCGCACGATGACCGAGCCGACCAACAGGGCGGCAACCAGCCCGATCAGCCCGCCCGCGCACACGAACAAGCCCGCGATTCCCATAAGCGTCTCGCCCGCGACAACGGACGTGCGCATCGTACCCGGTTTGCGGACCGCGCGACAGACTTTCAAACGCCGACGTTTACTCTTCGCCGGCCAGACCCTTGATGAGTGCGACCAGACCCAAGATGAACAGGATGGGTGGGTAGAAGAAGACCCAGTCGTTCATCAAGCCGAGCACGAACCAGACGACCGCAATCACCATCATCAAAGCGCCTCCGGCAACGCCGGCTCCGCCCCCACCGGAACTGCTTGAGTCGTCCTCTGGGCGATTCTCTTTCCACTTCGGTTTCTTTTTCTTCTTCTTGCGCGGTCTCTCCTCCTCGTCTTCATCGTCGTCGCGACTGCTCGACGTTGATTTCGACTTCGCCACGCCATAGGCGCGATCGTCGTCATCATCATCGTCATCGGTTTTGGCCGGGGCCGGCTTCGCGACCGGTCGGCCCTTCGGTGGGGGCGCGACGAGAGGTTCGGAGGAGTTTTCGACCACTTCAAACTGCGGTTCCGCCGCGGGCACGGTGCTGACAGCGCTACAGGCGGGGCACCGGACCCGGCGCCCGGCGTGTTCGTCTGGAACGCGGAGCGTCTTCCCGCACTCACAGTCGAAGGTAATCGGCACGGCAGTTTCCTGGAGGGATGGAGGAACGTCGCGGGGTTGCTACCGACTATTGAACCGTAGCGCCGTGAAAATGCAAGCGCGACCGGCGCGGTGAGCGACACTTTCGGTTGTCCTCTTCTGTTCTACGCGGCGTCGATACAACACCGGGGTGTCTCACGAGTGCCAGTGGGAGATCCGATGCTCGGTTCGGTGCCAGGACGGCTCGCCGCGATGATGTTCCTACAGTACTTTGGGCTGGCGGCGCTCATCGTGCCGCTCACGCGCTACCTCTGGACCGCCGCGGGTGCCGGCGGGCTGGACTTCAAGCCCACACACGTCGGCTACATCTACGCGACGTTCTGCATTGGCGCGATCGTCGCGCCGATGGTCGTGGGGCTGCTCGCGGACCGGTGGTTCGCGGTGGAAAAGGTGATCGCGGTTACTCACGCGGTCATGGCAACCCTGCTGGGGTGCGCCGCGGTCTGGTGTGACACCTACGACGGCACCACGGCGAACCCCGACAACGCCGTGTGGCCGCTGTTCGGTCTCATGCTGGGCTACGCGATCGGCACGCAAATCACGCTCACTCTTACCGTGGTGATCAGCTTCCGCAACCTGTCGGGCGAAGGCGGGGGGTTCTGGTACGTGCGGCTCGTCGGGACGTTCGGGTGGGTGGTCGCGGGCGTCGTGACGGGATGGGTGATGAACCCGATTTCGCCGCAACCTCTGTACCTCTCGGCGGCCACGTCGGCGGTACTCGCAGTGTTCGCGCTGGCGCTACCGCACACACCGCCGAAGGGCCACGGGCGCCCGACCCGCGAAGTCATCGGACTGCCCGCGGTCAAGATGTTCCGCGACCGTTCGTTCGTGGTGTTCGCGCTGGTGCTGCTGCTGTGCAACCTCATGAACCAGTTCTACGGGCTGTTCGTTTCGCCCTACCTGAAAGACCTCGGCGTGGAACTCGACCTCGGCGCCTACGGGAAGTTCGAGCCGGAAGTGATCATGACCTTGGCGCAGGTGTGCGAAATCGGCTGCATGGCTGCGACGCCGTTTCTGTTGCGCCGGTTCAAACTCAAGCATCTGATGTTAATGGGCCTGGTTGGTTTAGTTCTGAGGAACGCGCTGTTGTATGCCGCAAACGTGCCCGCGGTGGTCGCGGTGGCGCTGCCGATGCACGGCTGGGGCTACGCGTTTTACGGGCTGCTCGGTTCGTACTTCGTGGACCGCGAAGCGCCGCCGCACCTGCGGGCCGGTGCGCAGTCGCTGGTGACGTTCTTGGGTAGTGGCCCGGCCGTGTTGGTTGGGAACTTCCTGGCGGGTCACGTCGTCGAGGCGAATCGCGTGGGGACCGCGACGAACTGGTCGGCGGTGTGGATCGTGCCGCTGGTGGGGTACGTGGTGGCGCTGGTGGTGTTCGCGGTGCTGTTCCGCGAACCGCCCCCTTCAGAAGAGAAGGGGTGAAGGGGAGAGGGGGAGAAAGGGAGATGAGAATTGGGCGCGCCGTCTTCGTCACCCCTTCTCCCCTTCTCCCCCTCTCCCCTTCTCTTCACCGATGAGCCGGATCACTGCCTTGTTGCGCCCGGTGTGCTTCGCCTCTCGCAGCGCGTCGGCCGCGACTTCACGCAACTGCTCGTAAGTGGTGGGCGTGCCGGCCTCCGCGACCGCAACTCCGAGGCTGACCGTCATGCGGATTTGGTGCCCGTGGTACGCGGTTCCCGCAGCCTCGACGGCCCCCCGCAGGCGCTCCGCGAGAACTTCCGCACCGACCCTGTCCGTGCCCGGCGCCAGTACCAGGAACTCTTCCCCGCCCATGCGCCCGAGCGAGTCGGTGGTACGGACCGACAATTGCAAGATGCCCGCGAGCCAAACCAACACCTGATCTCCCGCGACCTGCGAATAGTCCTTGTTCACGCGCCCGAAGTGGTCCGCGTCGATCCAGAAGATCGCCATCGGCACCGGGATTCGGGCGCGGCGTTGGAACTCCTTGCGCGCGACGGCGTCGATCGCGCGCCGGTTCGCCAGGCCCGTCAGTGGGTCGGTCGCAGCCATTTTTTCGAGAATCAGGTTCGCCTGCTGGAGTTGACCGAGAGCGTGTTCGAGTTCCTGCGTTCGCATCTGAACTCGCTGTTCGAGTCCCAGGTTCAAATTTCGCAACTCGTCCAGCAGGTGTTCGTGATTGTGCTCCAGGAGCACCCCCCGTGAGATGGCCTGGAGTGTTTGGATCAGGTCTTTAGAGCGCCAGGGTTTGAGTACGAGCCGGTGAACCTGACTGTGGTTGATGGCATCCACCGCGTCCTGCATCGTGGTAGTGCCGGTAATGAGGACGCGTGCGGTGCGGGGCGCGGTGCGACGCGCCCAGTCGAGGAGGGAGAGACCAGTTTCGTCGGGCAACTGGAGGTTCGACAGGACGATGTCGACGGACCGTTGCGATAGGATCCCGCGCGCCTGCTCGGCGGTGCGGGCTGTGAGAACGTCGAAGTCGGCGCCGAGTTGGTTGGTCAGGAGGGCAAGGACCGAGGGGTCGTTATCGATCGCCAGCACCGAACACTTGTACTGGGTCACGTTCATGAACGGGACTACCCCCACCGTGATGGAAACTCGCGGCAGTACGGTGCGCCATGTCCGCAAGCTAGAACACTCCCGGCGATCTGTCGCTCACCGAGCACAACTTTAAGTGAAGAGGCAAAAGAATCCGAATCGGGCGATCCCGGAAGTTTACGCACCAGAAGAGTTGTAAGAGCCTTTGGTTCGAGAAACTCCACCAACTTTGGAAAAAGAGTGGGGAGAGGGGCAATAGTGTTCGGCACGGGATTTGCGCCTTTGTCGGGTTGTGTGCGGTCGGACGTCTCCGTCCGCAAAATTGGCACCCGATCCTTCTCGCCACGATGCCACGCCAACCCAAACCCGCTCCGACCAAACAGAATATCGCCGGCCTG
>CAMDQN010000232.1:0-4446 GCA_945905925.1 Singulisphaera sp. GP187
CCGCGACGGAACTCGCTATCCTTCTGAAGCAAGTGCTTCGGGCGCTGGATCAAGTGCAGAACGCACCGGCGTACAACTGGTTTGTTCACACGACGCCGCTGCACGCGGGCGAACCGGCACACTACCATTGGCACCTCGAAATCCTGCCCCGAACGGCGCGCCCGGCCGGCTTGGAATGGGGATACGGTTGTCACATCACCACCGTCGCACCCGAACACGCGGCGACTCAGTTGCGTTCCGCGTTGACGGACGTCGCTACCATGTAGGGTGGGTCAAGGCTTTGCGCAGGCCCGCCCATGCCTTCGGTGGCGCCGGTGGGCCTGCGCAACGCTTTGACCCACCCTACAAAGGCGCCTGGAACACGTCATGCGTATCGGCATCTTCGGCGGCACGTTCGACCCGGTTCACATCGGGCACCTGATCCTCGCGGAGCAGTGCCGCGCACAATCGCATCTCGATGAAGTGTGGTTCGTGCCGAGTTACCAGCCGCCGCACAAGGACAAAGGCGTGACGCGCTTCGAGTCTCGCTGCGACATGCTCGAACTCGCGGTCGCGGGTCACGGTGCGTTCAAGATCGACCGTATCGAGAAGGAACTGCCGGAACCGAGCTACACGGCCCGTACGCTAGGAGAGCTTTACGCACGACATCCCGGAAACGAGTTCTTTCTGCTTCTCGGTTCGGACTGCTTGCCGGACCTGCCCGGGTGGTACGAACCGCGTTTGGTGCTTGCGCGTGCGGGGTTGGTCGTCGCCCCACGACCCGGCGTGATGCTGTGGACTGCGGACCGGCTCGCGAAGGCGCTGGGCGTGCCCGAGAGCGAAGTGCGATTGCGGTTCGTCGCGTGCCCGCCGATCGACCTCGCGAGCCGGGAGCTTCGGCGATCAATCGGTAATGGCATGAGCATCAGGTACATGGTCCCGCGAGCGGTGGAGGAGTACATCCGCGAGCGCAAGCTCTACACCGCGGGTGCGTGACGTGACGGAAGCGAGGGAGTTGATGTTGGGGAAGTCGTGGCGAAGCCCCCACCCCCTCCCTGCAGGGAGGGGAGTTTGAAACCGCTCGCGGCTTCGCGAGCGTCCTGGCACCCCGACTCGCGAAGCCGCGAGTGGCGCAAACAAGCAAGGTCTTGCTCCCCTCCCTGCAGGGAGGGGTTGGGGGTGGGTCTTGCCTTCGCGCACCCTATCCTTTACCCCATGCCAATCATCGTTTTCGCGCTCGCGTAGTGCTTCAAAGGCAACCGGTTCCTCGAACGGTTCAAAGCCGAAGGATACACGGTTTTCCTGCTCACCGTCGAGTTGGCGCTCAAAGAAGAATGCTTGCCATGCGTGCGACGACGTGTTCGCGGTCAACTGCTTTCACGACCGCCGCTCGCTCATCAAAGCGGTCGCGTTCCTGATGCGGTCACTCAAGATCGACCGCATTGTCGCGCTTGATGACTTCGACGTGGAGGTAGGCGCGGACCTGCGTGAACACTTCCGCACGACGCACACCGGGCACGACGAATCGGTGGCGCGCTACTTTCGCGACAAGCTCGCGATGTGAGCGAAGGCACGCGAGATCGGCGTCCGCATCCCGGACTACTGCCCGCTCTTTCACCACGACGATGTGCGTGCGTTCCTCGCGCGCGTGCCGGGACCGTGGCTCATCAAGCCGCGATCGGAAGCGTCGGTAGCCAGCAGCCGCCAGTTGCACACCGCGGACAAAGTTCCGAATGTGCGAAGTTGGAGTGCTGTTGCGGTACGAGTGACTATGTGCTTCCGCCGCTCAAGCAGCGGTTCGGCGGCGTGGTGATTTCGCTCGCACGGCAGGAGCACCCCGACACATCCGGCTTCACCGATCCAGAAATCGTCTACCGCACGACGACGACGAATCACATCGGGTTCGTGGTCGCGGTCGCCACGCCACATCGCGTCGAAGGGTTACTCACACAATACATGACGCGCATCAGTCGTGACTTCGGCGCGGTGCTGCCCGCCGCGGACAAGGTGTCGGTGTAGGCGCGAAATGAACCGGGTCGCGAGTTTCTCCGCGGCCAGCCACCTCCTGTCCCGATGCACTCCCTCGCCGGGTACGCGGAACAACCGAAACAATCGCGCAAATCGTTAAAGTTTGCCGCGCCAGCGGCCGATAAAAGCAGCGATGTGGTTTGGGATCGAACTGGTTACGGCTGTCGCGTGGCGGTGTTCGCGGTGGCCGGGCGAGGGGCGCATGAGGATCACGCGATTCCTTCTTCCCGGGCTCGTGGTAGCGCTCGGCGTCGTGCCGGTGCTGGCACAACCGCGCGGCGGTCCGGGTCCGGGCTATTCCGATCTGGTGCCGTCGGTTCGGCCCGCGGCGGCCGAGGAACCGGCGCTTGCGGTGCCGCCCATGCCGATGGGCCGGCCGTCGGCCGCGGTCCGGGGTTTGGAACAAATGATCGTCCCGGGGGCGCAGCCCGCAAGTGTCGGAGCGGACCCGATGAGCACGCTTTCGGGGCAACCGACGCAGTACGCGCAACCGGGCCATCCACCGGGGAGCTATCCGAGTCCCTATTACACGGACGGTCCGGGCTGCTGCGGGCCGCTGGGCCGCGACGGGCGCGTGAGTCACGAACTTTACAGTTATGCGGGCGTGAACTTCACCCTCGGGAACGGACTCGCGGACCGGCTGAGTACCGTCGGGTGGACGGTCGGTGGCGGCGTTCACACGCTGTTCTTCGACGCCAGCCACACCTCCGCGTGGACGGTCGATTTCGGCGGGAGCTACACGTACAACCGTGGCGTGGGCGAGAGCGAACCGACGTTCCTGTTCCTGCGGGCGGCGCCGGTGCAGAATCAACTAACTGGCGGGTTTACGCTGCAGCCGGACCGGTTTGTGCTGTCCGCGGTTCGCGGGATCCACCGGTCGAGTTTCAACTTCGCCTTCGGCCGCGACGTGTGGCTGCGGGGTGACGGCAGCACTGGCGGAATGACCGGGCCGAACTGGCGCGTCGGCGGCTGGGTCGGAGGGCGCTACGGCACCTCGCACGTGGACGTGGTGCCGCTCGACGAGGTGAACGGGTACGCGCGCCGGCAGAACGTGTTCCACGGGATCACCGTCGGGGCACACACGACCTGGGACGTGCCACTGGGTGCGTGGGTGTGGACGAACGGACTGCGGGTCGAGTATGGCCACGACTGGACGAATCTGGTTCCGCCTCTGCAAGGGAACTTGCACAACATCAACATTCAGTTCACGACGGGTATTCGGTACTGAGTGGTTTCAGCCGCTCGTGGCTTCGCGAGCGGTCCGAAGCGAGCCAAAGTCGGGGTGTATGGGGGACGCCCCGACGCGACCCCGCGATGCAACGCATCGCGGGGTCGTTCTCATTGAAGGGCGCGCCGGGATCGCGTACAACGAATTGCATCGCCAGGGGTGCTCGCGCAAGTGGCGCGAGCTGAGAACACACCCTAGGAACCTGGGCGGGTTATGCCGTCCAAGAAGGCGACACCCACACGTCGGCTGACTGCGATCAGTTGGCTTTGACATTTCCTGCGAGTTCCAATGACGCAACTTGAATCGGCCCGCAAGGGCATCGTCACGCCGGAGATGGAGTTCGTCGCCAAGCGCGAAGACCTGCACCCGGAATTGATCCGGTCCGAGGTCGCGCGGGGACGTATGGTCATCCCCGCGAACGTGGTTCACCTCGCGAAGAAGCTCCAGCCGATGTGCATCGGGGTGGCGTCGAAGTGCAAGATCAACGCGAACATTGGCAACTCGGCCGTGACCGGCAAGGCAGACGACGAGTTGGAGAAGCTCCGCACCGCGGTCGAACTCGGTTCCGACACCGTGATGGATCTTTCGACCGGCGGGAACATCGACGGCATCCGACAGGCGATCATCGAGGCGTCGCCGGTTCCGATTGGCACTGTGCCCGCGTACCAGATCATTCAGAACGTGAAAGACCAGCGTGACATCACGCCGCGGATGCTGCTCGACATGGTGGAACACCAGGCGAAGCAGGGCGTGGACTACATGACGATTCACGCCGGCGTGCTGCTTGAATACGTGGCGCTCACGAGCGAACGCGTGACCGGCATCGTGAGCCGCGGCGGTTCGCTGATGGCCGGTTGGATGGTCGCGCACCACCAGCAGAACCCGTGGTTCACGCACTTCGGCGAGTTGTGCGAGATCATGCGGAAGTACGACGTGACCTACTCGCTCGGCGACGGACTCCGCCCGGGCAGCATCGCGGACGCGAACGACAAAGCGCAATTCTCCGAACTCAAGACGCTCGGCGACCTGACGTTGCAGGCGTGGGAGATGGGTTGTCAGGTGATGATCGAAGGTCCGGGGCACATCCCGATGCACCTCGTGAAGATGAACATCGAGAAGGAACGCGAGTTCTGTCACGACGCTCCGTTCTACGTGCTCGGGCCGCTCGTGACTGACATCGCGCCCGGATACGACCACATCACAAGTGCGAT
>CAMDQN010000233.1 GCA_945905925.1 Singulisphaera sp. GP187
GCGCTCGCACGGAAACTGGTCATCATCGCCAACGCCGTCCTTCGCGACAATAAACCCTGGCGGAACCTGGCCGAAAATGGGGCCGCCGCTGCTTGACAAACGCCACAGTTACTCACCCGCCCGCGAAGCGCCGGCACCCTCTCCAGCAAAGGGAGAGGGCGAAGCACAGATACCATTCAACGCGATTCGGTATCAGTCGAGCTAATAGTTTTCCCAGATTAACGATCTTCGCAAACCAAAGGCGCGAAACGTTTGAACGCAAGTTTCCCACGTTGCCGATCAAACACCTTGATCGCAGGCACCGAACCAGAAACCACGTTCCCCTTTGCCCCGCCAAGTGAGTACACGCAATGTGGCGTTCCTTGTTGCTAGCCTGTCTCGCTACTGTTTGTCTCGGACGCCCTGCATGGGCACAGGATGCGAGCGGTCAATCTGGACGAGGCACGCTTGTCTCGCCACACGTGCCGAGTTCGGCGAACCGATCGGCGGGTGCGGTGCAACGGGCGTCCGAGTCGGTGGCCACCGCGTCAGCACCTGATCCAGCCGCATCGGCGACCCCTGCCACACAGTCGAAACCAACAACTTCGGGCGGCGATTGTGGCGCGGGCTCCAGCGCGTGTGACCGAATCGCGAAACTCTGTGGCGGACCGGGTCGCGCTCGTGGGAAGGACGACTGCGGATGGGTGCGGGCCGAGTACTTGCTCTGGTCGGTACAAGGGGGCGTATTGCCGGCACTCGTGGTGCGTGACGACCCTGGTACGCCGCGAGCCGCGGTCGGGCTGCCCGCAACACCCGGTCGGCAGGTGCTATTCGGTGAGTCGCGTCTCAACGACGAGATGCGATCAGGCTTCCGCATCGCCGGAGGTGTGTGGCTCGGTGACTCTGATAGGCTGGGTATCTCCGGCGACGTCTTCTATCTCGGCTCGAATAGCGATGGCGCGCGATTCAGTTCGTCCGGCGACCCGCCACTCTCGCGCCCGTTCTTCAACACCACAACCGGTACGGCGGACGCCGAATTGGTCTCGTTCCCGGGCGTGCTCTCCGGGTCGGTGGCAGCCAGCGAGCGGAATACGTTCGTCGGTGCTGGAGGTTTCATCCAGTACGCGTTACGCTGCGGTGGCGACACATGCCACTCCTGGCGCGTCGATCTGCTCGCTGGGTATCGCTACTACGGCCTGAATGATGACCTGCGCATTCAAGAGGAACTGCTCGCGACCGGAGCGGGACCGGTGCCGGCAGGTACATCGATCATTGTCGCGGACCGATTCCGCACCGAGAATACGTTCAACGGTGGGCTGGTTGGACTCTCCGGCGGCGCGCGATACAGGTCTTGGAGTTTCGACCTGCGTGTCGGAGCAGCGTTCGGCTCACTACGCCGCGAACTGCTCATCGAAGGGATCACGACCGTGCAATCGCTTGGTGCGGTGCCGGTGGCGAGTCGCGGTGGATTGTTAGCTCAGTCGTCGAACATTGGTTCGTTTTCGTCCGAGACGTTCACAGTTGTACCCGAATTCGGGCTAACTGTGGGCGTGCGACTGGCGGATGGCGTGTCCCTGACGGCCGGATACACGTTCCTCTACATGCCGAACACGTGGCGCGCTGGTGACCAGATCGACCAAGCGATCAACCCAGCCCAGATTCGCGGAGTGGTGATTCCGGGTGGTCGCCCGCAGCCAACATTCGCGTCGACAGGCACGGTCGTTAACGGGCTGAACATCGGACTGGCACTCCAGTACTGATGATGTGGCCCACCACACCGATCCCTCCACACAATCTCAGGGGAGGGATCGGAGTGCTTGTCTTGCTGTTGTCAGTGCCCCTTTTCCGCGAATGGTTCGACGAGCGCAGCGTGCGTGGTAAGATCTCACGCGAGGTGAGTACCCACTCCATCACGGTCCGCTCGTCGGGAGGCATTACCCCACGAACACGCCGCCAAGGCCCTGCGGGTCGTCGAAGCCGATGAAGTCTTCCAACATCACGAAAGAACGCCCACGGAAGATGCTGACACGGGTGCCGCCACTTGGTCCGGCGCCGAGGATGAGATCGCTCGCGCCGTCGCCGTTGATGTCCGCAGTCGCAACGCGAATCCCATTGCCGGTGTAGCCCTGCCACGCGTAGAAACTGGCGAGCAGTTCCTGTGCGCCGCCAATTTCGCGCACCACGACATGTGAACTCGGCCCAGACGCGGCAACTGCGATCAACTCGCCAATCCTGTCGCCGTCGGTGTCACCAACCGCCACGTTGATGCCGCCGATGTAACCCGGCGCGAACGCGTAGAAGCTCAGCAATTCGGTCAGATTTCGACCGTCGAACGCTTTCACGTGCGGCGGGCCGCCAATCCCGGTACCCGTCACGATGTCCGCGAACCCATCGTTGTTGACATCCCCCACAGCCACGCTCACCCCACCCAAATACTGCGGGGCATACGCGTAGAAACTGAACACCTCCGAACCGTTGCGGCCATCGAACGCTTTCACGTGCGGACCGACCATCGGGCCAGGGCTGGTAACGACGTCTGCGAACCCGTCGTTGTTGATGTCGCCGACCGCAACGTTCACCCCGCCGAGGTATCCGGGAGCATACGCATAGAAACTCAACAGCAACTGCCCGGTCGCACCGTCGAACGCCTTCACGTGCGGACTGGCACCCGGCCCAGTCGCCGTCACTACGTCGTCGATGCCATCGCCATTGATGTCACCCGTCGCCACCCGCACCCCACCCATGAAGCCTGGATACGGGCTGAACGAAAGCCGCTCGGATGCGGTGCGGTAGTCGAGCAATCGCACCTGAGTGGGCCGACCCGCGTCAGTGCCGACCGCGACTCCGATACTCGCCAGAGGCGACTGTATGCCCAACCGCTCCACGCTGTTCACATACAACGGCGTGGTACTCGTATTCACACCGACCACAGTCGACGAGAGGTAAAGCGTCTTGTTGATATCGCCCAGCGGCACCGGCGGCGGCGGTGGCAGCGGCACTGACGGGACGATCTCGCCGAAGTTGAATGGTCCGCGCACAGGGAACGGGTTGAGCACGATGTTTGCGAAAACATCGTTGCCGATGGACGGCGGTGGATCGGTCGGGTCGGCGTTCTCTTCTGCACCGTCCACATAGCCAACCGGTTGCGTTTCGCGGATCGTGTACAACCCCGGCGGGATTGGGTTGTACTGGTACAGCCCGTTCGCGTCGGTCAGTATCGTGAGGCTGCCGCCGGGAATGTCCGAGGGCAAGAGCGGACGCGAGAAGATTGTGCCAGCGAATGCGGTACCCGAGATCGAGATCGACACATTCGGGATTCCTGGCTCCCCCGGGTCGCGTAAGCCGTTTTGGTTCTGGTCCACATAGACGAATCCCAAGGGGTCGGCCAAGGGCAGTTCGCCGAAGTTGAAGCCTGTCGCGGCGGCCGGGGGCAACTCGCCAAAGTTGTAGCCTGTCGCGGCGGTCGCGGGCTGCGCGGCGTTGCCCGTAAGCGCGACTCGCAGTTGGTTCTTGGCGGGAGAAGTACCGGTCGGCGTGCCGACGTTATCCGCACCGTCATAGAAGCCATTCGTCAGCGGTGCAGGCAGCGGTGGTTGCGTCTCGACGATCGTGTACGTGCCACTCAGGAGGTTGTCGAACAGGTACGCGCCGCTCGTGTTCGTTTGGGTCGTGCGCGAGACCACATTGTTCAGTACATCGGTTCCGGTCAGCGTGATCGTAATCCCGGCGATGCCAGTGTCCGGATCCGCGCCGGTTATTGTTCTCACGCCGTCGAGGTTGGAGTCTCGGTACACGAACCCGGCGATGCTGTTCGGAACACGCTCGCCGAACGTGTAGCCGGTCGCTGCCTGACCCGCAGTCAGAGGGATACCACTCACTTGATCGTTCGTGAGCGTGCCGTTCGCGGTACCGGCACGATCTTGGCCATCGCCATAGACGGCAGGTTGTGTCTCTGTGATCGCGTAAGTTCCGCTCGCGAGCAGGGCAAAAATGTAATCGCCATTCGCATCCGTGGTCGTGGTGCTGCTGACCGGGTTGAGTGCGGCGTCGGTACCGGAGAGGATGACGGTTACGCCGCTGATGCCAATTTCATTCGGGTCGCGAACCCCGTCGTTATCTAGGTCGACGAACACACTCCCAGCGATCGACGCGGTTGCGGGCAGCACGGGCGTGAGCGTCACACTGTCATCATCGTCCTGTGTCGTGGAGTTATCGCCGGGCGTCGAGTCCGGGTCGAGTTCATTTGATGTCGCCACTTGCGCCGCGTTCGTGTAACTGCCCGTCGCAAGCACCGTTGCCGTGACCGTCAACACGGC
>CAMDQN010000234.1 GCA_945905925.1 Singulisphaera sp. GP187
GGTCTTCGGCCGCTTGCGGCTTCGCGGGGACAGGTGCCCGCGAAGCCGCAAGCGGCCGAAGACCACGAAACAAGCTTCACTTCACGCCGGCGTTCTTCGCGGCCCGCGGGTCGATCGCCTTGACCGCCGTGCCCGCCACGGTCGCGAGCGCGTAGTCGCGGTGGTTGATGAGCTTCAGAAGCTCCGGCACTGCGTCCTTCGCGTCGGCCCCGATGCGGCCGAGCGCGCGGGCCGCCATGTACCGCTCGTTGTCGCTGCCGGTTCCGTCCAGGTTACCTTCTTCGAGGGCGCGAATCAGGAGCGGGATCGCCTTCGCGTTCTTGTTCATGCGCCACGCGGTTTCGGCCGCGGTGATACGGACGTTGTGCGTGCGGTAGCCCATTCCGGTCGCGGCTTCTTGCTCCCCGGCCTTATCGCCGTTCAGCAGGAATATCGCAAGCGCCGAGTGCGCGCGAACGAGCGCGTCGGGGTGTTCGAGCTTCTTCCTCAGCGCCGCGACCGCGTCGTCCTTGTCCATCGGCTGAATGAGGCCCAGCGCCTCGCACGCGGCCGACTGCACGAACGCGGGTTCGTCGCCGTCGAGCAGCGCGAGCAGCGGTCCGACCGCGTCCTTCGCGCCCGGCCCAACTCGGCCCAGCGATTCGGCGCTCGCGCAGCGCACCGACGCGAACGGGTCGAACAACCGCTTCACCAGTTCGGGCACGGCGGTCTTCGCCTCGGGGCCGAACTCGGCGCCGATGTCCAGCGCGGCCAGTTCGCGCACCTTCGGGTTGGTCGAACGAAGCCGCTTGGTGGCCGACGGGATCGCCTGAGCGTGCTTCTCGATGCGCCAGAGCGCGACTGCTGACGAGAGCCGCACCTGCTCGTCGGGGCTATCAAGTGCGGCGAGCAGTTCGATCACGACCGCCTGGTTCGCGGGGCGGAGCGCCTTGAGCGATTCGGCCGCTTCGGCGCGCAGTTCCTTCTCTTCGAGGAAGTCCGTGAGGACACGCGCCGCCTGCGGCGTGGGCGCGATGCGGTAGGCCGCGACCGCTGCCGCCACGCTGACGCCGGGCGTCTTGCTCTCCGCGATCTTCTGGAGCGATTCGAGCGTCTCCTTGTTCCAGGCCGGCGTTCCGGGTCCGACGTCGCCGAGCACGGCCAGCACGATGAGGAGTTTCGCGGGGTCGAGGTCGGGCTGAATGAGTTTGACGAGCGCGGGTGCCGCGTCCTTTGACCGGGGGCCGAGCGATTCGGCCGCGGCGACGACCTCCGACGGTTCCTTGGATGTCAACTGCGCCGTGAGTTCGTCCAGCGTCTCCTTCGACTGATCGATGCGCCAGAGCGGGCCGTGCGCCAGTCCGCGACCCTGTGTCTTCTTCAGCGAGGCGCGGAGGAACTTGACGGCTTCCGGGTCGCGGGTAATGCGCCACATCGCGAGGGCCGCTTGAACGCGGTAAGGACCGGGATTCTTGTCCTCCTCCACCCGCGTCTTGAGCGTGGGCACCGCGTCCTTCGCGCCCGGTCCGATACGACCTAGCGCGTCCGCGAGTCGCGCCAGCAGAATCGGTTCGACGCCGGCGAGTTCGTTGTTGATTGCCGGAATCGCGGGCGCGGCCTCCGGCCCGAGTTCACCGAGCAATCGCGCCGCGGCGTAAGTCTCTTCCTGGCGATCCGATTTCAGCGACTTCGTGAGAACGGGAATCACCACAGCCGCGTCCGCACCGAGGGTAATGAGCGCTTCGGCCGCCGTGAGCCGCACCAGCGGGAACTTATCGTCGAGCAGTTTCGTGAGTGCGGGAATCGCGGAATGCGCACCGAGGAACCCGAGCGAGCGGGCCGCGGCACCGCGCACTTCGAGGTCGTCGTGTGTGAGGAACCGTACGAGCGAGGGGGCCGCGGACCGCGCGTCGGCGCCGATCGTGCCGAGGAGTGCGATGCAGGTGCGCCGTGTATCGGAATCCGCCCACAGCCCCTGCGTGAGCGCCGGAACCGCGGCGGGTCCGAGGTTAATCAACTTTCGCGCGGCTTCGGCTGCGGCTCCGGTGTTGCGCCCGATCGCTTCTGCGATGAGCGCGTCGATCGCGGCATCGGTCGGCGGTCCCATCGGCGCGGGGGCGGGCTGTGCGGGCGGATCCGCTGCGGGCACCGCCGCGACCGCCACCGACAGAAGCACAAGCGTGACGACGATTCGCATAGTGTTGGTTCCGTTCATTGGGCAGCGTTTGCGGCGCTCGCGGAGATCAGTTTAACGCGAACCGCCTGCGGGTTGCACCGGATTCGCAGCGGCTCTCTGCCGCTCACGCCGCGGTTCACGACCATCGCGGTGCCGTCCTTTTCAAACACGCCATGATCGAAGCGCCGGCCGTAAATGCTCGGCACGAAGATCGATTCGATCATCGGAACCCGAATCCCGCCGCCGTGGACGTGCCCGCACAGCATCAGGTGAACGTTGTGCGTGACGCCCCAATAGAAGTTATCCGGCGTGTGGCTCAGACACAGCCGGAAGGTGCCCGTTGGGGCAGCATTCAGGTCCGGTGCGCCGGCGAACCACGGCCCTTCGTGCCCGATCGCGACGCACTTCACCCCGCGGATAGTAATTTCGCGCCAGCAGTTGCCGAGCACCGTGTAGCCGGTCGCGGCCAACTCTTCGCGCACGCGCTGAGGTTCGTGATACTTGTCGTGGTTGCCGAGGATCGCGAGCTTCGCCTCGTTCGCGTTCAGACGGCCGAGCAGCGGTTGAATCCATTCGTGGTGCGTGTCGGTGTCCACGAAGTCCCCCGCGAGACACACGAGATCGGGCACGGGTCCCGCCGCGAGTTCGTCAAGGATGCGCTCGAAGTACGCGCGACTCGGTGTGCCGTGAAAGTGCAGATCGCTGAGGAGCAGAATCGTGAGACCGTCCCACGCGGGCGGCAGGTTCGGCAGCGCGAGCGTGAGGTCGGTGATGTCGAATTTGAACGCACAGTTGCCGGGCAGTCGTGTCGCTGCGCGGCCCTTCCCGTCGCCGATTAGCCGCGCGCCGAACTCCGGCCACAGGTCGAGCGTGCGGGTTTGTTCGCTCACCACGCACGCGGGCAGTTTTCGCAGCGCGCGGATAACGGTGATGGTCGGCAACACAATCGCGCCGAACGCGAGACACGCGAGCGCGTAGCCCAGAACGCAGTAGCCCCAGACGCCGTTCAGGAAGATCGAACTTCCGTTCACGAAGTCGAACCACGCGGGGTTCACTGCCGAAAGCAGGAGCAGCGGGAACGCGAGGATGGCGACACCGGTGAGGAACCGCCACAGTTTCAGCAGTCCTTTCGAGAGCGGGCGGCCGTACAAGTGGTTCAGGGTCGCCGTCCAGATGCAGGCATGCCCGATCCATCCGAGCGCGAACACAACAACAACTGCGAACTCGATGAGCATACCCGACATGCTACGGCCGATCGTGAAGAAGAAAATCCGCACCGCGCGTCTCGAACGCGACCCGGCCGCCGTTTACTTCCACAACCGGATATTTCCCTTTCACAACGGAGAACGCGATGCGTGTGATGGCAGCCGGCTTGTTCGTTGCGAGCATCCTCACGACGATGTCGTTCACCTCGGCCCAGCCCCCCGGCGGCAAGGGTGGTGAACCCGGTAAGGGCGGGCAACCCGGCGGCAAGGGTGGACAGCCCGGCGGCAAGGGCGAACCGGGTGGCAAGGGCGGATTCCCCGGCGGACTGGGCGGGAAGGGCGGCGGCTTCGGGATACCCACACCGGGCCAAGTGCTCGCGCCGTTCGTGCAAGAACAACTGAAGCTCACCGACACGCAGAAGAAGGAACTCGAAGCGATCCAGAAAGACGTGGACGCGAAGATCGAGAAGCTCCTGACCGACGACCAGAAGAAGGCGTTCAAAGCGATGAAGGAACGCGGGCCGGGTGGCTTCGGCGGTGGCGGCGGTGGCTTCCCCGGTGGTCCGGGCGGAGCGGGCGGCCCCGGCGGGCCGAAGGGCAACCCGCCGCCGAAACCAGAGTAAATGACTGAACTCTTGGCGAGCGGGGCCGTAAGCCCCTGTTGAACCTCAACGCAACCGTGTCGTGTGGAGGTTCAACAGGGGCTTACGGCCCCGCTCGCCTTAAAACCAGAATGAGGCGGTTGCGCTGTAGACATTTCGCTCAGCGGGGTTCGGCCGAGTTCGCATCTTTCCCACCGATGAGTTGCTGTAACTTTTTGGCGATGGGTGGGAGCTTCCTAGTTCCGAAGGAACCAACACCCACGATTCCAGCCACGCCCAGAA
>CAMDQN010000235.1 GCA_945905925.1 Singulisphaera sp. GP187
TCGAAAGTGCCAGGTGTCCTTGAGAAATTTGGCTCTTCAAGTGCCGAGGAGTCCGAAATATCAACGGTGGCAAGTCGCTTCAAGACAAGGAGTTATTACAATCTGATAGAGTGCCAATCATCATCGCGCGCAAACCGTGTCGTACACCCACGACGAGGGAAGCGTTGGCTTTACTTCTTCGTCACTCCAAGATACTCGCTCAGCACCTCGACGTTTTTGCTGAACACTGCGCTCGACACGTAGCGGAAGTCCGTCGCGAACTTCGGCTGACCCACCAACCGCTCGCCCGCGTACACGCTCACCCACTTGCCGTCCGCGTCGAGTTCCTTCACGATGCGGCGCACCGCGGTTTCCAGTTCCTTCGCGGTGCGCGGCTTTACCACGATTGCGGTGCCCGCTTTCGCGGCGTCGTAGTCCTTCTCAATCTGCTTGAAGTGCGCGGACTGCTTCCAACCGTAGTGACCCGGCGCGGCGGAATCATCGTAAGTCAACTCGTACCGCGCGTTCATGTACAGCGGCTTGTTCGTTTTGAACTCGTAGAACCTGGCCACTTTGCCGTCCGGCAAGAGGGCCTTGTTGAAGTACGCGAGCGCCTTCGGCAGCGGTTCGAGGTACTTCTTGTCACCAGCGTAGCGCGCGATCTTGATCAGCGTGGTCATTGCGTCCTGTGATTCCCAACCGGTGATCGCGCTCGGCTCGAACTTCCGTGCCCAGATCGGCACCATCTCGTAGCTGTACTGCTGACACCATCCAGGCTGCGGGTCCGGCATCTGCGCCGCGATGAGGAAGTTCCCAAGCTCCATGATCGCGGTCTTGTACTTCGCGTCCTTGTAGGTCTGGTGCGCCTCAACGAGCACGTCGAACACGGTTCCCGCGAGGCCGTCGTTGAGCGTGGGGTAGTCCCAGTAGTTCTTCACGCGGCCTTCGGTCTTCCAGTCGTACTCCGGGAACTTTGCTTTGCCCGTGACCTTCGCGTCCACGGCCTTGATCCACACTTGCGGGAACCCGCCGTTGGAGAACTGCGCCTTCAGCAGCGCGGAAAGTCCGTAGGTCGCGGCGTCGTGAATCTCCTTGTCCTTGAAGCCGAGTGCGCGGTCGGTGCGCATGAGCATCACGAGTGCCGCTTGCGTTTGCCCGTCGTCGAGCGACGACACGTTCCAGTTCCCGCCCTTGCCGTTGCGGTACTTGCCCATGCGGTTGACCTTCGCGAAGTGGATCGTCTGCGTCCACCCGCCGGATTCGAGTTGACCGTACACCAGCGCGCCGGCGGTTTCGCGGGCCGCGTCGAGGTAGAACTTGTCGCCGGTGGCTTCGTAGGCTTTGAGGTACGCCATCCCGACCATGGGCGTGCCGGGCGGTTGCACGAAGATCGTGTCCTCGGTGGCGACGCCTTCGCCCCAGCGCTGCTTGAAGTCGGGCGTGTAGTAGTAGACGTACCCGCCGTGGCTCGCGACTTTGTCGCGGTAGAACGTCGCGGACTTCTTGAGTGCCTTCTGCGCGTCGTCGCGAAGTGCGTCGTCGGGTTGTTGCGCTTGAAGTGGGGCGACACAGCAGAGAAGGACGAAAACGCTGCGCGGGAACGTGCGTGGCGACATAAATAGCCCTCCGGTGTGGGGCTATCTTACGCCATCGGGAGCGGGCGCCGGCCCTTTACTTCGGGTTCCGTCGTGGGCGCCGCGCACTTGCCGCAGCCGGAACCGCAACCGGGTTTCGACGCGCCGAACCACGTCTTCCAGGTGGCGCGCAGGATGTACCCGGCCGCGAGCGCGACCACCACACCGACCGCGACGAGTTGAAATGTTGTGGACATTGCCGATTCCGTTGCCTCACCCGCTCCTTGACAGTCGCGGTTAACCGTGATTGGTGAACCGCGACTGTCAAGGAGCGGGTGCTCGTTTACCCCACAATCAACCGGCCGATCTGGAACGTCAGGAACGCCCCGACATACGCGAGCGCCGTCATGTAGACGAAGGTGAACGCGGGCCAGGCCCAACTCTTCGTCTCGCGCTTGATGACGGCGAGCGTCGCGGCGCACTGACAGCACAGCGCGAAGAACACCATTATCGAGAGCGCGACCGGCACACCGTACTTGCCGCGAACCGGGTCTTTCGACCAGTCGTCTTGCACCGCTTTCGTAAGCCCCGCAACCTTCTCCTTCGACTCGGCGTCGGCCTTCGCGTTGCCGATCGCCTTCGTGTCCACTTCGCCCACGTCGTAGAGCAACCCGAACGTGCCGACGATCACCTCGCGCGCGGGGAAACTCGCCATCGCCGCGACGCCGATCTTCCAGTCCCACCCCAGCGGCTTGAACACCGGCTCCATCCACAGCCCGACGCGGCCCAGCGCGCTGCCGCGTTTCCACTCGCCGTTGAGCTTGTCCGGCAGTGCCGACGCCTCTTCGAGTTTCTCCAACTCCGCTTTGTCGTCCTCCGAAGTGTCTTCCTTCTCCTGGAGCTCCTTCAGTCGCGATGCCTTTTCCTTTGCCTCATCCTCGGCCTTCTCGATGCGCTCGGGGTACGATATGCCGTTCGCGTCGGTGTGCGGGAAGTAGAGCAGCGCCCACACAAGTACCATCGCCGCGAGGATGATCGTGCCGGCGCGAACGGTGAACGCCCAACCCGCTCCGCCCATCCGCCGGAGGATCGATGTGAACTTCGGCCGCCGGTAGCTCGGGAGTTCCATCACGAACACCGGCGGCGCGCCGCGGAGCAGCGTGCGCTTCAGCGCCAGCGCGACCAGCGGCGCGACCGTGAACCCGATCATGTACATCAGGAACAGCACCAGTCCGGGCAGCCAACCGGGTGAACCCGGTTTCGCGATGAACGCACCGATGAGCAGGATGTACACCGGGAGCCGCGCGGAACAGCTCATCAGCGGTGCGACCAGAATTGTGGCGAGCCGGTCGCGCCGGTTCTCGATCACGCGAGCCGCCATCACACCGGGGATCGCGCACGCCACGCTCGACAGCATTGGGATGAAGGACTTGCCGCTTAGCCCACACCGGCTCATCACGCGATCCATGAGGAACGCGGCCCGGGCCATGTACCCACAGTCTTCGAGCACCGCGATGAACCCGAACAGGATCATGATCTGCGGCAGGAACACCAGCACGCTCCCGACGCCCTTGATGACGCCGTCCACGAGCAGCGCCCGTAGCGGACCAGATGGCAGCGCACCTTCCGCGCTCTTTGCGACCGCGTCTTGCCCGCTGCCGATCAAGTCCATGAGCGGCTTCGCCCACAGGAAGATCGACTGGAACATCAGGAACATGACGACCAAGAAGACGAGCGTACCCCAGACGCGATGTGTGAGCACGTTGTCGATGCGGTCGGTCCATGTGACCGGGCGCACGGCCGGTTTCGCGACGCCCGCGGCGACCGCGGCACGCACCCACGCGAACCGCGTTCGCGCCTCCACTCCGGGGACCGCGTGCCCGGACGCCATGAGCTTGTCGCGCGCGCCGACCAGCGCCGCCTTCAACCGCTCGCCGTATTGCTCGACGAGCCACTGCTCCGTGTAACCGCCGATGTCGATGATCGCGCGCCGGACCAGGAACGTTGGAAGTTCGTCGCTGAGTTCCTTCCGCAACTGCTCCGTCACTTCATCGAACGCGGGCGGGAACGCCAGCCCTCGCGGCGCGTTCGCGCCTTCTCCGGCGTTGCGGATCGCGGTCGTGAGTTCCGCGAGACCGGTGCCGTTGTTCGCCTGGATCGGCACCACCGGCACTCCGAGCGCGGCGGACAACTTCGCATAGTCGAACGTGATCCCCTGTGCGCTCGCGGCGTCGATCATGTTCACCGCGACGACGACCGGAACGCCGAGGTCGAGCAACTGACTGGTGAGGTACAGGTGCCGGTCGAGATTGGTGGCATCGACGATGGAGACGACAACGGACGGTCGCGGTTCTTCCGGGCGCCGGCCCAGAAGAAGGTCCACCGCGACCATCTCGTCTGGGCTGCGCGCGGCGAGGCTGTATGTGCCGGGCAGGTCGATGAGACTGATTGTCGCGCCGTCGGCGATGAACTCGCCCTTCTTCATCTCGACCGTGACGCCGGGGTAGTTGCCGATCCGCTGCCGCAGCCCGGAGAGCGCGTTGAACAGCGTCGATTTCCCCGCGTTCGGGTTGCCGACGAGAGCGACGGTGATGGGATCGGCCATAGGTGGAACCAGTTAGCCGCGAGCCGGAGGCGAGCGTCACCGGTGACGC
>CAMDQN010000236.1 GCA_945905925.1 Singulisphaera sp. GP187
ACGTAGCGACTCACGGACGACGACGGATCTTCCTTGATCTTGAACTCGTTAATCGCGGTCGGAGCGGGGAACTCGATCTGGAGCCACTGGTCGGCCTCCTTGCTCGCTTTCCAGGCGGTGGGCTTCGCGGCGTTGATCGTGGCGGCTTCGGAACCGAGCACTTCCGTCGAAGCGGTGTACTTCGCCTTCGCGGACAGATTGGGCGAGGTGCAAGCGTCGCTCAACTTGCGCACCACAACGTTTTCAAAGGTCGAGCGCTTCTCTTTCTCGGGGTCGGCCACGTGCATCAGGACGTTCCCCTTGGACACGTAGAACCGGCAGTCCTTCCACTTCGCCTCGTTCCAGTCCGTCGTGTTGAAGATCTCGCAGCGGTTATTGGGCCGAATCGGGCGCTTGCACTTGCCGTTGAGGACGCAGTTCTCCATCAGCAGATCCTTGTGCGCCTCCGGTCCCGATGCGTAACAGCAGAGCAGCATCGCGGCCCCGTCGGTGTCGTGGAACAGGCAGTTCTTCATCTTCATGTGGTCGCAGTTCGATTCGAAGTCGAACGCCTGCCCGTCGCCGCTGCCGAGCCCGATGGAGATGTAGCCCCACTCGCTGTCTTCGAAGACCCAGTTCTTGCACCGGTGGAACATCGCGCCGGCCACGCCGTTGAACGCGCGGAAGTTCCGGCCGATGTCGTGCGTCACGCACCGGCGCACGGCCCCGCCGTCGACCCCGCGCATCCCGAGTTGCCACTGGTAGCCTTCCTCGAACAGGCAGCCCTCGACAACGAAGTTGCCGAAGTTGTAGATGTTGCCCTTGTTCTTGTTGAAGTTGTCCGGGCTGTTGGTCCAGATGCCCGACGCGAGCCGGCGGAACTCGCAGTTCTTGACGGTGATGTCGGACGCGACGATCTTGTTCTTGGTCTCGTGCGAGAACAGGCAGAGACCGATGCCGATCTTGCGCTTCGGGTAGTCCTGGTACGGCTGGTAGAGGAGCGAGTCGTGGAAGTAGCAGTCCTCGATCCAGAGGTACTTGCGGTCGGGCGAACCGGCGGCGTACTCGGCGTAGACGCCCGTGAGGCACCGGCTGAACTCGATGCCGACGATCTTGAACCCTTCCTGATCGACAAGATGGATGCCGATCAGGTCTTTCTTGAAGTCCTCGCGGTCGATGACGGGTTTCTGTTTCCCGTCCCCGTAGGCGCCGATCAGGACGGGTTTGTCGGGCGTGCCGCTACCGAGCGGGCGCAGTTCCTCGTTCCACGTGTCGCCGCGCTTGAGCAACAGCTTGTCACCGGCCGCGTAGGTCTCCTTGGAAGCCCGGGCGAGCGTCTTCCACGGCCCGGTTTTACCGTCCGACGCGGCGGCTTCTCCGCCCCACTTGTCGTCGCCCGCCGACTGGCTGACGTAATACGTCTTCGCGTGAGCCATCGTCGCGGACCAGAGCAACAGGGCCGCGATCAATACGCCGCGTACGCGACCCACCAGCCGGGAGTATGTCGGAAGCGTCATTGGAGGTGCCCGATGTGCGTGAAAGAGTGATCCGCGGAACGGTGCCGGCGGCGGGATTATTTCTTGGCGCCGCCAAGAACCGCGACGCGGAACCCGTAGTTGGGCCATTTGGCGCTGAGGACGTCGTACCGAGTCGCCGACCGCATGTAGCCGTCGTTGTCGTTGAGGTAGAACGAGCCGCCGCGCAGCCCGACTTTACCTCCCTTGCGGGCCTCGTTGTATTCCCACATGTTGCCGCCCTGGTCGAAGGTGCCGTACGGGCCGACGGCCTTCGCGTGCGAGCCGACGTCGGACGGCGCGTTGGTGTTGATGTTGGCGGCCGGGGCCGTGTCGCTCTTCGCGGGGTACTTCCAGTAGCCGGCGCCCCCCGCCTTGTTGGGGTCGTAGTAGGCCGCCTTGTACCACTCGTCCTCGCTGGGCAGCACCCACTTGGTTTCCGTGCCGGCCGCGAGGGCCGCGTGATCGGGCACCGTCACCTTGTCGTCCTTGATCGTGTAGCTGCCCGTCTCGGTGTCGCCCGCGCCGCGCCCGTTGGTGAGCCAGTTGGTGTACCGCACGGCCGTTTCCCAGGTGACGTAGTTCACCGGCCTCTTGCCCCACCCGTCCTTGACGGAGTAGGTGTAACTGCCCGCTTCCCCTTTGCGCGCGATGCCGCCGTATTCGCCGTCCATGCGCCCGTCGTAGAGTTTGAGCGTGTTCGTCTTGGCGACGCCGTTGAGGAACTCGCAGAACTCGGCGTTGGTCACCTCGTACTTGCCGATCTTGTACTCGTATTTGACAGCACCATACGTTGTCGAATCAGCCTTGTTGCCGGAGTCGCCAACCGGGACGACCTCGGGATTCGCGGCGCGCGCCGCCCCGTGCGTCGCGAGCGCGAAGCCGATTGCGAACAGTCCCGCGTGAAAACGGCCAAGACTCATGATGCACTCCAGTTGCGGAACCGTTGACCCCGGTTCGAGACGTTGAGGTTTGGGATTCGGGAGACTCATCGACCGCGCGTTGGTGGCGCGCGATCACTTCAACACGCCCTTCACGACGGTGCCGGCCACGTCGGTGAGGCGGTAGTCGCGCCCGCTGTAGCGGTAGGTGAGCTTCTCGTGGTCGAGGCCCATCAGGTGCAAGATGGTGGCGTGCAGGTCGTGGACGTGGACCCGGTTCTCGGTCGCGGACAGCCCGAACTCGTCGGTCGCGCCGTAGCTCGTGCCCGGTTTCACCCCGCCGCCGGCCATCCACACCGTGAACCCGTAGTGGTCGTGGTCCCGGCCCTTCGCGCCCTCGGACGTCGGCGCGCGGCCGAACTCGCCGCCCCACAGCACCAGCGTTTCGTCCAGCAGGCCGCGCCGCTTGAGATCGGTGAGCAGCGCCGCGATGCCCTGGTCGCACGCCTTCGCCAGCACCGCGTGGCCCTTCGCGATGTCGTCGTGCCCGGTGTCCCACGCGATGTCGTACCCGTCGATGGAGTGCGACAACTGAACCGCCCGGACGCCCTGTTCCACCAGCCGCCGCGCGAGGAGGCACCCCTTCGCGAACTCGCCGGGGCCGTACAGTTCCAGCGTCTCTTTCGTCTCGCCCGCGGTGTCGAACACCTCCGGCACGGCGGTCTGCATCCGGAAGGCCAGCTCCATCGAGGCGATGCCGGCTTCCAGTTGCGCGTCCTTCTCGGACCGCTCGAGGTGCAACTGGTTGAGGCGGGCGACGAGGTCGGCCTGTTGGCGCTGCGCGTCGGGCTTGAGCGCCGGGTTGCGCAGGTGCCCGACCGCCGCGTCCGGCTTCATCTGGGCAATGTTCACGTAAGTGCCCGAGTACGCGCCGGGCAGGAACGAACTGCCCCAGTTGGCGAGCGTGCCGCGCGGCTGCGCCCGCGGCGACATCGACACGAACCCCGGGAGGTTCCGGTTCTCCGAACCCAAGCCGTACACGAGCCACGACCCCATGCTCGGCCGGGTCGGCTGAATGTGCCCGAGGTTCATCATCAGGATCGCCCCGGCGTGCTCCGGGGTGTCGGTGTGCATCGAATGGACGAAGCAGATGTCGTCCACCTTCTCGGCGACCTTCGGGAAGATGTCCGACACCCACCTCTCGCTCTTGCCGTATTGTTTGAACCCAAACGGCGACGGCATCAGACCGTTCTTGGTGTTGCGGAGCGACTTGCGGTCCACCAGCGCCGGGCGCTGGCCGGCATTCTTCGCGAGCGTCGGCTTGTAGTCGAACGTGTCCACCTGCGACGGGCCGCCGGGCATGAACAACTGGATGATGCGCTTCGCCTTCGGCGCGAAGTGCGGCGCCTTGGGCGCCAGCGGCGAAGCCGCGCCCGGAGCCTCGGCCGCCGACAGCAGGCCCGCGTCGGCGAGTGCCGCGGAAAGCCCGATGGTGCCGAACCCGGCCCCGAGGCGGTTCAGGAACTGGCGTCGGCTCGGGGCCGCAAGGGCGGCGCGAACGGCCGACTCGTGAGCGTGGAACTGCATCTTACTCTTCCTCAACGGAGTTGCATGAACTCGTAGGAACTCAGGAGCGCCTGCGCGTACCGGGGCCACA
>CAMDQN010000237.1 GCA_945905925.1 Singulisphaera sp. GP187
GGTCTCGAACCGCTCGCGGGCGGCGACGAGCAGGTCCCACGGCTCGAGGTCGTCGGTCAGTTCGATCCCCCAGAGGAACAGTCGCGGCTGCGTCGTGACCTCGGTCCCGGTGAGCAGGCTCGCCACCAGGCCCAGGGCGCCGGCCTCCTGGAAGGAGCGGAACACGTTGTAGGTGATTGCGTCCTCGCCCCGCTCGTTCCCGAACCGGCCCGACTCGAACTTGAACGGGTGCTTCATGATCCCCCCGGCCAGAAGTTTGGGCGAGACGATGATGTTGCGCTTCGGGTCGCGGTACGAGTAGGTCCCGCTGGCGTGGCAGTGGATGCCGTGGTCGGGACAGAGTTCGCCGCCGAAGCCCCGGCTCGGCGGGAGCAGCATCCGCCGACAGCCGCGGACGAAGCAGCGGACGCGCTCGGGCATTCCGCGGTCGATCACGACCTGCGGGTCGACGTCGAACACGCCGTACGGAAGTGCGGAGAACAGCGGCGTCGGGGGGCTCGTCGGGAGCGGTGGTCCGGCGGGTGTCTTCTTCTTCATGTGTGACCTCTCGGTGGGGTGGCAGAAACGGAACGAGCCCGGAACGTCCGGGCTCGGGGGGCGGGGCGGCGGAATTCTCTCCCCCGCGGTTCCCTGGGGAAAAATGGGGCGGTGTGAGCCGGCGGGGCGGCGATCGCGTTTTTTGAAACTTCCGGGAGGGCGGATCGGAGACCCCGTGGGGCCGATCGGTCTCGTTGCCGCCCTCGTTTCGGGGGCACGCGAATCCGGCCGACTTGGTCTTCTCCATTACGCGGCCCCCGCCGCGATCCGGCGGGGGCTCGGGGTCAGTTTGTCAGGCGACGCCCAGTTCCTCCAGCGACAGGCCCTTCGTCTTGCCCCGCCGCTTGCCGCCGTCGTCGGCCGGCTTCGCGGGGGCGTCCTCGGTCATCAGCCGGAGGAAGATGCTGGTCTGCTCGGGCGGGATCGAGGTCGGCAGGTGCGCCGCGGCGGTGCCGTACCCGTGGGTCCAGTTGACGCACAGCTCCTTCGACAGCACCATCGAGAACTCTTCCGGGTGGTCGGGCGGGGCGTACGTCTCGCCGGGCCGGCGGAACGCCTTGACGTACTCGGCGTACACCTCCTCCGGCGTCACCGTCCGGTCTTTCCCGCGCTTCTTCAGCGCCTCGTTGATCTCGTCGGCCTTGTGCTTGAAGAACGCCTGCGGGTCCACCGGGACGACGCGCTTGCGGTCGTGGTGGTCCCCGCCGGAGATGTGGAAGAACCAGAGGCCGCCGTGGTCGAGGACCGGGTTGCCCTCGGCGTCGCGGACGGGGCTGCCGTGCGGGTCGGACTTGGCGATCTGGCACTGGCGGTTCAGGGTGCGGCTGCGGTACGACTTCATCGCGGACTCCTGCAGTGTCAGCACTGGTGGGCGGCTGACTTCGCCCGTGTGGGTGCCGGCCCGTCGAGCGCGTCGCCCGCGGCCGGCACCCAGAAGACCCGCCCGAAAAAATTGCGGGTAAGGCGGTATCAGGTCGGGATCGCGGCAGGCTCTATGCGATCACCCGCAATCGCCACAGGAACCGCCCGGTTGCCACTGTGCGGGGTTGTCCCGTTGTTCTTCCAGGGCCGAGATGATGCCCCACAGCCGGGCTTCGGTGAGCGTCCATCCTTCGTCCGCGAACCCGCCGACGAGTTCGAACTTGAGCCGCTGGTAGACGAGCAGGGCTCGGTCGTCGTCCTTCAGGACGTCGGCCGCGAGGGCGAGGGCGAGCTGGGCCGGCCCGCTGCCCGGGTAACCCCACTCGAATCCGGTGGGCGAATGTGACCGCAGGTCGAGACGCGGGTTGAGTGGGCGGGGTGGCTTGTCCGTTTCGATGACGTTGACGACGGCATCGCCGCGTCCGTTGCCGTCACGGTTCGTGCGGAATCCGACGTAGCTCTTCATGGTGGCTCCTTTGGTGGAATGAGGTCGCGAACTTCTCGTGCATGTGGCCGCGGTGCTGCCGGGGCTCACTGTGGGAGCCCTGTGCTTGCCGCATGGAATCGTGACGGAGGTGGCGAGCCGAGATGACGAACGTGGCTCGAACTGCTGGAGGAAATCTCGCCGGTGTCGTGTCGTTTCGTGACGACTTCCCTCGGTCAGTCCTCGTCGGGAAGCAGCACGGTGATGACCGGTTCGCCTTCATCTCCGGGGTGACACAGGGCTTTCAGTTTCACGGGCCGTGGCCCGGCGTTGTCGTTGCGAACGAAGACGGTGTAGAGGAGGAAATCGCCCTCGGGCGAGCGGGCGATGGCGAACCGCAGCATCCACAGGACGTCCCAGGCCCGGCCGCGTTCGTCCTGGCCGATCACCCCGTCGGGGACGCGGATGTATCGCTCGAAAACGGCGCGAGTCACCGCCGCCGGGTACGTGATCCCCGCCTCTTTCGCGGTGGCGGTCACGTCCACCAGCACGCCGTCGCCGACGGCCTGGGCACGGGTGTACCGGTGGATCAGTTCGGCTTCCTCGAACATGGCATCTCCTGGTTGTCGGGTGGTTCGTCGGTCGGGTTGTCGAACAGGGCGATCGAACAGGAGTCGTCGCGACTGTCTTGAGGGGATCCGGCGTTCACGGCGCTCGCTTCCCCCGCGGCGTAAAGATCGCCGAGAGCCCGACGCCCGGCGATTCCCACCCGTCCGAGACCGTTCCGATGTCCAGCCCGAAGGGACTGAACGGGCCGACGATCACCCGCTTCTTGGAAGGCAAGATGTCCAGGCACCGCCAGCGATCCATCTCGAAACGCCCGCCCGTGGCGAGGAAGTGCAGGACCAGGAACGTCACGAGTTCCCGCGCGGCGGCGGGCGTGTCGGCGTTGGTGAGCCTCGCCTGCTGCTCGGCGAATGGCTTGCCCGGCTCGATCGGGGTGAGCCGAATCTGCCGCCACTTCCACGCGTCGGTCTCCCGGGCGAACCTCGCCTTATCGAGAAAATCGTTGGGGTAGAACAGCGAGCGGTGCTTCTCGCGGAGCCGCTCGATACTGACGCCGCAGTCCCAGAACGTGGCGTACCCGACCAGGGACATCGGAGCGGGTGGCGGGTCGTACGGCCCCGGGAGCCCGAACAGTTCGTGAACCTCCTTCGGGCTCAACGGCGTGTGATTCGGCCCCTCGGCCTTCTCGGCCTCACGCGACGTGGTCGCCTTCTTTACTCGTGCCTTCGGCATGACGTGTCTCCTGTCCCGCGGTTGGCGGGATCGATCCGGTGTTGTGCGGGTGGTGAAGGAACGTGAAGCGGCAGACGTGGAGTTGAGCGAACGAGGACGATGAACCGCCCTCGTTGCGCTGGAACCTTCGTTACTCAAATCGCTCGAATTCGTGGGTCTGTGGGATGGCGTCAGTCGACTCGCCACTCGGCCCCGAAGAGTTCTTCCGCCGTGTCGTACACCTCTCGCGGGAGTGCGAGGAGCTGCCCGACGGTGTCGGGCAGCAGGAACAGGCACGTCAGAAAGACGGTCGCCGAGTAGCCGGTCCGATCAACCGCCCCTCGCGCATCGAACAAGACGCCCAACTCGATGCCGCCGGACGTTCGGCGGACCAGAGGGAGAAACGGCCACGCCGGCCACAGGGCCGGCGTGGTGATGATCCGCAACTGCGCAACAGCGTACGGCGGGGAAATCGGCACGGGCACGTTCGTTCTCCGTGAGACAGCGATGGGTCAGGCGACGCCGGCGGGGGCGGCCGTCAGTTCGATCACCTTCGCCCGCAGTTCCTCCTGGGCGGCGATCACGGCCCGGTCGAGTCGAGACTTCTCCTCGGCGAGCAGTTCGGCGTAGCCCTCGACCTTCAGTCGGGTGGTGCGGATCCGCTCCGCGGCCCGCTTGAGGGTGTCCTCGCGGGTGTCCTCTCCGAACTGGGCGACGGCCTGACGGTGGTCCTCGATCAGAGCCGTGAGGCCCGCGGCGACGGTGTCCCGCACGCTCCGGTCACCCTCGGGCGTCCCGGCAGGAACGGGGAACCGGAGCATCTGGCCGTTCAGCCGGCCCAGCAGCTCCTGAACCTTGTTCAC
>CAMDQN010000238.1 GCA_945905925.1 Singulisphaera sp. GP187
TTCATTTCGTTGGGCTGCCCGAAGAACACCGTCGACAGCGAGCGGATGCTCGGCAAACTCGCGCAAGACGGCTACACGTATCAGAACGGGGCCGACGGCGCGGATGTGGTCATTGTCAACACCTGTGGGTTTATCGAACCGGCCCGGCAGGAGTCGCTCGCGGTCATTCGCGAAATGCTCGCGCTCAAAGCCGCCGGTAAGGTCGGGTCCGTCGTCGTCGCCGGGTGCATGGCCGAGCGCCAGAAAGAAGTGCTGCTCGAACAGGTGCCCGAGGTCGATCAGATTGTCGGCGTGTTCGGGCGTGAAGAGATCGTCGATGTGGTGGACCGGGCCACAAACCCGCAGCGCAAGCAAGGGGCGCTCCAAGTCGAACAACGGTCGCTGTTCCGCCCCGCGCCGGTTCGCGCGCTCGAAGACACCGCCCGTCTCCGAATCACGCCGCAGCACTTCGCGTACCTCAAGATCAGCGAAGGCTGCGACCGGCTTTGCACCTACTGCGCGATCCCGAAGATGCGCGGCAAGCACGTCACGAAGCCCATCGAGGAAGTGATCCGCGAGGCGAACGAACTCGCCGCCGATGGCGTGCGCGAACTCATCATCGTCGCGCAGGACACGACCTACTACGGCATGGACCTGTACGGTCGCACGCGACTCCCGGAACTGCTCCGCGAACTCGACAAGGTCGATGGCATCGAGTGGGTTCGCACGCTCTATGCTTACCCCGAACACATCTCCGATGAGTTAATCGAGACCTTTGCCGGCGCGAAGAAGATCATCCCGTACCTCGACATGCCGCTACAGCACATCAGTGATCGCGTGTTGAAACGGATGATTCGGCGTGTGGACCGCGCGGCGACCGAATCGCTTCTTCACCGGCTTCGCGACAAGTGGGCGGACCTCGCGATCCGTACCACGTTCATCACCGGATTCCCGGGCGAAACGGACGCGGAGTTTGAAGAACTCAAGCAGTTCGTGGCGAACTTCAAATTCGAGCGGTTAGGCGTGTTCCCTTATTCACTGGAACCCGGCACACCGGCGGAGAAGCTCGACGGCCACGTGCCCGAAGACGTGAAAGCTGCTCGCGTCGCTGCGATCATGGAAGTGCAACAGAAGGTCGCGTTCGGGTGGGCCGAGTCGCAGGTCGGCAAGGAACACCCGATTCTGATCGACGGGCCGGACCCAGAGTTCGCGAACCACTTTCGCGGGCGCACTTACGCCGATTCGCCGGAGATCGACTGCGAAGTTCGGGTGAAGGGCAAGAACCTGAAGCCCGGCGACTTCGTGAAGGTGAAGATCACTTCCGCCGACGGGTACGACCTGATTGCAAAGGCCGTCGGTAAGCCGTGGTGAGCGGTGTGGGCAACGGCGCTCGCGGTCGCTAGAATGGCGGTCTTCGCTTACACATTGGAGAACGACGAATGGGCATTCAACACGCGCCGAAGAGTCAGCGGAACGCGAACAAGAAGCGGGTCCGTGCTCGCAAGCACAAGATGCGTAGTACGAAGAAGTACAAGGGCGGCTCGAAGTAAAAGGATGCCCGATGGCGAGCGGGGGCGTAAGCCCCCTGTTAAACCTCACAGCCACCGTTGGCTTGGGGTTTAACAGGGGGCTTACGCCCCCGCTCGCCTTTTACCACGCGGAGGGCGACACAGAGCGGAACCCGCGACGCGGTTCGTCGTGAAGGATACTCGTTCGGCGCTTTGGGAGGCGTGGTGGGATGGACATTACTTCGACATGACCGACGCACAGCGCGATGCGATGGATGGCCGGGCGGCGCAAGATGCACTCGCTCTATTCGTGCGGCTTTCGTTCTCGGTTACTTCTTGATCTCGGCGCCCTTCGGCACAGCGTACAGTTTGACGTGCTGACGCAGGTCGCGGGTGCGCCCAGGCGTGAACGAGGTGACCAGCAGTGTCTTGCCGTCCTTCGTCTCGGCGGTCAGTTCGACCTTGTCTTGCCCGCTGCCGGCCCACGCGAACACCACGAGTTTCTCCTTCGAGAAGTCCACCAACTTCTTGACCGCCTCGATCTCTCCACTGCACACTGGGCACTTGGCCAGCTCTTCCGCTGACGCGACGATCACCGGCGCGGTCGGCTTGCCACCGTTAGGCACCTTTAGCTTCAGGTCTTTGGTGGGAATTTCCTTCACGACCGGCTTGTCCTCGGCCGCGAGAACCGGAGCCGCCAGGAACACCGCCGCCAGAATCGCGCTTCGCATGGTCTCTCCCTCAAGTTGTTTCGCGCGGGCGACATGCCCGCACCCATGAAGACGTGCAACCCGCCCATGCGGATTGCTACTTTTGCCGGTCCGCGACGGCTTGTTGGGCTTCGGCCTCGTAGTCGCCCATCGCCCAGTTCATCACTCCATCGGGCACCCACCGGCTCAGTTTGATGAGCATGTGGAGCTGCCACGGGAAGTTATATACTTTCTTGCCGCGCTTGATCGCGCGGATCATCTTCCGTGCGGCGTAATCGGCCTCCATCAGTTGCGGCATGTAGAACTTGTTCGTCGCGGTCATCGGCGTCTTGATGAACCCCGGGCAGATGGTGGTCACTCGCACGCCGGTGTTGCGCAGGTGCATTCGCAGTCCGTCCATGTAGACGTTCACGGCGGCCTTGCTCGCGCAGTACGCGGACTCTGCCGGCAAGCCGCGGTACGCGGCGAGACTCGAGATTGCGACGAGGTGGCCGTCTTTGCGCGCGAGCATCTCGGGCAGCGCCGCTGAGACGGTGTAAACGACACCCATCAGGTTGATGCGCAAGGTGTCTTCCACGTCGCTCATGTTCACCGGGTCGCGGAGCGTGGGCCGGCCGATGCCCGCGTTCGCGATCACAAGGTCGATCGGACCGAACCGCTCGCGAACCTTTGCGAGCGCCTCTTCGACTCGGTCGCGGGAGCCGACGTCGGCGGGCACCGCGAGTGCATCACCGCCCACACCGGTGATGTGCGCGACCAGTTCGTTCAGCGGTTCGGCGCGCCGCGCGACGACGCCGACTTTGCACCCTTCAGCCGCGAGCTGCTTCGCCAGTTCCCAGCCGATGCCGCTCGACGCGCCCGTAACGAGCACGACTTTTCCCGCGACTGATCGTGTCATCCGTGCGTCCTCGGACTCGTGGTTCGTTGCGGGCAGTGTACGGACCCCGGCGCGAAAGAATGCGAGGCATTCTGGCAAGTGGGCGTGTGCGTCGCGTTCCTCGTCGGGGACGAAAACCGCGTGGGAAACGCAAATCCGCAGGCGGAACGTTCGATTATTCAAGTAGTGTGGGACGCTCCCTATGAGGTATCCGCACCGCCGGCAACCACAGTCGAAAAATGTATTGTATCTTTCTGGTGTCCCGGTATAGCCGGGTCATCACACCGCGAAGTCTTCGTCGCTCACCCGTGCCACTCCTGGTACGAGTCATCTGAGGCATATTCGCGGCGCGAAGCCGGATCGCCGAGGCCGGGCCGACAACCGCACCGGGACCAACGGAGCGGATCCTCTCCACGTCAGCCGCCAGCACCTCCCCGACCCGACACTCCTGGTGTCGCAACACGGGTTCTTTTCAACCGACGTGCGCACGCGCGGCACAACCGCCCCGTACCCGCACGCACTTTCAGTCTGGTGCGTCTATGTCAGCTTCCGACCTGGTTCTGGCGGCGGCGTTACTTTCCGCTCCCGTGGATACGCCCGAGCAAACACCCACCGAGGAGCGTTGGGTGTCGGTTCGCGACGCGATCCACAAAACGGCTGTCGCGTGGGAGATCATGGATCCGCGCGAAGAACGCTACCTGATGGCGGCCCGCGACGACTTCGAACCCGACCTGAACCTGTTGCGGAAACGGTACGCCGACCTCGCCGACGCGCCGACGCTCGCGGACTGTCACCGCCTGCCAGACCGCCGGATCGTGAACGAGTTGATCAAGTTCAACCGTGCGTTCCGCAAGCACCTCGAAGAGCGCGAGATGTGGGAACCGGACCGCGCCGACCTGTTCCAGCAGGCGA
>CAMDQN010000239.1 GCA_945905925.1 Singulisphaera sp. GP187
CGAGACAACTGATTGCCGGAGCGATCGAGGAGCACCTGAGAGCCAACGATCCGGAAGTGAGTTGCCGTCGCAGCACGCGGTGGTTGGTGCGGATCGAGAAAGCACGACTCTATTTCCATCGCTCGCGTAAAGTGTTGCCCGCATTGAAGCACAAACTGCGAATCTAGGGAAACAGTAGAACTACTCGGATCTGTGTTTTCTGTGTTCATCCGTGGCTGCTTCCTTCTTTCCCCTGTCCGACGTCCGGCTTATCCCCTTCAACCTTGTAGAAGAACTGGATCATGAGCGCGGTGCTGATCGCGCCGAACGTGTGCCAGAGCCAGTGACTCCCCATCGGGAGGTAACTTGCGCTGTTCAGATCGAACAGGCGGAAGAACCACGCGATCGCAAAACTGACAACGCCTGCGACCACCCAACCGCCGTGCCGGAACCGCGTGCGCCGTAGCACAATCGCGATCGGCGAAAGGACAATCAGCGCCAACGATGCGTAAGACAGGTTCACGCTCCATGGGCTGTTCAGCTGGCCGACCATGCGGAACAGGACGCGGTTTACAACGAGGTAGAAGACCGCCACGCCGGGCAAGTAGTAGATCCACGACCCGCGACCCCACAGCCGGTACGCCATGAACAGCGATCCGGCGATTCCAAGGAGCGAGATCGGCACCACGTCGAGGAGGAAGAAAAAGACCCAGGTGCGGGTTCCGTGAAACAGCACCCCGCCGATTGCGCCGGCGAGCAGGATCGGCATGCACGTGGTCAGGAACGGGAACGCGCGATATCGCCCGTGTACCCGCCAGACGAACGCCAGCGCAATAAAGATGAAGAACGTCGCGGTCACGGTATTCCACGGTTCCGCGATGAACGGCGCGTTGGGCGCGAACGGATCCGCGGGTGTCTCTGTGTACTGCGGACCCCAATCGGGCATCCGGCTGTTCTTGGACAACAGCGTGTCGGGTTGGGCCACTGGCGCTTCCGGTTCTGGTGATGTCGGCATCGACGTTCCCGATTATTGGCGCGGAACGGGAAAAAAAGAATTGTAATAATTATCACCGACAGTGTCGCAAGCCCATATTTTCTAGGCTTTTATCGAAGTTCGGAAACTTCGCAATGAGCGATTGACAGCCTCGGAATCTGTCCCTAAGAAGCGCCTAGCTCATGACCGCACTTGAGACATCCTGCATCGCGGTTCCGACAGCAGGGCCGGGCGACGCCACGAACCCGTGTGGGACGCGGTCGCTCTACCGACGAGACCGCTAACACCGACGCGGGAAACGACGCCCGCCCGCGAACGGGTTCGAGAATTCGACTCCGGGCCGACGGACGCCGATAGCAGTGGCGCTATCCAGTCCACCGGCCGTCACCCGTACACGAGGATCGACTGCATGGCTGCCTGCGACCTGTTCCCACTGGCCTCCACGGAGATGGAAGAGTTTTCCCCGTGGCTCACGCCCGTCCTGTCGGCTGACGATGACGACGACGAGTTCGACGATGACGATGACGATGACGATGACGATGACGACCTGGACGACCTGGATGACGACCTGGATGACGACCTGGATGACGACCTGGACGACGACGAATTCGATGACGAGTTCGACGACGACCTGGACGACGACCTGGACGAGGACGAAGAAGACGAGGACGACGACGAAGAAGACGAGGACGATGAGAAGCCGCAGCCGCCGAAGAAAGGCCCGGGGCCGAAGAAGTAATTGCGCCAATGGCTAATCGTGACGTTCAATCGCGGGACGGGCTGAACACGTCCCGCGCTCATTTCTTGGGGACCTTGAATCGAGAATTGCGCCCACCCTCAGAGTTTGACCTAGAATCGTTTGGGGCGCGGTTTGTTTCGAGGGCGGCTCCATGCTCCCGATCGGTACGCACGCACACCCCGGAACCGTTCCTGGTCGAAACCATCCGCCGGGTCCCCAGGGTTCGTTCGCGGGCCGGATGGCGAGCCTCGTTGGGCGGAACTGGGCACGCCTGGGATACGCCTATCACGTCGAACCGACCTGGCTCGCGGTGAACCGCGTCACGCTCCCGATTCGCGGGTTGCCCGCGGCGCTCTCGGGTACGCGCATCGCACAACTCAGTGACTTCCACTGTGGTTCGCACATCCCGACCGGGTTCCTCGAAAGCGCCATCGCGCGTGCCGCGGAAGAGAAGCCGGATCTCATCGCGCTTACCGGTGACTTCATCGACCGCGGCCCGCGCTACGCTCCGACTGTAGCGAAGCTGTTCCGACACCTGAAGGCGCCTCTGGGTGTGTTCGCGGTGTTGGGTAACCACGACTTCTCGGTTCACACCCCCCGCGGCGCGCGCCGGCACCCGGGACTGGACCGCGTGATCAGCGATGCGCTCGAATTCGAGGGCGTTTTGGTGTTGCGGAACCGCTCGGTGCGCATCGGTGATGAGGGCACGGCGTTGTTCGTCGCGGGCGTCGATGACCTCTGGAGCGGCGAATCCGATGTGGGTGCTGCACTCGGCGGAATGTGCGAGGACACACCCCGCGTGCTACTGGCACACAACCCGAACACCGTCGAAAACCTCAACGGACATCGCGCGGACGTGATCCTCAGCGGCCACACGCACGGTGGGCAGATCGACTGGCCCGGGTTGGGGCGCCTGTTCCTTCACAAGAACGCGCGGCGCTGGTCTGCGGGTTTGTACCCGACGTGCGACGGGCACCTATACGTGAACACCGGCGTGGGTTTCGGCTGGCGATTCCGGTTCGGGGTCCGACCCGAACTCACGGTCTTCACGCTCAAGCCGGCGTAGACGCGCTGCGCGTCCGGCGATTACACTCCTCAGTACTCGCCTCATCACTCAGGAGAATCTCGCTCATGGACGAGCTGTCCCTCGTTACCGGCGGAGCCGGGTTCATCGGTTCGCACCTCGTCGAAGAACTCGTGCGCCGCGGGTGTCCCGTTCGCGTGTTCGACGACTTCAGCACTGGGCTGCGGAACAATCTGGCACACCTATCAAACGTCGAAGTGGTCGAAGGCAGCCTGACCGACGTCACCGCAGTCGCGCGCGCGGTGCAAGGCGCTGGCGTGATCTACCACCTCGGCGCGCTCGCATCAGTCGCGCGCAGTGTGGAAGCCCCGGCGGTCACGCACGCGGCCTGCGCCACCGGCACGCTGAACCTCCTAGACGCGGCATGCAAGTCCGGCGCGCGGCGAGTCGTTTACGCCGCGAGTTCCAGTGCTTACGGCGGTCACTCGTCGGCCGCGGGCCAGACGGAAGACCTGCCCGTTGTCGCGAAGTCGCCGTATGCCGCGGCGAAGCTCGCGGGCGAACTGTACATGCAAGCGTTCGCACACACTTATGGGATCGAAACAGTGCGCCTCCGGTTCTTCAATATTTTCGGCCCGCGACAACGCTCCGACAGCTCGTACAGCGGCGTGATCGCGCTGTTCACCGCGGCGATGGCAAGCGGGCGCGCACCGTCCATTCAGGGAGACGGCACGCAGTCGCGCGACTTCACCTTCGTCGCGAACGCGGTGCAGGCATTGACGCGTGCCGCGGACGCACCAGATGCGAGCGGCAACGTGTACAACGTCGGCACCGGGCGCAGCGTGACGTTGCTGGAACTCGTCGCGACTCTGAACCGCATTCTGGGTACGAACCTCGCGCCGACTTTCGCCGCGTCGCGCGCGGGTGACGTGAAGTTCTCGAAGGCCGACATCAGGAGGACGCGAACCGATCTGGGATATGACCCAGTGGTGACATTCGAGGACGGATTGCGCGAGACAGTCGAATCGCATCTGGTGGGGCGCTTAGTTGCGACGGCGAGGATATGAGCAACAGGGCGAGTGCCAGTGGCGTAGGCCTGCAGGGGCCGTGTAGCGCACACCGAGATCGCTACACGGCCCCTGCAGGCCTACGCCACAGGCACTCGTCCTACTTATCC
>CAMDQN010000240.1 GCA_945905925.1 Singulisphaera sp. GP187
CCGGGAAGGCTCCCAAGGTGATCCGCATCGCGCTCGCACGGAAACTGGTCATCATCGCCAACGCCGTCCTTCGCGACAATAAACCCTGGCGGAACCTGGCCGAAAATGGGGCCGCCGCTGCTTGACAAACGCCACAGTTACTCACCCGCCGGCGAAGCGCCGGCACCCTCTCCCACAAAGGGAGAGGGCGAAGCACAGATACCATTCAACGCGATTCGGTATGAGTCCCCGCCGGGTTGGGTGAAACTGTGCGGCGCGACTACTTCCAGGCGAGTTCGGCGGTGATCGCGATGCAGAACGGCAGTGCCGGGTTCGGAGGCGTAATCGAGCGACACGCTCTCCGCCTCCTGGCGCCGGTTCGACTACGTGATGAGGGTGATTCGGAGCGCCGTTTCATTCCAGTCGCCAGCGGGCGATGCCCTGGAACAATGTCGTCGGGTCCAGCACCTTGGGGCTGACAGTCGCGTCGGAGTAGTCCGTGTAGACTTTCACACTCTTGCTATAGAGCGTGTGCCGGTCGAGCTGCCAAAGCGGGACGAACGGCACGCACTCGTTGAACAACTTCTGCACCTCGGCCGTTTTCGTGGCCAGTGCTCCGTACTCGCGGTACGCACGCAGTTCGTTAAGCAATTGGCCCAGACGCGCGTCATCCCCGTCGGCGCCGGTGTCCTTCGTCAGATACTCGGTGAAGTTGCACCCACCACGCTCCGCCGCGGCCGGATCCAGCATCGCGCCCAACGCGAACGGATACCAGTCGTCCGGGTAGTCGAACGGCACGTAGGCGATGTCGTAACCGTGTTCGTCGTGGACCCGTTTCAACAGGTCGCGCGTCGAAAGCGGTGCGAGCCGTATCGTGATCTTGCGCCCGGGCGCGTCCTTGAACAGCCCCTCAATCTGCGACTTGATCTTCTCGCACGCGACCTTCGCAGGGGTCGGCTTGCTCGCGGTCGGTTCGTCATCTGGGTACAGGAGTTCGAATTCAGTCTGCGCACTAAGCCCGATCAGGTAGGTCCGGAACCGCGTCAGCGCGAGGTCGCGGTTCACAAGCGGGACCGTCTGCCCGTCCTTTCCCTTGGCGGTTGCCCAGCTCTGTGGCGGGAACGGGCCGGTCATCACCTTGTGGTACTCCGGTTTCCCGGCCCGGTACGCGTCGTTCAGGATCGCCTCGCGGTTGATCGCCAAGGACAACCCCTGGCGCAGCACCTTGCTCTGGAACGCCGGGCGCCGGTGGTTGAGTGCGAGGATGTGTACGCGACGGTTGTTGCTCGCGGTGTGATCCTCGACCTTGCCCGCGAGTCGGGTGCGGTAGGTGTCGAGCTCCGCTGTCGGCACGTCGGGGAGGATGTGCAAACTACCCTGCTCGAACGATTCGAGTACGTTGTGAACCTTCGCCACTTCGAGGAGCCGAACCTCCTTAATGTAGGGTTGGTTGACGCGGTCCAGCCACCGACTGTATCGCGGGTTATCGACGAACACCATCTCGCGCGGAACGTCGCGCTCGGCCTTCGGGTTGGATTGCAGAAGGTACGGACCGGTCCCGAGCGGTGCCTCCGCGAACACGCGATCATCAACGCGCACATTCCGAGATTCCATGTATCGCGCGGGGAGCAGTTTGAACGTGAGCAGCGCGCGCGGGTCCGGGTGGCCTTGACGGAACGCAATCCGCACCGTCGTGTTGTCCTTCGTCGCAGGCTGTTCGTCTATCCACGGCAGCGCGTACGCGGCCCACGTGCCGGGCCGCGTAGCCAGGAACTTCAAGGTACTCACGACGTCGTGTGACTCGAAACCGTAGCGCCCGGACGCGTCGAGGGCAAAGGTTCGGAGAGTGAATTCGCGGGCGCCGGGTGACACAGCCGGCATCACGACCGCGCCGGCGGCCCGGTAGCGAGCGCCGCGCCCGTCGTCGGGCACTTCCGCGATCAGTCCCTCGAACAGTAGTTCCACCACCTGCTTCTCGCTGTCTAGTTTGGCAAGCATAGGCGACAGCAATTCCGGGTACTGTCGTACGCCGACGTAGAGTGTCTGGTAACCGGTCGTCTTCAGTTCGCGCTGCATCTCGCGCACGCCGGGAATGATGGGGTCGAGTTCGACCGCCTGCGTCAGCGCGCTGCGTGCGGCGCCGTCGTCGATCCCCTTCTTCTCCTTCGCGCGATTGAAGGCGGCTTGTGCGAGTCGTGTGAGTTCGCCGCGAATCGCGCGAACCGCATCGCCGCCCCCGCCGGGGTAGTTCCTCTCGAACTCGTCGAGTAGTGCCTTCGCCTCTTTGTGCTGAGAATGGTTCTCCGACGCGAGCAGGCGCTTCGCCTCCTGCACTCGGGCGGCAGCCACCTTCACCGTGACAGTACTGTCCTTCTGGTACGCCTGCATGAGGGAACTGCCAGTTTCGCGGACCCGCGGCCAGTCGCCGACAGCAACCGCATTGTCCAGTTGGAACAGACGCACCTCGCGGAGTCGGTCCGCGAGCGGCTTCCGAATGTCGTCCCACCCCTTCCCCTTGCGAATGTTCCGTTCGCGCGCGTAGTCGTGAAAGCGCAGCGCAGCGAACAGCAATCGCTCCGCGGCACCGAGTTGGTCGAGCGCGGTCCACCCCTGGGGACCGTTCGCGGTGCCGAACGGCCTGGCCGCGAGTACGAGGTTCGCCTCCGCGAGAACGACCTGCTCGAAGCTCTCCAACTTCTGCACCTCTCCCTTGTTCACCGCCTGCGGTTCGGTCAGCCGCCCCTCGCGATCGAGTTCCTGTACACCGAATTGCGGCGGCAGTTCGGCACGGGTCGCTACTGGGATCGGCTTGATCCGAACGGCGCCGGCCTTCGTCGTGAGGCGGTCGAACGGTACGACGTGCTTTCGATAGAGTTCCTTGAACGCCGCGTGCGTGACATCGTCGATGCCGCGTGCGAGTTCGTCCAGGCGCAAGTCGGGCGGGGTGTTAGTGCCGGCGTCTGGCCCCTTAGGCTTCACGATGACGGGGTCGTCAACGACCACACGCTTCTTCAACCCACCCTTTGGGTCTTCTTCTTCGACCGGCGGTTGCGCGAGCGCGCCCAACACGGACGCCGTGAGCAGTCCCGCGACCGTGGCCCAGACGCGGGGCCACGGGCGCCGGGCACGCGTGTGATCGGACATCGAACACCTTGGGTTCGGAACAGCACTCTCGCGGGTACGTTGTGTTGATAATATCACGCTGGTGAGCGAACGCGAAACGGGTCCGATACAGATCACGTAATTCCGGGAGCACTCGCTTGACCCGCGCGACCGTACCACGTTCAATACCAGCGCAATCAGTTGTCCGTTCGCACCACCCGGTCCCATGCCGCGAGCAGCCCAGGTGCCCAACTTAGGAGATCGTCAATGCGCAAGGTGCTGCTCTCCCTCGCTTGCCTCTGCTTCATGACCGGATTGGCCGTTGCCACCGAAGTCACGCTCCTCAGGTTCGACAAGGACAAGAAAGAAGTGACGGTCAAGGAAGGCGAAAAGGAGGCGACGTACAAGATCACCGAAAAGACCAAGTTCACCACCACAGACAAAGACGGCAAGGCGACCGAGATGACCTACGAAAGCGCACTGAAAGGTCTGACCAGTGAGAAGTCCGTGGGCAGACTCAAATTCGACATCACGACCAAGGAAGACGTGATCACCGAAGCGAAGATGAGGAGCCGCAAGAAAAACTAAGAATGCCCGGGCTTACGCCCACAGGCACCAACGGGAAAGCCGCAAAATCGAGGTCCTTTGTTGTTGAGGTCTTCGACTTTACGGGTCCACGACATGGTTTGCGCGTGGCCTGTGAAAATGCGGTGAAAACCGCTCGAAAGTGCCAGGTGTCCTTGAGAAATTTGGCTCTTCAAGTGCCGAGGAGTCCGAAATACCAACGGTGGCAAGTCGCTTCAAGACAAGGAGTTAT
>CAMDQN010000241.1 GCA_945905925.1 Singulisphaera sp. GP187
ACATAGCAAGTGCAATGTGGGGAATGGTTTGTGACTCAGGCGACCGAATAGTTTCAGCCATCAACCCGCATCCCACCCAAACGAAAACCGCTGAGTTTTCCAAGGTTTCCCGTGTCAAGCCCAAAGATGTCATGAACTGTCAGCCCTGAAGGGGCGGGCTCCCTCAGCCCAGGCCAACGGCCTGGGAAACCGACGCCGTGGCGTAATTCCCAACGTCATCCAGGCCGTTGACCTTGGGCTGAGGGAGCCCGTCCCTTCAGGGCGAAGAATACGTACTTCCCCTTTCCCAGACGGAGCCTTCCAATGTCGAATCGTCGTGATTTCCTGAAGACGTCCGCCGCGGTTGGCGGGGTCGCAATGGCCGGTAACCTCGCGGTCGGCGCGTATGCCGGCGGCAACGACACCATCAAGGTCGGTCTCATCGGCTGCGGCGGGCGCGGCATGGGAGCCATCAAGGACATCCTCAACGCCGAAGAGAAGATCAACGGCGCCGCGCCGAAGCTCGAGATCATCGCGGTCGCGGACGCGTTCAAGGAGAAGGCCGAGAACGCGGTGAAGACGTTCACCAACGTGAAGAGCAAGGACTACGGCCGTTTCGTCGGGCAGGTGAAGCTCACGCCGGAGACAACGTTCAGCGGGCTGGACGCCTACGAGAAACTGCTCAAGACCGACGTGAACCTCGTCATCCTTGCGACCCCGCCGGGTTTCCGGCCCGGGCACCTCGAAGCGGCGGTGAAGGCCGGGAAGAACCTCTTCTGCGAGAAGCCGGTTGCGGTCGATGCGACGGGTGCTCGTAAGTGTTACTCGTTGGTGGAAGACTCGAAGAAGAAGAACATCGCGATTGTGGCGGGCACGCAGCGCCGGCACCAGAAAGGCTACATCGAGACGATGAAGCAGGTTCACGGCGGTGAGATCGGCGAGATCCGCGCCCTGCGCTGCTCGTGGAACGGACGCGAGCCGTGGTTCCGGCAGCGGCCTGAAGGCATGGCCGACAGCACGTACCAGCTTCACAACTGGTATCACTTCCTGTGGGCGTGCGGCGACCACATCGTCGAGCAGCACGTTCACAACCTGGACGTGATGAACTGGGTGATGAACGACCACCCGGTGCGCGCGATTGGGTTCGGCGGGCGGGCGATTCGGCACCCCGGCGCGCCGAAGGACGCGGGCCAAATCTGGGATCACTACGCAGTGGAGTACGAGTACAAGAGCGGTGTGAAGCTCTCCAGCTACTGCCGCCACATCCCGGGCGACGACGACGTTTCGGAAACGGTGTATGGCTCGAAGGGCGTGTGTTACACACGCGATGGCGTGTACCAGATCAACAAGAAAGCGTCCGGTTCCGACGACATCTCGGCTTACGTGCAGGAGCACATCGACCTACTCAACAGCATCCGCGCTGGGCGCCCGCTGAACGAACTCAAGCAGGTGACCGACTCGACGTTCACCGCGATCCTCGGCCGCAACGCGAGCTTCGCGTGCCGCACGCTGGCGTGGGATGACGCGTTGGCATCGGGTGAGGACTTGATGCCGAAGGAATTCGCGCTGGGCAAGGTGCTGGACGCGAGCCGCGCCCCGGTACCGGGAACGTGGAAGCTCCCGCCCCGCGCCTAACGGCGGAAAGGATGAGGGGTGAGGGGTGACAAGAAGACGGAAGGCCAAATGGCGATTCCTGTCTTTTTTTCTCCCTCACCCCTCATCCTTCATCCCTTCTCACAGCCCCAGCGCCTTGTCCATCTGCGCCGAAATCTTCTTCAGGTGCTCTTCGCCACCACCACCGACTTCGGCCGTGGCCCAACCGTCGTAGCCGATCTCCTCGAGTGCCTTCAGAATCTCTGGCCAGTTCTCGTCGCCTTCGCCAATTCCCACCCACTTCTTCGCGTTGCTGTAACCCTTAAAGTCGAACTTCAGCATCCGCTTGCCCAGTTTGCGGATCCAGGTCGCGGGTGCAACGCCGTACTTGATCATGTTCGACGCGTCGAAATACGCGCCGACGTATTCGCTCTTGAAGCTATCGACGTACTCGATGAGTTGCTCCGGCTTCTTGATGAAGTCGTTCCATACGACCTCGATCGCGATCCTCACCTTCAGTTCCTTCGCGAGCGGCAGCGCTTTCAGCACCTCTGCTCGCGAACGGTCCCAGCACTGGCCGTAGGGGACATCGTTGTTCACCACGCCGGGCACGAGCAGCACGGTGTCCGCGCCGACGGTCTTCGCGTCGCGGAGTGCGCCTTCGAGTGCCGCCAAACCCTTCGCGCGAACCTTTTCGTCGGGGCTGGAGAGCGTGTCCTTCCAGTGAACCGAGTCGATCACGCCATGTATGACGACACCGGTTTCTTTGCTCGCCTTCACGAGTTCGTCGAGCCTATCCGTGCCGGGGCTGTCGATCTCCACGCCGAGGAACCCGCACTTCTTCGCGAGTTCGAGCCGCTGCAGGTGGGTTCCGCCCTTGAGTTGAATCATGCCGTACTTGACGGCTTTCTTGAGTTTCGGCTTCTTGTCTTCGGCGGCGACCGTGTACGAACCGGTCATCGCCGACGCGATGATCGCGGCCGTGGTGTGAAGGAAATCGCGGCGCCCGAGCGGACGGTTCATGGCGGTGTCCTTTTGCCGAGGTTCACGGCGGTGTCCGTTCCGTCCGTGTCGCTCCATCGCGAGTTGGTGATGTGACCCGGCGCTCCGCACCGGTTTCGTCGGATTGTGACGCTTGCGTGTCGACTCCGCAAGCGCCTGATGAGATTAATTTGGGCGGTTTGAAGAGGGCAATAACTGGGCCGAACAGTGACACTTCTCGTTAGCCGCGACACCCTCGTGGCCGAACTCTGGCCTGCCGCCCGGCATCAACTCTGCGTCTTTCACGTCATCAAGGACATCAACACCAGCGTCTTCGATGCCCCTACGACGACTCCGATGCAAACTCGCACTAGAGCGTGATCAGGCGACATGCCGTCGGGCGGCTCAGGTCACAGACCGTACCAGCCCACCGAATCACGTTGTCGGAAATGTGTGGAAAAGCCCTTGTGGAAACGGTTCGAGCCTGCTGATCATGTTGGATCAGCAGACGTGTTGCGCGTTGCGTGGCGTGGGTTCACCCAGCCGTCGCCGCTGCGCTTGACGTGTTCCGCGTTCGATTCAGTAGCCAGCGATCCGGGAGCCAATCGGTGTATCGGCCCAGACCGCACGGAAGCACTACCTGGACGCAAAAATGGCGTTCGACGGGTCAGAACTTCTGAAGCAAATGGCGGGGGTAATTCGCCCGAAGGAAAAAGCCGAGTTGACGTGTACCAAAGCGAAGGGCACCAGAAAGGAGTTCCCTTCTGGTGCCTTTCTAGTGCCCTTCCGACCTCACTTCTTCGCAAAACCCTTGTTTTCCTAGTACACCCAAGAGGAGTCGAACCTCTAACCTTCGGTTCCGTAGACCCACAAACAAGTCCCACAACCGTCGCATTCATAAACAGTTGCGACCAGCACCCAGCGACACTTGCCCCGCTCCTTGCCCTCGATCCAGACTTGGCTCGTCTCGTCACGGGATGGGCCGGGTTACCCCGCCCGATCCGGCGCGCGGTGTTAGCGCTCATTGAAACCGCTGGAACGTAGTCCTAGTGCAGCGTCAGATTTTGATTTTAGGGTAGAGCGACTTCAGTTTGGTCCGCGCGTCGCCGATGCGAAATTGCCAATCGACGCCGCGTTGTTTGTCGTTGGTGTACTCGTGCCAGGCGGCCGTCTGTTCCCTCAACTCCTCGATCGTCGCAAAGCGGCGGCCACGCACGCATTGCCGGGTCATCGCGCTCAACTCGTTCTC
>CAMDQN010000242.1 GCA_945905925.1 Singulisphaera sp. GP187
CGGCCGGGCAGGTGAGCTGTGTCGTTCGGCAAGAGAGGGCGCGTCGGATGTTCGGCTGGTTTCGGAAGTACGTCCGCAAGATCGGCATCTTCGGGGTCGAGGTGGAGTTTCATCCTCCTACCGATAGCCTCAAAGACAAGCCGACCGCCGTTCCTGCCAGCGAGCCAACCCCGCTGGCATCGAGTGGAGCGACTGTAGTTGCGGAACCACCAAAGCCGATCACGACCCCAAAACCTGTAGCCCAGAGGACTCGAACCGTGGACGAGGTCATGGCTGCTGACGGGTTGCCGGAGAAGCAGACCGGCCGATACATCTTGTTGCTCGGTGCGCCTCATGTGACCGGGGCTCCGGCTCCGCGCTACGTCCACTTCTCGTACAAGCGCGAACAAGGTGCGATTGCCTTCTGCATCCGCGACTTCATCGGCCGCGCCGAATGGCGACAAGGTGAGCGGCCCTTCACCGCAGTGGACTACTGGCTGGCGGCTCAAGACATTGTGATTTGCTCGCGAGACGAGGGGCTGTTCAAGCCCATCGATCAGGTCGCGTTCTGGCGGCAAGAGCTGCTCAGCCGCTCAGAGTCTTAACCCATCGCCAAGAGGCCGAACGACCTAGCTCACCTGCCCGGCCGCGACACCAGTGTGCGGACGAGACGCGCAGGACGCTACCACGAACAGTTTACGTGGCCGGGTCAGGTGCAGCGCCTGGTTCGGCGGCGGAGGGCGCACCGATGTTCGCTCACTGGTCGTTGGCGTTAGCCCTCTGCACTATGTTGGCTGTCGGGTGCAACCGGGTCGCCCCGAAGGTCATCCCGAAGGCAGGCGGGCTTCTGGACGATGCGGCCAAAGCCGCGCCGGTCGGCGGCCAAGCCGCTCCGAAGACGGGGCAGACCGTCGGCCAGCGCGTCGAGAAGTGGGCGGACCGAGCCGACACGGCAATGACCGCGTACGATCGGTATCAGCAGGTGACCGCGACGCCGGCCCCGGCGGGACGGCCGCGCGAGCGGTTCCCGTTCCCGGCGTCCAGCGTCAAGCCGGTGTCGAATCAGTCCATCGTACTCAACCAAGCGGGGGCGTTCGCGGTCCCGAACAACTACGGCGGGTATAGCTTCTTCAATGCGTCGGGCCGGCCGCTCGGGTTCAGTGCCTGGAGTCACACGCTCAACGAGGAGCGCTACTTCGACCCGACCGGCTACGGCCTGTAAGTGCCCCAGAGGCCGAAACAGAAGACTGACGGTGAGCTGGTACACCAACCGCGAGTCGGAGCAGGATGCGCAGCGGAAATGGAAGAGCGTCAATCCGCGCGGTTGATCCCAGACAAGCCGAAGAAGAAGCTCGGTTGAGGGACAGAGCGGGGAACTGTTCGCGTCAGAGGTCGTCGTCGGTCAACCCGGCATCGCGCATGATGCCTCGCTGAGTGCCGGGCTTTAAGTCTTGGTTGCCATGGACGGGCACCACTGTCCGCCGCCCTGTGGCAGCGTGCCGATAGATGTGGTGGCTGCCGTTGATGCGGGCCAGCGTCCAGCCGCGTTGCTCCAGGACGCGGCACATCCGCTTGCCAGAGATGATTTTCACGGGGCTGTCCCCGCGGCGTCGCGGGCGAGAGCATCATCGTGGGCGACGGCAAGCCACCCCTCGGCGGCCTCGCGGAGGTTGGCGCGAACCTCGTCGAGGGTCTCGCCTTGGGTGTGACAGCCGGGAAGTGCTGGGATGGAGGCGGAGTAGCCGCCCGCATCGGGTTCTGGGCGGACAACTGCGGTGAGGATAACCGCGACATCGACAGCAATGCACGGGGCAGGGGTAGTAGCGTGGTTCATGGCCGAGTTCCTCCGGTCTTTGTAGTCTATTGCAAAACGGGCACGAGGTCGAGAGAAACGGTGGCGAGCGCCGAACCAGACGCGGCAGCAGACCGGCCACGCGACTACGGCTCACCAGACATTCCGGCTCCCCCGCATGAGCCGGCTGCTGAGCTGTGTCGTTCGGTCGGCGGCGCCGACGGCGCCGCGAAGAGAAGAGTTGCGACTCCGCCGATGCGCACTGAACGCGCGAAGGAAGAGTTGCGGCTTCGCGGTGCGTCCACAAGAGTTGGCGTGTCCGTATGGTCGCGAGCGGCGCAAGAGTTGCGACTTCGCCGCGCGTGACTCGAAGAACAGCGCGCCGCGTCGCCCACTGCGAGCGCCCAGAGGCCGCCCCAGGAACTTCAAGTGACGCTGAAGTCTCGTAGGTCTGTTTGAGTCTGCGCATTTAGTCTCTCGGTGCGTACCTTCGCCGCGGGCGGCAATGGCTTGCTGTCCCGTCGAATGCCGCTCTTCGCGTCAACTCAACTCCAACCTCCTCTCGGTTCGGCGTCTCCCCGGTCTCAAGTCACGGCCGACGATGTCGCCGTCACCGACTCGATCTTCTTCACCTCGAACCCCAGCTCCTTCGCACGACGGTGGAACTGCTTCTCCAACTTCTGACGGGTCTGCTCCGCGTACACCTGCTCCGTCTGCTTCACGTAACCGACCCCCTGACGCATCAACGCGTACACCACCCGCGCCAGCTTGTGGGCCGTCGCCGTGATCGCCTTCGGAGCGCCCAGACGCGAACGCTGACGACGCAGGTACGCACCCAGGTAGCTCGTGCTCCGCATCAGGCCCCACGCCGCCAGACGCAACGCGCCCGCCGCGCGGTTCTTCCCCAACCGCGTTCGGCTCGACTGAACCTTCCCGCCCGTCTTCTTCCAGTTCGGGCACAGACCCAGCCAGCTCGTGAAGTGCTTCACCGTCGGCCACTTGCCAAAATCCGTCCCCAACTCGCTCACCAGCGTCAACGCATGAATCGCGTCGATCCCTTCGATCGCCGTCAGGTCCACGCCCGTCGCCTGGTACAACGCCTCACGCACGTCGAACTGCGGGTCGTGCGGCTTCTTGCCCCGCACACGTGTCTGCTTCGGCAGCGGCGGCAACGCGCTCGTGCGACGCATCGTCCGGAGGTGCTCGGCGATGCTCCGGTCCAGGTCCGCGACGGCGTCCTGATACGCGTCCCACATCTTCAGACACAACCGCAACTCGGTCACGTGCTCGGGACGGTAACGCCCGGTCAGCGCCGTGGCGATCTCCGCGGCCGTGTGCTTGCAACGACGATCGCGCAGACCCGCCAGCGCCAGTGGATCACGCTCCCCGCCGACGATGGCCCGGATGATCTTCAGGCCCGTCACGCCGGTGACGTCGCCGAGCACGCGGGTCAGCTTCAGATTCATCAGCTCCAGCGCCTTCTGCATCCGTTGAACGTGCTGGGCGCTCAGGCGAACGAGGTTGGCCCGCTGCCGAACGTAGTCACGCAGGGTGTGCGTGGCGTCGTCGGGTTGGAACACGGACGGGAGCATGCCGTGCTTGTGGAGCCGCTGGATCCACTGGCAGTCGCGGCGGTCGGTCTTGGGCCGTCCCTTGATCTGGCGAGTGAAGTGCGGTGCCGTCATGAGTACGTCAAGTCCGGACTCCAACAGCGTGAGGAACAGGACGTGGCCGTACGCCCCGCTGGCTTCGAGTGCCACGCTGGTAACGCCGCAGAGTTTGAGCCACGCGACGAGTTGACCCAACCCGGGCGTATGGGCGGAGAACTCGCGGACGGTGTCGCCGCCGTCGGGTGTGACATCGACACAGACCCGAATGGCACTTCCGTGCGGAGAGACTATCACCCAGAAGGTTTTGCGTCAGGTGCCCTGTTTTCTGTCGCAGCGACCAACGCGGCTCGTCCGGTCGCACGTGGCCGCGTCATCAGAGGGTAGATCTTCGGCCGCCGTTTGACTTCTCG
>CAMDQN010000243.1 GCA_945905925.1 Singulisphaera sp. GP187
AAGGGTCGTGGGAGGCGTTGGGACGGTGAGAATGCGGAGAGCATCATGTCACTCGAAGCACTGGAACAAAGCGGGGCCTGGGATGGCTATTGGAAGTCACTGCTCGCCAACGTCGCTTAACCTCCCAGAAGATTTGCCACACCCCTCGCAAAACGCCAGCGAAAGACTGTTGGAACTCGGCCCAGGTGTGGTGTACACTCGGAATGGTAATTCGTTTGCTCGTGACGATTCTCTCCCTCTCATTCGGTTCGAGGTTCCGCAATGTTCCATTTCCGGCGCTGGCCGAGGCGTGCGTTCACGCTGATTGAGTTACTTGTGGTGATTGCCATTATCGCGATCCTCATCGGGCTGTTGCTGCCCGCTGTTCAGAAGGTCCGCGAGGCCGCAGCCCGCATGAAGTGCCAGAACAACCTCAAACAGTGGGGGCTGGCCATGCACGGAATGCACGACGCGACCGGTCAGATCCCCGAAGCCACTCGCAACAATCCCCGGCGTGTTTACGTGGTGTACGTCTGGCCGTTCGTGGAGCAGGGGGCTTTTCAGGACAAGTTCAACCAGGCGGTGCCGTTCCACGACCCGCCGAACACGGTCCAAAACCAGACCACCGGCATCTACGCCCAACCCGCACCGCTGTACTACTGCCCGAGTGACCGCCCGGGCGCGATCTGGAAGGGCGATCCTTACTACCGGGCGCGCGGCAATTACGTCATCAACTGGGGCAACCAGGCGGTGCCGTACAATGCGGCCGACGCGAACCAGAACCCGAACCTGGGCACGGCCCCATTCGGGTACGCGAACAACTCGGTACCTCCTGCGCGGGTGGTCAAACTCACTGACATCAGCGACGGCACCTCGAATACGCTGCTCATGTCGGAGATCATCATGGCGCGGAACGATACCGACTTCGACATCCGCGGCGACTTCCTCAACGACGATCGCCCCTGCACGCAGTTCATGACCATCAACCTCCCAAACACCACGACCGCCGACGTGACCCCGTACTGCCTCAACAACGGGGTCAACCCGCCCTGCACGACGACCGGTTCTGGAAACTCGCATAAGGCGGCACGGAGCAAGCACAGCGGTGGCGTCAACGTGATGCTCGGCGATGCCTCGGTACGGTTCGTCACGAACTCGATCCTGGGTTCGACGTGGCGCGCGCTCGGGTCCATGAACGGTGGCGAAGTCCTTCCCAGTTATTGAGTGGCGTGATCCTCATCATTCTCCGCGCCCGAAGGGCGCGGTTCTCTCCTCATATGGTGCAACTATGCGCGCCGTTTCGCGCCCGGTCGTTGCCGGGCTGTTCGCGGGTTTATTGGTGTTCGGCTGTTCGCAACCGCCGTTAGCAGGGGTCGTCGCGGGGGAAGTGTTCCTGGACAACGCCCCGCTCGCGAAGGGAAGGATCCGGTTCATCCCGACCGACGAGAAATCGCGCCCGGTGGACGCGGAAATCGTCAACGGGAAATTCGAGTCGCGCGTGCCGCCTGGCGAGTGCCGGGTTGAGGTCACCGCGCCGAAAGTGATCGGTAAGAAGAAGATGTACAACACCCCGGACAGCCCCGAGGTGGAAGAGATCGCTGAGTTGCTCCCGGAGCGGTTCAACGTCAAGAGCACGTTGTCGATGACCGTCCAACCCGGGCGCCAGGAGAAGCGGTTCGAGGTTCAGATCAAGTGAGTCTTCAGGCCGCCCGCAGTCGGTGCCGGGCCTCGCGCAGTTCCTCGGCTTCGACGCCCAGCGATTTGAGTACCGGGCGCACCACGTCGCGAAGGAAGATGCGATCGTCGAAGATGCCCAATTGCTTCAAAAGTTTGCCGTGCGAGGCGTGGTCCGGGACCAGAGTCTGGGCAGGCATTCGGAACGTGTGGATCACCTTGTTGAGTGCTTCGAGAACGCGGTCGCGATCGACGTCCATGAACAACTTCGTCCCGTTCTTGAAGAACTCGAAGTGCCCGGTCTCGTCGCGGGCGAGGAGCGTGAGCGCCTTGTCCAGCGCCGGATCGGCGGTCTGTTGGAGCGCCACCCGCCGCAGCCCCCGGTAGTTCACCGAGGTGGCGAACTCCTGGAACGTTGTGTAGATCATCATCTCGAGCGGCGTTTCGTAGTGGAGGTTCCACTCGCGGCTCAGTATGTCGTTCTGGAACTCGCGGATCTGCTCCACCGAGCGTGCCCCGGACTTGGTGATCCAGAGTTCCAGCGCGAGCGAGTGCTTGGACTCTTCGTACCCCCAGTTCGCCTGGAACCACGCCCGCCCGCGACTCGACCGAACGAGGTGCATGATCTTCGACGTGTAGTCCGGGAGGTACATCTCCACGGCCATGAACGTCTGGACGACGCTCGCGATCTCCGCGCTCGGGGTGGTGGTGATTTCGGCCCAGGGGATATCGTTGAGAACGTTCCAACGCCGGTGCGCTTCCGCCTTGTGGAAGTATTCCAGGTAGAGGTCGTGGAACTGGTTCTCCAGTTGTGCGAACACGTTGGCTCTCCGAGTCGGGCGTGTGATGCGTCGGAACCAGATGTCAGGCGGCGCGTTGCGCGGGGGAACGCGGTCCACCCCGCCGCGAGTTCGGCGGCATTCGGGGCGTGGTGCCGCGAGTCCAGTGACATCGCGGACTCGTGACCACTTCACCGACCGAGTTTCGTCTATCCTCGGCTCCCTCAGTGAATCAGTGCAAGAGCGTCTCAAGCCACAGACGGTACCGTTCCTGACCCCCGTGAGCAACACCACTTGACACGGTATCGAGATCCGCGGGACCGCGGACCAGACCGGGACCGCCCCAGAGCAGCCAGCAAGACCGCCTGGAGCCAGCGCACCACGGGGTCGTTAGGGTCAGGTTGAGGTGCCGGAGTCCGGGCGACACTTTCTGAGTAAATTCGTATCCTCGTGACGGGAACTTGAGCGATTCTATGGTTCTGGGGGAGTCATGAACGGGGAATGGGTAGCAATTTCGTAGCGAACGCAGCGCGTGCTTTCGCGATCTTCGGCCCGACAACCATCTGACAATACCCGCGCGTTGGGTTCGTACGGTAGTAGCCTTGGTGATATGCCTCGGCCTTGAAGAACTCGTTCGCGAGTGCGAGTTTAGTCACGATGGGGTTCGCGCACGCCCGCGCCACGGTGAGTTCCGCGATAACGCTCTCTGCGGTCGCGCGCTGCTCGGCCGAAACGTAGAAGATCACCGAGCGGTACTGCGTGCCCACGTCCGCCCCCTGTCGGTTGAGCGTAGTTGGGTCGTGGACCGCGAAGAACACCTCAAGCAGTTCGCGGTAACTGATACCGGTCGGGTCGAATGTGACGCGAATCACCTCCGCGTGCCCGGTGTTCCCGCTGCAAACGGCGTCGTAGGTCGGGTGCGGGACCGTGCCGCCGGAATAACCGGATTCGACGGACTCCACGCCCTTCAACTGCTCGAAAACTGCTTCCAAACACCAGAAACAACCGCCGCCTAGCACCACGGTTTCGCGTTGCGGATCGTTCACGGGACGTCCTCCGGTCGGGCGAGCGGTGTATGAATCATATGTGTGATGCGATCTGCGGGTGTCTGGATGCACAGCGCGACGGGATTCTTCTGGAGCGCTTTCAGAAAATTCGTAGCGGAGCCGCGACCATCAGGGCTGACAGTTCATGACATCTTTGGAGTTGACATAGCAAGTGCAATGTGGGGAATGGTTTGTGACTCAGGCGACCGAATAGTTTCAGCCATCAACCCGCATCCCACCCAAACGAAAACCGCT
>CAMDQN010000244.1 GCA_945905925.1 Singulisphaera sp. GP187
GTCGTCGATGTCGCGGAACGGCTTGCCGGCGGGCGTTTCGCCGCCCTTCTCAACGTCCAGCCCGCGAAGGATCTTTCGCCCGGGGTAGTTCGCGAGATCGACCGGCTTGCCGCGCGTCGTGCGGTAGAAGTCGCGCCAGCCGCCGATCACGTCGAACGTCTCCAGTGCGAAGCCGGGCGGGTCGATGTGCTTGTGGCACGTCGCGCACACCGCCGTGTTCCGGTGCTTGTCGAGTTGCTGGCGAATGGTGGTTGCACCGCGAATGTCCGGTTCGATGCCCGGGATGTCTGCCGGTGGTGGCGTCGGGGGCAGGCCGACGATCTTGTCCAGCACCCACTTCCCGCGAATGATCGGTGACGTGCTTGTTCCGTTCGCGGTCACCTTCAGAATGGCCGCTTGCGTGAGCACGCCGCCGCGATGGCTATCGGGCGGGAGCTTCACCTTCCGTAGCTCGCCACCGGCCACACCGGAGATGCCGTAGTGCTGGGCGAGCCTCTGGTTCAAGAAACTCCAGTCCGAGTGAACGAAGTTCGTCAGACTCAGATCGTTCTTCAGTATCTCCTCGAAGAACAGTTGCGTCTCGCGCGGCATCGACCAGAACAGGAAGTCGTCGAACTCGCCGTAGAGTTGCGGGTCCGGCGAGGTCGCGTTGATGCTCCGCAGGTCGAGCCACTGACCCGCGAAGTTCGCGGTGAACCGCGCCGCCTTCGAGTCGTTCATCATGCGTTCGACTTGCGCCTTCAGCGATTCTGGCTTTGCAAGAGTGCCCTTCGCGGCGAGCGCGAAGAGTTCTGCGTCCGGCATGCTCGACCACAGGAAGTAACTCAACCGCGACGCCACCGCGTAGTCGTCGAGTCGCGGGTTTTTGCCTTTCGTGTCGGTCGGTTCCGTGAGGAACAGGAAGTGCGGCGAACACAGTGCGGCCTTGTAGCCCATCAGCATCGCGTCCGCGAACGTGAGATTCTTGTCCAGCGCGGCGTGAATGATCTTCACGTAGTAGTCTTCGAGTTCCTTGGAAACCGGTCGCCGGAACGCGAGCGGCAGGAACGCCCGCATGAGGCGGTCGGCGTCCTCGCGCGGCTTAGCGCTCGCGGGCGTGAGCGGGTCGTAGGTGAACGAGTCTGGATTGCGCTTCGGCGGCGGATTCGGTTCCGGTTTGCCATCCGCGATGAGCTTCGCGATGGAAGTCGGTTTCAGCGGCACGCCCGCGAACAGGCGGTCGTAACCGGCACCCGGCCACGCTTCCGTCTGGCCTTCGATCTCGATCCACTCCACCGCGAGGCCCGGCCCGGTGTACTCGCTGAGCAGTCCCTTGCCGATGCTCGGCATGCTTCGCGTCGGCGGCAGAGACCAGCCGGTGAAGACAATCATGTGTCGCGCTTTCAGGTCGAACTCGCCCTCGATGATTGTGGGCTTGCCCGCGGGCACGTCGCGGACGCCGCGAACGTCGTGGTCGTCGCGCCCGTAGGACTCGCGTGCGGAGAGCAGCACGGGTAGTGGCTTGCCGTCGGTGCCCACCGCGTACACGGAAGCCCGCACCTTGTAGCGCCCCGCGACCGGCACCGAAGCCGTGGAGCAAGGAACGTGCCCCCACGTTCGCGCGTGCATGATGAGCGTGTCGCCGTCGAGTCGCACCACCTTGCCGAGCAGGTCTTTGAAACCAGCCATCTTCTCCGTTACCTGTTTCCCGGTGCGGCGCTCCTTGAACACCAATTGCGGCCGGGTTGGGATCACGGTGCGAAGCGCCTTCTCCGCGGCATCCTGGTAGCGGAGCAAGTGGACCGGCGAAATGTCCAGCACGGCACTCACGTTGTCGAACCCGGCCGCGCTGTTGTCGTCGGGCAGCGAGTCTTTCAGTTCGGCGCTCGTGCCGAGCAGGTCGTGAAGGGTCGTCTGATACTCGGTGCGGTTGAGCCGGCGCAACACGACGCGCCCGTCGAGACTTTGGCGCGCGAGTGAAGCCGCGTGTAGCGCCTTGTTCAGTTCCGCGAGGACCGCTTGCGATTCCTTCTCGGGCGGGTGCTCTTTGCTTTTGGGCGGCATCTCGCCGCGAGTCACGCGGTCGAACACCTTCGCCCAGGTCGCGGCAGTGTCCTTGTCACTGAGGGTGAGCGGGAGGTTGTCGAGTCTGAGTTTGCCGCGCTGAACGTCGGGTCCGTGGCAGTCCACGCAGTGCGCCTCCGCGAACTTGCGGAACTGTATCTCGGTCGCGTTTCGCTCCTGCGCACCGACGGGAGCCGCGAGAATCGCGATCGTAAACGCCACGAAGAAGGGGCGGGAGAGGTGGCCGATCATCGGTCCCGTTGTTGGCTGGGAGGCGGAGTGTTTGATTCAGTTTCCACCAAGTGAGGGGTGGATGACAGCGCGATTGTGCCGCAATCGTTTACTTTTCACGATGGAGCGTGCGCGGCACGGAAAACGACAAACCCCCTGGTTGTCCAGGGGGTTTGCGAGTGCCGAGGAGAGGACTTGAACCTCCACGCCCTTGCGAGCGCTAGAACCTGAATCTAGTGCTACCCCAATATGGTCACAAAGCGATGATAGGGCAGTTGCCATATCGCCGCTTTCAAACCGCTTGATTTTTCAGTCAATTCCGCGCAGACGTACTTGGGGAGAGGGCACTTCCCCTGCGATCGTAGGGCGGCCTTAGTGGAGCAACATCATGTCAGATTTATGTCAGGTTTTAGGCCACCAGACACCTGGATTTTAAGACGGGGAAAGGCAGATTGTGGGTCGGAACTCTTATCGCAGGCGGGCAGCCCGAACGTCACAACAACGTAGAGATGAGCGAAGTACGGCCGAGCGGCTCCCCAGAGTGCCTTCTGGGGCGAAATACGGTCGAACTGGCTCTCCCTACACTCAACAACGTCCGCCGGACGGCCGGCGGACGTTGTCTTCACTTCGCTCCGCAACGTACTTGGCGCTCTTGCCCGCGAACCAGCGTATCGTGTGCCTGACTGAAGTTAATCCGACACGCGCCACCGTCCTTCTCAAGCGACGTGTCGTCTGAGGGAAGCACCGATGCGAAGGCACACAGCACTCATCACCAACCGTCACGACCGCGCGAATAACGGCACCCCGGCTTATTTAGTGCGTGCCACTTCAGTGCCGTTAGCGTCCGCCGACCGTCACCACCTGGCCTCCCACGCCGACAAGATCGCTCTCGTGCGCGACCGCGTGTCTTCCGTCGTTCACCGGTACTACACCGGCTTCTACCTTCACGGCATCGGCGGGATCGGCAAGAGCTACACGGTGCTGGCCGAGTTGAATCGACTCCGCGCAAACTTTCGGCTGTGGAACTCGCAGATGACGGCACGGGGGCTTTTCGAGGCGCTCGCTGCACACCCTGATGTGGTCCACGTCATGGAGGACATGGAGCAGG
>CAMDQN010000245.1 GCA_945905925.1 Singulisphaera sp. GP187
GGGGGAGATGATACCCGGAGAGGGGGGAACGAGAAATAGCCCGCCACGGGATAACGCGGCGGCGAAAAACAGACATCGCCTTCCCGCGGGACGAAGACAAGGGCGGACGGGGACGGAAACCCGTCAGGAAGGCCCAGCAGTGATGCCGACCAGCGCACGAATCGCGGCGCGGATGTGATCGGGGAGCGTCGGCCACGCGGCTACGAGCGCGGCTAGTTCGGCATCGGGGATGCCCCCTTCGCTTTGCTGGTCACTGCACCCGGCACTGCACCCGCCCGCGCTGGTTGTCGTAATCTGCTTGTGCTGAGTACCGGCCCGGCGAATCACGCTGTCGGGAAGGTGTGGAATAGCCCTTGTCGAAACGGGTTCGGCCTGCTGATCGCGTTGGATCAGCAGGCGTGAGGCGTGTTGTTTGGTGCGGGTTTACCCGGCCGTTGCTGCTGCGATTGACGTGTTCCGCGTTCGATTCAAGAGCCAGCGATCCGGGAGCCAATCCAACAACTGCTCCGTTGTCGGCTTCTCACCCAACGCGAACAGCCCCGGCAACGCCTCACGCAGGTACGCGAACGGGTCGATCCCCAGATGCTTGCACGTCCCGACGACGGAATACAGCACCGCTGCCGTCTGCCCGCCCGCTTCGCTCCCGATGACGCCCCAGTTGTTTCTTCCCAGTGCGATCACACGAAGCGTTCGCTCGCTCAAGTTATTGTCCAGCGTCAGATAGCCCGCTTCCAGGTAACGCTTCAACGCCGCCCAGTTGTTCGTCGAGTACCCGATTGCGGTCCCCAGCGGCGACTTCGGTAACGCACCCGGCTTCTGCTCGGCCAGCCACTTCTCCAGTTCATCCCACACCGGGCCCGCGTCACGCTGTCGCATCACACGACGTTGTTCTTCACGCAACCGACGCTGTTCCCGCATCACCGGGTCGTCCGACGGCGGCAACAGCGGCGGCAACGTCCGCTCGATCGCGTACAGCTTGCCGAACATCTCCAGTGCCGCCGTCGCACGCGTGTCGTGGGCTTCGCTCGCGGGCACGAACTTGCGGCGTGCGTGAGCCGAACAGCACACGTGCTTCACCGCATCCTCGCCGTAAAGGCCCTCGTACTGGGCCAACGCATCCGCCTGGAAGTAGCCCTTGTAATCCTTGAGAAATCGCGTCGGTCCTTCGGCCGTGTGATCGGCGGTGAAGTCGAACAGGACATACGGATAGTCGGCGTCACCGATGCACACCCACAGGTGCGCCTTCTTCGTGCGAGTGCTCCCCACCACACGCAACTTTACCCCCGTGTCGTCACCGTGAATCACACGCGACAGCAACAACCGTTTGTGCATCAAGTCGTACAGCGGGCGCAGCAACTCCGACGCACCGAACAGCCAGTCGCCCAGCGTCGAATCGGCGATCGTCACGCCCGAGCGGGCCAGTTGGCCGGCGAGTCGATGCACGGGCACGTGATCGGCGAACTTCGCGGTGACGACGTGGGCCAACAGCCCCGGTCCGCACAAGCCCCTTGGGATCGGCCCGACGTTCAGCGGCCCGGCGGTCGTAATGCGTTGCTCCACCGGCACGATCGCGGGATCGCAGTGCCGGCACGCGTAGCTCTTCTTGATGGTGCGGATCACGAAGAAGGTGACGGGTTCCAGATCCAGTTGTTCGGCCGCCTGCTCACCGATGCACGCGCGGGGTTGACCGCAGCACGGGCACAACTTCTCCGCATCGGTGAGGTCGTGAATCACTTCGCGTCGTTGGAGGTGTTCGGGCAACGGCGAGCGGCCGTGGGGATCGCGTCTCGGCGGTGGCTTCTGGGCGGGCGCGGGCGGTGGCGTGCGGCGTTCGCTGCGGCGGCCGAACCGGTGCTTCAGGGCGGCGTCGAGTTTGGTCTTCAGTTCCGCGTTCTCGGCTCGCAACTTCTGGAGTTCGGTGAGTAATTCCCGGACCATCGCCTGGAGCGTGGCGACATCGGTCGGCAGTGCGGCATCGGGAGAGAGCGTCGTGGCGTCCATGCCCTTTGAACACCGCTGCCGCCGTCAAGTAGCGCGAAATGGTGTTGTGGTGGGTGGAGAATAGCGTTTGAAGCGTCGAACGCGGGACAGGTCGATGCCGTCGAGGATCATGGCGAACTGGGCGGCGGTCAACTCGATGCCGGCGGCGATCGCTTCGGGGAAGTGGTAGCGGCCGACTTCCAGACGCGAGCACCACAGGCAATACCCGTGGCCGCCCCAGTACAAGACCTTGACCCGGTCGGCCGAGCGGTTGGTGAACACGAACAGGTGGCCCGAAAGCGGGTCGGCGGACAACTGGGTGCGGACCAGGTTCGCGAGGCCGTCGAATCCCAGCCGCAGATCGACGGCCGAGGCGAACCAGAGTTTGGTGGTGGGCGGGACGGTCAGCACGGGCGTTCCTCCAACCCACGCAGGATCGCGACGATGAACTCCGGGCGGGCGTCGGCGGGGAGCCGCAGGATGGTGCCGGACGGGAACGCCAGTTCGATCGGGGTTGCGGGGGCGGGAGCCGGTGCGACGCGGATGGGCACAACAGTCGGTTGGTTCGAGGCGGGCGCGGGTGGTTGTGCGAGGCGTCGCCGCCACAGGTAGAAGTTGGAGTCGGACACGCCTTCGGCGGCGCAGAACTCGACCACGGTGTGGTTGCCGGCGGCGAAGCGTTCGAGACGTTCGACCCACTGACGGTTGGCGCTCGCGTCAGAACGGGAGCGAAGGGACGAGTCGGGCACGGTGGCATCCTCGGAGAAAAGGAACGGATGCCACCCACGATAACTCACACGTCAATCACGTGATCCGCCGGGCAGGTACGGTTGTCCGTCTCCTCGCGGCTCAGGTCGGCCAGGGCGAACGGGCGGCGGCAGCGGGTACAGTCGCGGTGCATGGTCGGCTCCTGACGGGTGGGCACCGCGTATCGTACCCGCCCCCGACCCGGCGGGACGAACGGATTCGCGCCGCCGGACGGGAGTAACATTCCCGAACCGGGCGTCGCCCCGACCTCACGGGCGGACGGGCGGACACGAACAGCGGTGCCCGTGACCTGCCCGTCGCGGCGGCTACTCGGTGATATTGGCGAGGTAGTCCTCGTACCTCTTGCGCGCCTTGAACTCGTCGGCGACAACCGCCTTTTGCTTCGCTGTGAGGGCGTCGATCTCCTTCTCCTGAGCGCTGAGCTTCTTGAGGTAGGTGTCGTACACCTCCGCTTCCTTCGGTGTCTCGCGCAGGTTCTTCCGGATGCGGTCCTGATCCACTGTCAGCCGCGTCAGGTCGGCGTTCACCTGGGTCAGTTCGCGCAGCGCGTTGTCCCACTCGCCCT
>CAMDQN010000246.1 GCA_945905925.1 Singulisphaera sp. GP187
CGGCGTACACGATCCCCATCCCACCCTCCGCGACCTTGCGTGTGAGAGTGTAGCCCGGAACGACCGGCAGCGTGGGGAGTGCGACCCAGGCGGTTGGGGGTTGGTGTTGAACCTGAGTCTCCTCGCTGCCGGCTTGGGCGGGAGTGGCATGCGAGGTGGGTTCGGGATCGCGATTCGACGTGGTGCGGACCGGGTTGTGGTCGGATGGGGTCATGGACGGCCTCATGTGGTATTGTGTGTTGGTTCAGCGAGAAATTCTAGTGGGTCACTTGCCTCGCTCGTGGCCCTAACTCTCGCTACGGCTATTCTGGGTGGAACTCACACCAGGAGTAACTAGAGTCGCTGCACAATAGGTCCGGTGGGCATAGGTTGTGTGTATGAGCCACACGAGTCGTTTGAAGCGGATGCCGGACACGTTCCGGCAACTGACGGGGATCACACCCGCGGCGTTCGACCAACTGCTGGCCGAACTCGAACCCCGATACCAGTGGTAATCAGCACTCCGCCGACGCGAACTTCTCGGGGCGCGTGTCGAAGCTGAAGCAGTGCTTCCAGGTGTCCTTGTCCACGTCGTAGATGCCCAGCGAGACCTTGCCCTTCAGGCCGCCCTCGGTCGTGACCGTCCAGTCGGCGGCCCTCGGCTTCTTCGCCGGGTCGAGCTTCCCCGTCCCCTCCAGTATCACCACGTCGTCCTTCTTCAGGACCCACTTGCCGTCGGCGGTGACGGTCAGCGTGATCCCCTTCAGCGCCTCCTTGTCGGTCTCCTTGCCGTCGTCGGTCTGGGACACATACTCCCACGTCCCGGCCAGCGCCTTCAGGTCTTCCTTCGCCTTGTCGTCTTCGCGCGCGAACGCGGCGCAGGCGGTCAGCGCGGCGAGCGTTACCAGTGCAGTCTTCATCCTTGCTCCTCGAACGTCGGCGGCCCCGGTGGCGGCAAAGGGAGTTATTGTAACCGTGCGGGCGTCCTTCGTTAGGTCGGCAGTGCTGTCCGTTCACTCATGGTCCCTCCTTGGTCGGTAACTCCTGTCGTTCCTCCTCGCCCACGCTCTTCCGACGTCCCGCCATTTCGCCCACGACTCCCCACTGACCGTCTCGGCCTGTTTCACGCGCTCTGCTGCATCCGCATCTTCGGCATTGACCGCCACTGTCACGCCGGCGGGCTTTTTCGCCAGCGAGCCGAGTTGGCACCGGAGGCGTTGCGCTTGATCGAGAGGCCACGCGCCGAGGGGCAGGAGGCCGTGCGCGTCACAGCGTCGGGCCATCGTGTTCGCTCCGAGGAGATCTCCGCTTGACCGCCCTTTGGCCGAGCAGTACACACCGCCCGCTGGCGGGGGCCGCGCCCTTGTCATCCTTCGTGCGAACCGCTCATCTCCTGAGTCGATTCTTCACCGGAAACCGTCATGACTCACCGGCCCGTGATCCTCCTGTGTGGGGCCGTTCTGTTGGCCGGCCTTGCGGTCCTGCCCGCATGCTCGGCGAGCAGGCCGGGCGCCGAGAGCGGTCAACCGGCGGCGCCCGGGCGCGTGGTTCAAGGAGAAGATTACAGGCCCTTCCACGCCGTGAACCCGAAGAACCCCAAGGTGTTCTTCGAGGTCGCCATCGACGGCAAGGCGGCCGGGCGGGTCGAGATGGAGCTGTTCGCGGACGCGTGCCCCAAGACCGCCGAGAACTTCCTGCAGTTGTGCGTCGGGACCAAGAGCAAGGCGGGGGCGCCGCTCGCCTACAAGGGCTCGTCGTTCCACCGCGTGATCCCGGGGTTCATGTGCCAGGGGGGCGACTTCACCTCCGGGGACGGGCGGGGCGGCGAGTCGATCTACGGCGGGAAGTTCGACGACGAGACGTTCGAGGGCAAGGCGGGCAAGCACTTCGGTCGCGGCACCCTTTCGATGGCGAACGCCGGGCCGAACACGAACGGCTCGCAGTTCTTCATCTGCACCGCAGAAACGCCCAATCTCAACGGCAAGCACGTCGTCTTCGGACAGGTCGTGAAGGGCTACGACGTGGTCAAAATGATTGAAGCCGTCGGCTCGCGGAGCGGGGAGACGGCGGCCAAGGTCACCCTCAGCGATTGCGGGAAGGTCGAGTAGTTCGGCTCGCCTGGTAGGCCCGCACGACGGTGCCCCACGACGTGCTCGGCTTCTCAGGGTCGAACTCCCGGTCCAGCGCGTTCTCGGCCACCGGAGACGCATGGTTCGAGTCCGTCGTCTGGCCGTTCACGTCCACCAGCGCATCACCTGGGTCACGCACCAACAGCTCGAAAAACCGCGTCCTGGTTCTCGAGTCTGAAGAGTTTGACCATGTCGGGCCGCTCGGTCGGTAGTGCGAGGGGAATCACCCGCACAGTATAAGCGGGCCGGCTTCGCAGGTCCGTCCGTGCCGCAAACCACTGGTTTTCCTTGTTCTTAATAGCACTATTCCTCTTCGGAACAGTTTCGTCTCGACCCAAGCAATGGGCAATCGCGTCAAAATTCGGCGCAAATCGTTGCCAGTGATTTGTATCACCGGTGATATAATTGCCGAAGCCAGGGTACGAGGTGTGCCATGACGCAAACCATTCTGAACAAGCGACGCAAACAGCTCGGGATCACCATCAGCGCCCTTGCGCGGATGAGCGGCGTGCCCGTCGCCACGGTGAACCGGATTCTCGCCGAGCCGGGAAAGGTTCGGTTTGAACACGTCGCCGCCGTTGGGCAGGTTCTCGGGGTCGATTTCGCGACTGCCAAGAAGGTGCCGGTGGCGAAGGTTCTGCATAACCGCGCGCTGGAAAAGGCGCAGTACGTCGCGAAGGTTGTTCAGGGAACGCAGGGACTGGAAGCCGCAGGGGTCGATTCCACCGGTTTTCAGCGGCTCGTGACGGTTGCGACCGAGACTCTGCTCTCCGGCAACAGACGGAAGCTCTGGGATGAAGACTGATCCGGGCTGGGAGCCGATTCCCGGCGAGACGCCCATCGACGACGTGTCCGGCCTGCTCCTGCCATCGGTGTGTCCCCTTGGTGTTGCGAGTTTACACCGCTTTCCCACTGTCCACCATTCGTGGGGAACTTCAAGGTGGTGCTGGACACCTACGCGTTGCCCTACGATTGCCGGTATCCGGTGTTGAACATGGACGAGCAACCGATCCAGTTGCTGAAGGAGACGCGGGTGCCGATTCCGGCGACGAAGGAGCACCCCCGTCGGGTCGATTACGAGTACGAGCGGGCGGGTACGGCGAGCATCTTCATGTTCTGTGAGCCACT
>CAMDQN010000247.1 GCA_945905925.1 Singulisphaera sp. GP187
CCGAAGCGGCGCGGCTCGATAAGCGGTGGGCGCCGTTGCTCGCGAAACTGCCGCCAGCGGTTCCCGTCGCGCCAGCGCCGCGTGAAGTGAACCGCTGACGGCACGCTTCCGAAAGTGCAGTCGTAATGTGTTGAAGCGTGCCGCCAAGATCAAGAGCCTGCGAACGCTGAACCTGAGCAAGACGAAGGTGACGGACGCGGGCATCCGGGAACTGAAGAAGGCGCTGCCGAACTGCACCATCTCGAAGTGACGTGTTCGGCGTGGAGACAGGTTCTCGTCCCAACACGACCAGCCGACCGGCGATGAGGTTCCTTGCCGAATAGTTTCTGGAGCGGTGGGTACCGTTCTCCGAACGAACAATGGGAGACGTGATGACGAACAGACTGAGAACCGGGTCGGCCGTCCCCTGGGCTGCCGGCCTGCTGCTGGGCTGTGCCGGAGGGCTGGCCTGTTGCGCCAGCGCCGCCGAGCCGCCCCCGGCCAAGCCGGACGCACCGGCGGCGTTGACGGCGGCGACGTTCGCCGCGTACCAGAAGCAAATCAAGCCCCAGCCCGGCGAATCACGCTGGATGGAACTCGCGTGGTTCACCGACCTGCACGAAGCCCGCCTGAAGGCGGCGGCCGAAGGCAAGGCGCTGTTCATCTACTCGGCCGGTGGCGGCACCACGGCCATCGGACTCTGCTGAAGCGGCGGCCGGACGCTGGGCCGTGCGCCCGCCCTCTGGACCGAGGAAAACACCAAGCTCATCCGAGAGAACTGTGTCGCCGTTTCGCTCAGCACCGTGGAGTACGACCGCACCGACGCCGTCGGCCGGTTCCTGCGAGACTCCGGGATCAAAGTCAAACGCTTGGAAGGCTGCCTCTGGTGCGTGACGCCCGGCGGCACGATCCTGGAGAGCAACCTGGCCGTTGTCGCTGGGAAGGAGAGCTTCAAACCGGATTTCGACCTGAAGGCGGCACTCGAAAAGTGGAATGCCCTTCCCAAGGCGGAGCGGGCACCGGGCGCGGTCAAGGTCGGCAAGATGGACGCCGTCGATACCGCACGCGCGGGTGCAACCCCGCCGCCCGGAACGCTGATCCTCAAGCAGTATTATCGGGCCTTCATGCGCGAGGGCGACAAGCTCCGGTATGTGACCGACGACGACCTCTGGCTCGACGAGAAGGGCGAGAAGACGGAAGCGAAGTTTTCGCGGCGGATCACCACACCCCAGGCGCACCCCGACCACATGTGGCTCTCCGAGGCCGAGTGGAAATCGCTGATGCCGGCGAAGCCGCGCGAGGGCGACACGTTCGCGATGCCGCCGGGCGTCGCCGATCGGCTCGTGCGCCGGCACCTGAACCCGAGGGCCGTCTACGACGGCCACGGCGCCGGGCTGGACCGCGACGCGGTCCGCGCCGCCGAGTTGCGCCTGACGGTCGAGGCCGTCTCGGCAAGTAAGGTTCGCTTGCGACTCGATGGCCGCGCCGACCTCGGCAAACAACCACCCCAGGCGGTCCTCGCCGGCAAAACCGCGAGCATGACCCTGTGGGGCTACGAGCCGAAGTTGCTCGGCTACCTGGAATACGATCCGCAGAAGCAGGTCTTCACCCGGTTCGACGTGGTGGCGCTGGGGGACCAATTCGGCCGGGTGGGTCTCGTCGCCGGTGCCGCGCGCCCCGGCTGCCAGCCCCTGGGGATCACGTTCGAGTTGGTGAGTGGAGACCGGCCCGCCGATCGCGTTGCCCCCGGGAACAGCTCGACGGCGAAGGAGTACTTCGAGCCGAAGCGCTGAGGTTGATCGACAGCGGCGCGGAGAATCCGAATGGGGGGCAGCGGCCCGTTCCGAAGGCGCGGTATCGTGGTGAGTGAAAGTCCGTTTTGTGGCTGTGCCCGGCGCGAGCAAAGACCGGGGCCGACCTGGAAAGAGTCGCACCAAGGAGCGGTCATGTACTACGTCGTCGTTGTCGCCCTCGCTCTCGCTCTCGCCTTCACCGGTTGCTGGAAGCCGGCCGCCGGTGATGTCAGCAAGATGGAGCCGGCGTTCAACCTGACCGCCGAGGAGTTCCACCGCCAGGCCGCCGACGAGAAGTTCAAAGGGAAGGTGATCGAACTGAGCGGGACGGTCGAAGACGTCTCGCGCAACATCAGTGGCGAGGCGTTTGTTCAGTTGAAGGTGTCCGGGGAGTTGCTCGGTGTCATGTGCTTCACCACCGACGAGCAACCGTGGGCGACGGCCGCGCGGGGCCAGAAGGTGCGGATCAAGGGACTGTGGGCCGAGGTCGTATTCGCTCCCCGGTTGCTCTCTTGCGTCTTCGTGGAAACGGGCGAGTACGCTGCGGTTCGGATCTCCGCCGCCGACCTGGCGAACGAGTACGCCGCCGATCCCGAAGCAACGGTGAAGAGGTACGACAAGAAGCACCTGGTGGTCACCGGCGAGGTGGCGTCCTTGGACGCCAACGAGTTCAAGGCGGTGCGGCTCGTCCTGAAAACCGGGAACAAGGTGGCCGTCAACTGCGGGTTCACCGCGTTCGACAAGGACCTGTCGGGGGCGTACGAGGTCGGCCAGACCGTGAGGGTGTTCGGCGAGTTCTCACTCAACTTCGGGGGCGGCGACAGCGTGGACCTCAACTTCTGCCTGCCGCTCTCGGGGAAGTGACCGCCGAGACGTGGGTTACCCTCTTGGTCGATGCACGAGTTGGATCGTAACTGTCGTCACTTGTGGGCGTCCTCGGAATTCACCTGCCAGATGATCGCGACGATGATCCCGAAACCGATGCAAACGCTCACGGCGACAACGGCGAGCGTCTTTGTGGACACGGTTCCGTTGTCGAGGTACTCGGCGCCGATCATTGTGACGGCCCCGATGGCCACGGCCCCGAACGCAATGCCCCACTGCAAACGGGTGAGCGGGTTCTTCGAGCGGCGCGACTGCCCCGGCCGTGGGTTCTCCTCGTCCATGTCCCCTCGCCGGGATTGAGTACACCGAACGAACAACGCCGGCGGGGTTGCCCCTCACCGGCGCCTGCCGCGAGTCGCCCATACCACGCGGTAAGGAGGAGCCTAACCCGCAGCCCGGCGCGACGCAAGAGCCGACCCGATCTCCAGAGGTTCTTGCGCGTTCCGGGCGTGGCTGGAATCGTAGGTGTTGGTGCGGATCGCAAAATCGTGTTACCCCCGTCTTCTTGGCGTTCAAGCGGTTTATCTCGTCTCGTCGATGATATTTCGTGATTTCTACCCCAGTCCCTCGGTTGC
>CAMDQN010000248.1 GCA_945905925.1 Singulisphaera sp. GP187
AACGAGATCAAGAATGGGGCGAAACTCGTCGTTCGCGAAGGGCAAGCCGTCGGTTTCGTCAAGGAAGGTTCGCTCGCGGACGTGAAAGTGCCGGGCATGTACACGCTCGACACCAAGAACATGCCCGTCCTCTCCACTCTCCTCGGGTGGAAGTACGGGTTCGAGTCGCCGTTCAAGTGCGAGGTGTACTTCATCTCGACGCGGCAGTGGACGAACCAGAAGTGGGGCACGCAGAACCCCATCATGTACCGCGACCCAGAGTTCGGGCCGGTACGCCTGCGGGCGTTCGGCAACTTCGCGTTCAAGGTCACCGACCCCGGCACGTTCCTGAAGGAACTCGTCTCCACCGACCCGTCGTTCGAGCTGTACGAGATTTCCGCACAGTTCCGCAACGTGGTCGTGTCGCGGTTCATCGACGCACTCGGGGCGTCGAAAATCCCGATGCTAGACCTCGCGGGGAACTACGAAAAAGTCGGGAAGGTCGCACTCGAACGCATCGCGCCGGAAATGGCGAAGATGGGCGTGTCGCTCACGCAGTTCTTCGTCGAGAACATCTCGCTGCCGCCAGAAGTCGAAGCGGCGCTCGACAAGCGTGCGCAGATGTCGGTGTTGGGCAACCTGGACCAGTACACGAAGTTCCAGACCGCGGAAGCGATCCCGACCGCGGCGGCGAACCCCGGCGGCCTCGCCGGGATGGGCGCGAGTCTAGGTGCGGGGTTGGCTGTCGGGGCGCAGATGGGCGGGGCGTTCGCGGGTGCCGCGGGCGCGCCCGGTGTCGTGACGCCTGCGAACAACACCCCTCCCGCCAGCGCGAGCGGACCTCCGCCTTTGCCCATCCCCGTGGCGTTTCACGCGGCGATGAACGGTGCTTCGGCCGGGCCATTCGACATGGCCGCGCTCGCGGCGCACGTCAACGCGGGCACGATCACTCGCGCCACGCTCGTGTGGAAGACCGGCATGGCGGGGTGGGTCGCGGCTGGGACCGTGCCCGAGTTACAACCGCTGTTCGCGTCCGTTCCGCCGCCGCTCCCCGGGCCATGAGCCTGTCTAGTTCACCGCGAGCCGTAGGCGAGCATGATGCTCGCCTACGGCTCGCGGCAAACCTATTCTTCCAGAATACTCCTTCGGCGCACTCCCATGTCAACGCCTCCGCCGCTACCGCCCGACGATGCCGCACCGCCACCCCTTCCGACCGCGACCCAACCGCCGGTCGATAAGGAGCCCACCGTCTCGAACGCGCCGCCGAAGGGCAAGTTATTCCCGTGCTTGAACTGCGGCGCGAAGGTCGAGTTCGATCCGCGCGAGCGCGCGCTGAAATGCCCGTACTGCGGGCACACGTCCAACGTGGAAGACGGCGGAGGGGAAGTCGAAGAGCGCAGTTTCAACGAATACGCGAGCAAACTCGTATTGGGCAACGTCGGCGGGATCGCGGGCCGCTCCACGCAGACGAAATGCAGCGGGTGCGGCGCGATGGTTTTGCTCGAAGACAAGGTCGTCACCGATACCTGCCCGTTCTGTAGCACGCACCTCGAGAACAAGCCCGAAGACGTCGAAGGAATGATTCCGCCGGAGTCGGTGATTCCTTTCGCTGTGGATCTGCGGCACGCACGCGAATCGTTTGCCAAGTGGCTCGGCGGACTTTGGTTTGCGCCATCGGAACTGAAGAAGGTCGCGAACCTTGGCCAACTCGCGGCCGTGTACCTGCCGTACTGGACCTATGACGCGATGACGTACACGAAGTACCACGGCATGCGCGGCGACGACTACCAGGAGACCGAGTACTACACCGAGAAGGACACGAACGGCAACGAGGTGAGCCGAAGCCGCACCGTCACGAAAACGCACTGGTATTCGGTGTCGGGTGAGGTCCAACACTTCTTCGACGACGTGCTTGTTTGCGGCACGGAGAGCGTCCCGCCGCACCTCATCAGCGGCCTGGAACCGTGGGATACCACCGAACTTGAACCGTTCCAGGATTCGTTCCTCGCGGGCTTGAAGACCGAGCGCTACGCGGTCGATTTGCAGGGCGGGCTGGTGATCGCGAAGGACATCATGCAGCCGAAGATTCGGAGCCTCATCACGTCCGACATCGGCGGCGACCACCAACGTATCGAGACGACCGACACGCGATACCTCGGCATCACGTTCAAGCATTGCCTGCTTCCGGTGTGGATCGCGAACTATCACTACCACGACAAGCTGCTCCAGCTTCTGATCAACGGGCGCACGGGGAAGGTCTCAGGCGAGCGCCCGTGGAGCTGGATGAAGATCTTCCGGCTCGTCGCGATTATCGTGCTGATCATCGGGGCGATCATTGCGGTGGTGATGACGACCTCGGGGAAGCGGCGGAAGGCACAGCTCGAACACCCGGCGCCCGCGATTGCGGTTCTCGACAGCAATCGGAGTTCACCGAGTTCCAGGAGTCGACATGGCAAGGATCGTGATGCAGACCGGCGAGGCGCTCGTCGAAGGCGACAAGGACTATCTGTGTGCCGAACCGGAGATCGTTATCGGCGAACTCGACGGGCCGGTGGGAACCGCGCTCGCGACGCTGGTCGGGGATCAGGTGAAGGGGCACACCCGTGTGTTTGCGATTCTCAATAGTGACGTGCAGGTCCGGCCCGCGACGCTTATGGTCAGCAAGGTCACGGTCGCGAGTTCGCGCTACACGAGCATCCTCATGGGCAGCGTGCAGGCCGGTATCGCCAACGGCGTGCTCGATGCAGTGCGCGCCGGCATCATCCCGAAGGCAAAGGCGAATTCCCTCGGCATCATCTACTCTGTGTGGCTTGATCCGAGCGTGCTCAGCGTTCCCGAGGGCCAGATCGACCACGCGGGGCTGTTCGCGGTCAACCGCGAGGCTACGGTGAAGGTGATTCGTAAGGCGCTCGCGAACGAACCCGACATCGACTGGTTGCTGAAAAACCAGGAGACGATCACGCACTACTTCCACCAACTCGGTCTCGACGGAACAATCTGAAGTCCGGCTCGTTGCGAGTAGTCGGCACACGCCAAGTGCCGACGACTCGCAAAGGGTGTGGCAAATCTTCCGGGGGCGTCTACATATGAGAGTGCTATCCGTTGACGTGTTGAAGGAGTTGCGAATTCGCGTGCGTTGACAGGAGAAGCCAATGTCCAGCATCCCCACTTTGTCGGCAGGCGCTCTTCAAGAACAACTTCG
>CAMDQN010000249.1 GCA_945905925.1 Singulisphaera sp. GP187
AAGCCGGTGCTGTGGGACATCGACCTCGCGGTGCCGTCCGGCGTGCTGATGGCCGTGGTCGGGCCGAACGGCGCCGGAAAGACCACGCTTGTGAAGGCGATGCTCGGCCTCGTGAAGCCCGTGTCCGGTGAGGTACTCGTTCACGGCAAACCGTACTCGGCGCGGTCGCAAACTGTTGCTTACGTCCCGCAGCGCGGCACCGTCGATTGGGACTTCCCCACGACCGTTTTCGACGTGGCACAGATGGGCACTTACGGGCGCCTCGGATGGTTCCGCCGGCCCGGCGCGGCCGAGCGAACCGCGACCGCTGACGCACTGGCGCGTGTGGGCATGAGCGACTTCGCGGACCGACAGATCAGCCAGCTCTCCGGCGGGCAGCAACAGCGGGTGTTCCTCGCTCGCTCTCTCGTTCAGGACTCGCCCGTGTACCTGATGGACGAACCGTTTCAGGGCGTGGACGCGGTGACCGAGCGCGCGATTGTGGACATCCTCCAGGAACTGCGGAATCGCGGGCGCACGGTGGTGGTGGTTCACCACGACCTCGCGACCGTGCCGGAATACTTCGACTGGGTGATGCTCTTGAACGTCCGCAAGATCGCGAGCGGCCCAGTCGCCGCGACGTTCACGCCCGACAACTTGAAGGCCACCTACGGCGATCGCTACAGCACCATCGCGTAACGCGTCCTCTGCCTGGCGCTGGCCGCGTTCGGCGATCGTGACGTGGTGCGCGAACGCACCCGACCCGGGAAACCGCAACCGGTTCACGCGGCCCGTCGGCACGGTGTTGCTTGGTAATCGAGCCTTCGCCGGCCACCGAGCCAGAGGTGGGAGAGCACACCAAAAACTGTATCACAACGGGAACGCGTGTCACCGAGGAAATCGCTTTGTCGTGATTCGAGGAGGCAGACGCGTCTGCCTCCCGAACCTGAGAACTTCTCCATGCGACTCTTACTCGCCCTCGCCCTGACGGTCATTCTCGGCACAATGGGGGTCGCCCAACCACCAGCGCTCGCACCGGCGCCGAAGGCGGTGAAGTCGACCCGCGTCGCGGTGTTCGTCGGTGAAGGTGCCCGCAAGACGAAGGGACCGGTTTCAGAGGTGATCGAGACGTTCCAGGGGTACGAGGTCGAACTGATTTCCGCGGCCGACATCCGCGACGGGAAACTCAAGAATTTCCAGATCCTCATTCAGCCGGGCGGAAGCGGATCGGGGCAGGCCAAAGACCTCGGCGCCGACGGCCGCGACCGGGTGAAAGCGTTTGTCAAGGGCGGCGGTGGGTACGTCGGCATCTGTGCCGGCGCGTACCTCGCGAGCCGGAGCTACGACTGGTCGCTTCACATTCTCGACGCCGAGGTTATCGATCGGGCGCACTGGGCGCGCGGCACCGGCGATGTGGAGTTGAAACTCACTGCGGAAGGGAAGCAGATGTTCGGCGTGAAGAAGGACGCCGTCACTATCTATTACGGGCAGGGTCCGCTGCTCGCGCCCGGGAAGGACGCCGCGATCCCTGATTACGAACCGCTCGCGGCGTACGAGACCGAGATTCACAGCAAGGGTGGGGCGCAGCCCGGTGTGATGAAAGGGACCACCGCCGCGGCCCGCGGCGCGTTCGGCTCCGGGCGCGTGTTCTGCTTCAGCCCTCACCCCGAGAAAACCAACTCGGACGACACTCGTGCCATGCTGAAGGCCGCGCTGGTCTGGACCGCCGGCAAGAAGTAACAGCGTGCCCGGCGTAACCATACCGGATCGTACTCGTCGACCATATCAGTCGCCTCGCGGAGCAGGTGTTGCCGCATCCCTTCCGCGACCGGCTTGCGCTCGGTCGCGGGGACGAGGTGGTTGCGCGTGTAGTCCGGCCGCGGCGGGAACTTGCCGTCGAGCAGATCGGTCTTCCACTCCTCGTCCGTCTTGCGGGTCGCGTTTGGTGCCTCGAACTCGTAGTGGCTCATCGTCGGCCCGACGTACACCACGCGGCCCTTCCCGTTGTCGATCGCGATAATCATCAGATCGACGTTGCCCACCCCTTGATGCAGCACGCTACCGGGGTCGCCGTGGAGCGGCGAGGGCACGTCCGTGTGAACGTCCGCGACCAGCGCGTCCCACTTGATGCAGTCCTTTTCTCCGCGACCGCCCGCAACTTCCGGGCGCGGTTCAAACGGGTGCGCCCGCCGGGAGTCGATTCGGGACCGAGCGACCAAAAAGAACCAGCCGCCCCCGCGGTAACGCTCGAAACATCAAGGAATACAGGTACTGTAACCGTGTCCCGCCTGGGCTGCACGCTGTTGTTCGCGTGCAACGACCGGGGTTTACAACTCGTCGGAGTGCGTATGAATCCGCTCGAAGAGCTGAAGGCCGCGATGGCGGCGGTGGACGCCTATTACAAGGAACGGGGCATCTTCCAGGACCGGTTCGGCTTCGGAGAAAGTCCGGCTCTGATCGTCATCGACATGGCCTACGGCTGGACGGACCCGGTGTACGCCGGCGGTTCCGCGAGGCTCGATCCCGCGATCGATGCGATCCGCCGGCTGCTACCCGTTGTTCGCGCGAAGCGGGTGCCGGTCTACTACACCACCTCGGCGTACGACGAACGCCCGCAGTTCAAGTCGGCCGCGGACTTCTCGCCGAAGTTTCGCAAGTGGGACCACCGCGCGTGCGAGATCGACGAGCGCGTGCGCCCCGAACCCGGCGAACTGGTGATTTACAAAGAGCACGCGAGCGCCTTCGCCGGCACGCCGCTGATCGGCCACCTGATCGCGCACCGTGTGGACACGCTTCTCATCACCGGGTGCTCGACGAGCGCGTGCGTGCGTGCGACCGCGACCGATGCGAAGAGCAATTACCTGAAGCCGGTGATCGTCCGCGAGGCGGTGCAGGACCGCTCCGAGGTCGCCCACGAGTGGACGCTATTCGACATTCAGGCGCGCTTCGCGGACGTGGTGTGCGCGGACGAGGCGCTGAAGTATCTGGGCGGGTTGAAGTAGGCGCGAACCGAGCGAAGAGAGTTCGGGCAACGACGCGGGCCGAGGATTGCTCCCCGGCCCGCTGTGTTCCCGTGGCGTCTACTTCTCTTCCTGTGTCGCGGCTGGCTCGACCCTTCGGGAAGGTACAAGGTAAAACAGGG
>CAMDQN010000250.1 GCA_945905925.1 Singulisphaera sp. GP187
CCCCCCCGGTCCCCCGCCCTGAAGGGATGGGGGAGAACGACACCACCGCGGAGCCGCTTGCGGCTTCGCCCGACTCACCGATGCCACCACTCGCGAAGCCGCAAGCGGCGGCTCCCCCTTCCCTTCAGGGAGGGGGGCCGGGGGGGTAGGTCGCCTTTTACTTCGCCAACAACTCGCGGCCTAACTGCTCGGCCTTCTTCATTGCTTCGCCGAGCTTCGCAGGTTCCTTGCCCCCAGCCTGCGCCATGTCGGGCTTGCCACCGCCCTTGCCGCCGATCACCTCGGCCACTTGCTTCACGACATCACCGGCCTTCACCCCGCGCTTCACCAGATCGGGCGTGACCGCGACGAGGATCGACGCGTTCCCTTCGCCCTCCGCCCAGCCGAACACCACGAACGCGGAACCGCACTTCTGCTTCACGCGGTCGATCTGCGTGCGAACGGTGTCGTTGCTCGCGCCGTCAGGCAACTTCGCGACCACGATCTTCGCGCCACCCACTTCTGGAGCACTCGCGATTAGCTCATCCACCACAGAGGTGAGCGCCGCACCGACGGCTTTCTTCAGTTGCGCCTGAAGCGCCTTCACCTGATCTTGCAGCGCCTTGACGCGCGTATCCAGTTCGTCCGGGCGGCACTGGAAGCCCGCGGCCAGTTGGTCCACGATCTCACTGCGCGCTTGAACGTCCTCGTAAGCCGGCTTGCCCGTGACGGCAGTGATGCGTCTGATGCCTTTCGCGACGCCCTCCTGCGCCGTGATCTTGAAGTACCCGATGGAGGAGGTGTTCGCGACGTGCGTACCGCCGCAGAACTCCACGGAGAGGCCCGCGGTCACTTGCTCAGGCGACTGCGCGCCGATCATCACGACACGCACCGGGTCCGGGTATTTCTCGCCGAACACCGCTCGCACGCCGGACAGTTCTTTCGCCTTCGCCAAAGGCATGACGACCGCCGCAACCGGCTGACCCGTGACGATACCGCTGTTCACGCGGCGCTCGATCTCCTGAAGTTGCTCCGCGGTGACTGGCTTGTCGTGGCTGAAGTCGAAGCGGGTCTTCTCCTCATCGACGAGGGAGCCTTTTTGTTCGACGTGGTTTCCGAGAACCTCGCGAAGCGCGAGGTTCAGGAGGTGCGTCGCGGTGTGGTTCCGCATGATGTCGGCGCGACGACTGGGCATCCGCTCGGTCGCGACTGCGTCGCCTACCGCGAGCGTACCTTCGTGCAGCGTGCCGATGTGCAGCACCGTTTCGCCGAGGCGCTGCGTGTCTTCCACCTCGAAGTCGGCGCCGCCGGTGGTGCGAATAGTGCCGCTGTCGCCGACCTGCCCGCCCTGTTCGCCGTAGAACGGTGTGCGATCAAGCAATAGCGCGACCGAGTCGCCCGCGGCGAGTTTCCCCGACGTGACGACAGCGTTGTCCTTCACCCAGCCGAGAACCTTCGCGGTGAGCGGCGTAAAGTTGTACTTCGGATCGTCCTCTGTAGCAGGCAGATCGCCTTTCACAGCGGTCACCGCGAACTTCTTCCCGCCGGCGCGGGCGTCGTCCTGGGCGCGCCTCATCGCCTCCTCGAAGCCTTGCACATCGACCGTGAGCGCCTGCTCCTGGGCCATCTGTTGCGTGATGTCGATGATAACGCCGTAGGTGTCGTGCAACTTGAACGCTTCGTCGCCACTCACCTGCGTGCGCCCGGTCTTCTTCATCTCTTCCGCGATGCGCGCGAACAATGTGATGCCGCGCTTCAGTGTGCGCAGGAAGGCGACCTCTTCGGCGCGAATCTGGTCCGCGACCTTGTGCGGGTTCTTCTTCAATTCCGGGAACGCGGTGCCCATTAGCTCGACCACGGTGGGCACGAGCTTGTACAGGAACGGCTCGTTCATGCCGAGTACCTGATAGCCGTATCGCTCGGCGCGGCGCAGGATGCGCTTCAACACGTAGTCGCGGCCGACGTTGCCGATCACCGCGCCGTCGGTGAGCGCGAACGTGAGCGTGCGGATGTGGTCCGCGATCACGCGGTACGCGGTGTCCTTCAGGTCTTCGAGTACGCCGCCGTAAGACGTGGCGCAGCCAGTGACGCGGTGGATCGCGTCGAAGATCGGCATGAACACGTCGGTGTCGTAGTTGCTGTTCTTCCCCTGAATCACCTTCGTGATGCGCTCGAAGCCCATGCCGGTATCGACGTGCTGCGCCGGCAACGGCGTGAGGCTCTGGTCCTCGTTCCGGTTGAACTGAATGAAGACGAGGTTCCAGATTTCGATGACCTTGTCCGTGCCGCCGTTCACGAGCGGGCCGCCGCTCTTATCAGGAGTGTGGTCGTAATGCACCTCGGTACACGGCCCGCACGGACCGGTGTTGCCCATCTCCCAGAAGTTGTCCTTCTTGTTGCCCAAGTGAATGTGATCGTCGGGAACGCCGACCGTTTTCCAGAAGCTCGCCGCTTCGTCGTCGCGCGGAATGTTCGCGACTGGGTCGCCCTCGAAGACGGTCACGTGCAATCGCGTCGGGTCGAGCTTCCACACTTCGGTGAGCAGTTCCCACGCCCACGCGATCGCGTCCTTCTTGAAGTAATCCCCGAAACTCCAGTTGCCGAGCATCTCGAAGAACGTGTGGTGGTAGGTGTCGCGCCCCACGTCGTCGAGGTCGTTGTGTTTGCCGCCGGCGCGGATGCACTTCTGCGTGTTCGCGACCCGCACAACCGCGGACTTTTCGCTACCCAGGAAGTACGGCTTGAACTGGTTCATGCCGGCGTTCGCGAACAGCAGCGTCGGGTCGCCGAGCGGCACGACCGGCGATGACGCGATGTTCGTGTGCCCGTGCTTCTTGCAAAAGAAGTCGATGAACTGCTGGCGGATTTCACTGGAAGAGAGCATGACGAGGCCCGTGGTTTAGCGTCGGCCCCTGCGGGGCCATGCCCTGAAAGGACACGAACTCAGCGCGAAAGTTCAAGGGGCGAAGAAACCAGCCCTTTCAACATGACTCTTTCGCCTCTTTTATGAGGCGAGCGGTTGAGTAGTGCTTGTGTTTCTTGCTGTAGACTGGCTTTTGGTCAGGCTTCTTTTTCGGGCCACGTTTGTGACTGGTCAAGCTTTCACAAGAGACCTTCGC
>CAMDQN010000251.1 GCA_945905925.1 Singulisphaera sp. GP187
GGACTGTCGATCCGGTGGTTGCGGGTTCGAGTCCCGTCGTCCTCGCTCAACATTCAGGCCACAAAACCCTTGAAATCAAAGGGTTTTGTGGCCTGAGCCGTTTCAGGGGCGGTTGTCAGAGTTTGTCGCGACCGCCACCATTTCACAAAATTTCACAAAACCGCCCCTCAACCGACCGCCGAACGAGGCTCCGCGAGTTTCGCCGAGAGGGCCGCAACACGGACCCAGTCCTTCACCGCGAGCGCGACTTGCAGTTCCTGTTCCGGTGACGGCGGAGGCGCCTCATGGCCGTACCTTCGGGCCACTTCGACCGGAAGGCTTGCAACCACCCGCGCGAACGTCCGGTTGCTTCCCGCCCGCAGTTCGTGGTCCGTTTCTTTGACGTAAGCCGTCATCATGACGCCCTCCCCCACACGCGCATCTGACGCCACCTGACGGTTGATGTCCTCGCCCCTTCGGGCGTGCTGGAGCGTGGTCTTGCGAAAGACGTGCAGATACGCACGACCCTTCTCGCTCCCCTCACCCCAGTCCTTGACCCGCTCGTACAGCCATCGCCCGAAGTTGGCCGCAGTGAACGCACCACTGATCTTCCTCAGGCACCCGGCGTTGTTGGCGTGGCGGCTCGTGATCTCGGCCGTGTACGACGCGAACACGAACGCCGAGCCGGGCACCCGCAACGCTTCCAGTTCGCGCAGTAGCGCCGCCGGCACACGGAACCACCGCTCGACGCCGTGCTTGCCAGTGACCTCGAAGTGGCACTCGTCGCCCACACGACGCACCATGTCCCAGGTCAGCCCGGCGACCTCCGCCTTACGGCACCCGGACCAGAGGAACACCTTGAATGCCGCCGCCGCGGTCGGTACGTCCGCCCACGACTTCTCGATGTGGGCGAGCAGGGCGAGCAGTTCTTGCGCGTCGAACTGACGAATCGTCGTACGCGTCGGCTCGACCCAGTCGAACTGGGACCACGGGTTCTCGGCGAGCAGTCGGGCCGGTGGCACAACCCCGCGCACGCACTTCTTCCGCCCCGCGTTGCGGTTCACCCGCTCGAACGCGGCGTGCAAACAGCGGCACCACTTGATGACCGTGTTCGGTGACACAGTGGCCGCGTCGGGCTTGCTCTTCGGGTGCTTGGCCCGCCAGTTCTTCGAGAGTGTCAGAGCCTTGCGCTGGAACGCCGCACAATCGTCCGGTGTGGCCCCGCAAATCTGATCCAGTCTGCTGACGGTCTTGAACGCGCTGATCGCGTCCATCGTCTCGGCGAGCGTCTTCTTGGCCCGGAGACGGGCGACCGGATCTGTTCTTCGGTCGAAGTATGCGCGCTGCACCGCCACGAACTCGTCGTCGGTCAGCGCCACCGAAACAGCGTGCTTGTTCGGTGCCAGTGGTTCCGGCGATTCCGTGCTGGGTGCCACGACGGTCGGTACTGCGGGTCGCCCGGTCAGCAGGGTTTCCACGGCCTTGACCGCGGCGTCGAACGTGGTGGCCCGTGTCGAGCGACTCGCGGTCTGGCCGGACCAGTACGCGTACCAGGCGGCGCGGGATCCCGTCGGGGGGTGCAACTTTACGCGCACGGTCCGGTCGCCAACGGCGATGATGACGGCGTGCGTCTTCGGGGGTTTGGACTTTCGGGGCATGGTGATCTCCGGGTGTGGGTGAGACTGCTGCATTCTTGCGGGCCGTCAAGGGGTCGGTGCGTTAACGCCCGGCCACCCACAGGTCGATCCGGTCGCGGTAGAACTTCCACACCTTGCCGACCCCGGTGCCGGGGACGACGCAGGTCCTCGGGATGTCACCCTGACGTGCCATCTCGGCGACCCAGACGGTCGTACACCCCAACTTGCACGCGACGTACGGGGTACCGACCAGTGCGACCGGGGCCGGGGCGATGGCGTCCGCGATCCTGGTGAGCAGCGGAACTACATCCGCCAGTGGGCCCCCAGCTTCAACGGCCGCGAGACGCCTTTCCAGAGCCTCGACACGTCGGGCGAGTGCCTCGGGGGTCGCTGTCGCATTCAAAGCCGTCGCGGCAACTTCCATCGGGTGCGTGAAGCTGGATTTCGCAGAAGGTGCCGGGAGGCTGTTGGAGGGCACCGCGGGTGAGCGGCCCGCGAGCCGAAGAGGGGCAACTGCCACCCGCGCACCCTTGGTCTTTTGCGTGGTCGCACTCGCTCCGACTTTCGGGGGTTCGGTTGCGATCTGGTACGGGCTTTTCATGCTGGTCGACGCTTCCGCAGGGACATCCGCTTCGGAGAGCGCGACGGTGTTCTCGGACATGATCGTGCCTGTGTTGTTCTGCCCCGTTAGGGACAGCCTCCGCGCCGTGGTTGCGGCGTGGGTGAAGGTGTTGCGCCCGTAGGCCAATGCTGAAGCCATACGCGAACGTGCCCGACCGCCAGCGTCGAGCGCGTTGTGACCAAACTCGTAGTTGGGCAAGCGGTTGGTCGTGAAGTTGTGGGTTGCGATTGGTCGCATCTGGCCCGGCTCGGTTCGGGTGCGGTCCTCTGAGGACCAGGCACCAGTCCCGGCTTAAAAGCCAGCAGACCGGTTTGATGAGAAGACACAAAAGACCACTTTCGACGATCGCGCCACGGGAGACGGATGTCCAGAATCGAATCACGCATTTTTCGAGTACACATGGAAGATACTTGGGGGCCGCTGTGGCTCCGCAAGGTTCCGGTGCCCCCTGCCTCGGCCCGGTTGCTCTGTTGAGTTCACGGAAGGTAAGAAACCGTTATCTCCAGAACCACGGCCAGCCGTGCATGACGTGCTGGCCGTGATCATCCCCGCTCAGCCCCACACAGCTTCCGGTTGGACGTCGTCGAAAAGTCCCCCGTCCAACGCGTCCGCGTCGAACACGTCGTCTTCGAGGTCGTCTTGATCGAGGTCGAACGTCGGGTCGAAGCGATTCGCTTCGCGTTTGGTAATCAGCGTTGAGTCGGAAGACATTTCAGCTTTGAAAAGGAAGACACCGTAGCACAGCCCCTGACGCGGGACGGGTACATCAACCCCGCCCGCGCAGGGGGTGGAGGATGCTCACGGTGGACAACTTCGCACAGATCCGACAGGC